>CAZJOP010000082.1:0-8011 GCA_964547695.1 uncultured Syntrophorhabdaceae bacterium
AAAATACGACTGCGAAAGACAGTTTGTCATAAACATTGTTAAGAAGGCACTGGAAGAGCCTTTAAGATGGATTGCCCAGAACGCAGGTCATGACGGCTCCATTGACATAGAAAAGGTAAAAAACGGTAAAGGCAACTTCGGTTTCGATGCAGCAAAAGAGGTATTCGTTGATGATATGATGGAGGCCGGCATCATAGACCCCACAAAGGTGGCAAGAACAGCCCTTCAGAACGCTGCATCTGTTGCATCGCTACTACTCACCACAGATGCAATGGTTGCTGAGAAACCAAAGGAAAAACAGCCCATGATGCCACCTGGCGGCGGTATGGGTGGAATGGATATGTATTAAAAGATAACAGGTGGACTGTGGCAGGAGACTTCTCCTGCCCTCCCCCTTATAGTGCCATAGTAGATCTCACAAAAAGGCAAACTTTTTTCATCCTTCAAAGCGTAAGCAATATCGATAAGCCTTAAAAATTTGAATCCCTTTTCTTCTGCCCTTTTCAGAAAAAGCTCAATGAATGCTATCCACCTATTGCCTTCGAGCTCTGCATGGACAGTGAGGATGTTTAAGCCGTCTTTGAGCAATCCTGAAAAATATCCTGCCAGGGTTACTGGGTCATTACCTTCTATGCCGATCACCTCGTCAAGGGTGGGAAGCGTGGTGGGAATCTGGATTATGGAAAAACTTTTTTTATCCATTATAGGGTAGAAGGGTATCTCTCCTCTTGTATCGCTGGAGTATAAAAAGCCGTTTTTTTGAAAAACATTAAGGGCATGGGTATTTATCATCCAGCCCGGGGCAGCAAAAGAGACAGGGTCCATGCCCACTATCTGCCTGTAGGTGGTTATGGATTTATCCAAAATCTCTTCAGTTTCATCTTTGTCTAAATATTTTATGTGATCATGCCAGTAGACGTGGTCATAGCCATGTATACCTACCTCATGACCCTCTTTGATGAGCCTTTTTATGATATCCGAGCCCTTTTTCGCTATCTGAGGCCCCTTTATTAGTATGCCATATAAGAGGGTTCTGATTCCGTAAGTCTGTAACACCCCAACCCTATTTGCCTTTTTCAGAAAGCCCTTACAGGTCCATATTCTTTTTACTGTTCGGCCTGTATTGTCTGGTCCCATGGGGATAAAAAAACTTGCCTTTATGTTAAATGTTTGAAACATCTCCATAAGGGAAGGCACGCCTTTTTGCATACCCTTATGGGTATCAACATCTACCTTTATACCGATTGTTTTTCTTAATTTATCGGGCAACACTTAAGACCTTTGCACCTCTGATTTTTCTGTTTTTTAGCTCATAAAGGGCAATGTTTGCATCTTCAAGGTTATATGTCTGGATCTCTGGTTTTATGGGTATACGGGCAGCCACCTCTAAAAACTGGGATATATCGACTCTTGCCACGTTTGCCACGCTTTTTATCTCCTTCTCAAGCCACATGTGGGTGGGATAGTCTATCTCTGATAAACGCATTCTGTCATGGTATTCTTTTCTTATGGCATTTATCACAAGTCTACCTCCTCTTTCGAGGTTTTCAAGGCCTTTTATCACAGGAAACCAAACCGGGGTGGTATCGATGGCACAGTGTATTTTCTCCGGGGGTTTCTCATCCACATCCCCTGCCCAGAAGGCACCTAATTCCTTTGAAAATCTCCTTTCCTCTTCACTTCTTGCAAAGACAAAGATCTTTGATTGGGGATATAGAAATCTTGCCAGTTGAAGCACAATGTGCGCCGATGCCCCAAAACCAATAAGCCCGAGGTTCATCCCGTTTTTAATATTTGTAAGTCTTAAAGAACGATAGCCTATGGCCCCGGCACATAAAAGGGGTGCTGCCTCTAAATCGGAAAACACATGGGGGATCTTAACGGCAAAATCCTCATGGACCTTCATATATTCACTGTAACCGCCGTTTGCATCTTTTCCTGTGGCCTTAAATGCCTCGCACAGATTTTCGTTGCCTTCTTTACAGAATCTACATTTACCGCACGATGAATATATCCATCCCACACCAACCCTATCACCTATCTTTAATGTCTTTGTTTTATCGCCTGCCTCAACAACCCTTCCAACCACCTGGTGACCTAACACAATCGGATAAAAAGAAGGTATTAGCCTTCCTTCTATCTCATCGAGCTCAGTATGGCAGACACCGCATGCCGATACCTCTATAAGAACATCATATTCTTCTATGGAAGGAATGGGAAGCTCGGCTAACTTTAACGGAGATGGATGTTTCATCAAATCCACTATGCCTTCGAGAACCATTGCACGCATATAAACCTCCGTTATTTTTCTGTAAATGTTACAACCTCTTTTTCTTCAAGCTCGATAATCTCTGAAGGCTTATCCCTTTCAACTTCAACCACTTCATAGATTTCCACAGGTTTTGTTTTACCTTTAACCGCTACCCTATCAAGACCCCTTACCCTTATGTGCCAGATGGTGCCGTCTTTTATCTTATCCCTTATCTTTTCAAATGTAAATTCAGTAATGATAATGTTCGTGTTATATTTTCTCGTAAGTCCTTCAACCCTTGCCCCGAGATTCACGTTATCTCCAATGACTGTGTAATCCATCTTTTTACCTTCAGCGCCGATATTTCCCACAATAACCTCCCCTGTATTTATACCGAAGCCGGCCTCAAGAGGTGTTTTCCCTTCTGATATCCATTTTTTCTGAAGTTCCTTAAGCCTCCTTACCATATGGAGTGCACATTTAATCGCAAGCTCTGCATGGTTTTCCTGCGATATAGGTGCATTCCAGAATGCCACAATCTCATCCCCTACAAATTTATCAAGGGTGCCGTCCCATTTGAATATGATGTTTGTCATCTCACCAAGATATTCGTTTAATATCTTTACAACCTCTTCAGGACCGTGTTTTTCTGAGAATGTGGTAAATCCCCTTATATCAGAGAATAAAACAGTGACCTCTTTCCTCTCACCGCCCAATTTTGCAAGGTTAGGGTTCTTTATAAGTTCGTTCACCACCTTTTCTGTGACATAGCTTGAGAACATGGCCCTGATATGTTTTGCATATCTTTCTTCTGTGGCATATCTGTAAGCCGTTATTATAAAATATGTAATGATGATATTGCTTGTTGCATAGCTTAACGGAATCCACAGGTTTTTCCAGAAAAAGAAATAGTATGCAATCAAAGACAGGGCGCTTATAAACAAAAATGCAAAGATGGCACCAAATATTGCCCTTAATCGGACTATGAGGACAGTAAACACTATACCGGATATGAGGATGATAAAAACATTTGTCAGGTTTGTTATCTTATAGATAAAATCCTGTCTTAATATGGAGGCAATGACACTGGCATGTTTTTCGATACCTGGCATGGCAGCAGATGTAGGGGTTACCCTTAAATCATAAATACCTACTGCAGTGGCACCTATAAGGACAATCCTATCCTTAAAGGCAGTTGGGTTAACCCTTTCTTCTAAAATATCTACAATTGAGATATAGGGAAATGTGCCCTCAGGTCCGTAATAGTGGATGAGTGCCCTGCCCCAGAAATCAGTGGGGATAAATTTTTCTCCCAGTTGCACACCCTGGGTGGCCTTAAGCGTCATGGCCTCGATGGGTAGTCCCATATATACCCTGGCAGTCTGCAAATCAATTGAAGGAAAGATCTCACCACCAAATTCAATGGTTAGTACCTCCCACCGTAAAACACCGTCTTTATCGGGAAACATATTTATATAACCCAGGGTCTTAGATGCATTTAAGAGGTCCCTAACAGGGAGTAATGCACTATGGGCACTCAATGGGGGAAATATCTTAAAATAATCGGCGTTTCTCACCACAGGGAAGACATTGTCGTATAGAACATCTTCTGTAATCTTTGCCTTTTCCCCCTTAAAATCGAAAACTATGGGCAGTATTACATTCCCTGCCGATTTTATGGAGTTTTCAAGGATCTTATCGTCTTTTGCCGGTTCACTGAAGATTATATCCACCATTATTACTTTGGCGCCCATGCCCTTTATTTTTTCAATAACCCTTGCAATTTTTGTCCTATCCCATGGCCATCGGCCCACCTTTTCAAGGCTTCTGTCATCAATTGCTGCTATAACGATCTCAGGCGGTGGCACACCCTTTCCCTTTAATTTATATCTGGTATCGTATATGAGCTGTTCGAGATGTTCTAATGGTAAGAGTTTGATAATGGCAAATATGGAAAACAGGATTGAGACGAGAACCCCTATGGATATGGGAATAAGTCTTTTTCTCATCTTTACATGGGTTTTTTAGATTTCATGGGATAGTGCCTTTAAAAGCATCATGGCCTTTATGGCTGTTTCTTCACTCAGACTGCCCAATCCACAGCTTGTTGTGATAAGAAGCCCTTTATGCCCTTTATTGTCTTTATCTTCAGACGCATCCTCTAAATAGCCCTTAAATTTAACGAGGAGCTCTTCCATATCTTTTAAGGTCTTTTCCATAACAATATCAGAAGAGGGAACAATGCCCGGCGAGATAAGGCCACCTTTTTTTAAAAAATTTTTTAGCTCCTCCCTGAAATAAAATATGGTTTCGAGGTAGTTAAAGGCATCGTAATTTATAATATCCACATCTGTGTTTAAAAGGACTGACCAGTCTGTATTTCCACAGCAGTGCACCCCCCTTATGGCACTAATGCCTGTTAACACATCATTAAAAATGGATATTACCTCATCTTTATTTATAGATACGTATGCTGAACCGAATGACACCATATAAGGTTCATCGAAAAAGATGATGATTTTTTTGTCCGGTAGTTTTGACGCGATTTTATCCACCATCCACAATGCCTTCATGTGAATGGATTTTTTTATGATATCAAAATAACCGTAGTTATAGATGATGGGCACACCCTTCTCATCTTTTAGCCCGAGCCCCATGCTAAAAGGACCGGTAATCTGGCATTTTATAAACTTCACCCTGTGGGAGATCTCGTTTAATCTATCAAGAAATCTGTAAAATCCCGGTGCCATGTCTTCAGATATTGCAAATTTAGAGACATCCTTTGCTTCAAAGTATTCATAGAACTTCTCTATACCTTCTGTATCCTCTGTGTTTACAAAAACAGTATGTTTTTCATTGACTATACACGGGACATGTTCTAAAAAGGGGGAATACATGTTTTCATCCGGTGACCTTTTTGGCAGTTGCGGCCAAAAAGGCACCTCTGGACATGTATCAAAGATCATATCTATGGCCTTATCCACATCCGTCAACGGAAGACTGCCTATGCCTGTTATCATGTTCACCCCTTATCCTCTAAAACTGTTTTAAACTTGTAGCATACATTTAACTGGCTGTAAAGAGAAAATACTTTTGCTCAGCTATTGTCTGTTATGACTTACGGAGGTCATAAATGCCTCTTTTCTTTTCCATTTTCTCTGGGATGAAAGGGCAAACCTGTGTGCCTCATCCCTTATCATGACCAGGGCCTTTAAAACAGGTGAAGAAGACGGTAGGAGAAGGGGATTTTTTCTTCTGGGAAGGTATATTAAATCCCCCATGCCGTCTCTTCGTAAACCTTTTGCAATCCCTATTGCATCGATATGGAGATGCATCTCGTTTAAGACCTTAAGGGCAGATGAAAGCTGTGCCTTACCACCGTCTATGACTATAAGTTCTGGCAAGGGCTTAATCTCTTCGTCTTTCAACCTTCTTGAAAGCACCTCCATAATGGAGGCTGTATCGTCCATAGGGGTTGCATCTCTAATGTGAAAGACCCTGTATCCTTCTTTTTTAGGTTTGAACGATTCAAACACCACCATTACCCCAGTTGGATTTTTCCCATGGACATGGGATATATCGTAGGCCTCTATCCTGACAGGTAAACTTTTCATATTTAACGTCTTCATAAATGCCACATCGAGGCCATCTTCAGCCTTTTCGTATAAGTTTTCTATTGCAAGGCCTATATAAGCATCCACATTTTTCGAATCAGGGTATTTTATTTTTGTCCCCTTATTTTTATTCTCTTTTAAGAAATCTTCAAGGTATCTTCTATCCTCAATATCCTGGGATATAATTATCTCTTCAGGCACTGTGCGATTTTCATAGAACTGAAATATAAGCGATGATATAGCGCTGTCAATGGATGACGGTGCATATGATTTCTTATATGTTTTTTTTGAAATAAGCACACCTTTTCTGAATATAAGAACCACTGCCTTTAATTCACCGTCTAAATCGAGAAATCCCCACACATCCCTGTCCTTTCCCAGATGCTCATGGACATGTTGTTTTTCCGTTAATTTTTTTATGGCCTCATACCTCTCTTTTATGATTTTTGCATCTTCAAAGCGCCATTCCCGGGCTGCCTTTTCTATTTCTTTTTCAAGATTATCCATGATTTTACTATTTTTCCCTGACAAAAAATCTACGAGTTCTAACACGATTTCTCTATATGCATGTTCACTTACCTTTTTTTCACAGGGTGCCATACACCTATTCATCTGAAATAAGATGCACGCCCTTTTTCTCTTTTTAAACACCGTATTTTTGCATCTCCTCACAGGGTAAAACCTGTGGATGATTCTTAAGGTATCCTTTATGTCCCCGATATTGGGATATGGGCCAAAATACAAAGAACCGTCGTTTTCTATCTTTCTTGTTACATATAGACCCGGATATGGTTCATGGATTGTCACCTTAAGGGATACATAACTTTTGTCATCTTTGAGGTTTATGTTGTATCTGGGCCTGTATTCTTTTATGAGGTTATTTTCTAAAAGGAATGCCTCTTTTTCATTGTTTGTTAAAATGGTCTCTATATGGCTTATCTTCTCCACAAGGCGTCTTGTCTTGGGATCGTGATAGCCTTCTCTAAGATAGCTTTTCACCCTTTCTCTTATACTTTTTGCCTTGCCTATGTAAATTACTTTGTTCTGGCCGTCTTTGAATATGTAAACACCGGAGGCTTCTGGCAGTGCTTCAATCATCTGTTCCTTTAACAATGCTTTTACCCCTTAAAAACTTTTATAATATCTCTATCATATCTTTTAGCTAATTGTCGATTACGGATTTTGATTGTTTTTATTCAAAAATATAAAAAAACCCTTGACAAAATCAAAAGTTACAAGTATAGTTGGTTTAATGTGGTAAATGGTGTTATAAGGTGGTATAAAAATGTTTGCCGGTAGATATGAATACGCCATAGACGATAAAAGCAGGGTGAGTATCCCATCTAAATTCAGGGAGATTCTCTCTACAAAATATGATATGCGTCTTGTATTGACGAATCTTGATGGCTGCATTGTGGCCTATCCCTATCAGGAATGGGTGAATATACAGGAAAACATATCAAAAAAAGAACAAATTAACAAAGATGCAAGGACCTTTTTGAGGTATTTTTATTCCGGGGTTACAGAATGCCCTATAGATAAATTGGGGAGGGTATTATTACCCCAATCTTTAAAAACAGATGCCATGATTAAAAAAAATGTGGTGATCATTGGGATGGGCAAAAAGATAGAAATATGGGCAAAAGAGATATGGGAAGAGCTTGTTCGCAAGGCAACCTCTGACCCTGACAAGGTAGCTGATATAGTTTCTGAGCTGGGCCTTTGATTGCTTTAGCTCATATTCCTGTTCTTGTTAAAGAAGTAATAGAACATTTAATTTCCGAAAAGTTTAATATTTTTATTGATGCAACGGTAGGTGGTGGGGGACATGCCTCAAGCATTCTCAGGCATAATGAAAGGATTAAACTTATTGGTTTTGACGTGGACGAATATGCCTTAAAAATTGCTAAAAAGACTTTAGAGCCTTTTGGCGAAAGGGTGACATTGGTAAAGGGTAATTTTAGAAACTTAAAAACACTTTTAAACGAAATGGGTATTGATACCTTTGACGGGATATTATTCGACCTCGGACTGTCTATGTATCAGATAGCTGGGAAGAGGGGTTTTAGTTTTTACGATAACAATACCCTTGATATGCGCATGGACATGACACAGGAAAACACAGCCTTTAAGGTAGGCAAGGTCA
>CAZJOP010000083.1:0-3266 GCA_964547695.1 uncultured Syntrophorhabdaceae bacterium
AATATAAAAGCCCCACAACCTCCTGCACTGTCAAAGACAATACACTTTATTTTTCTGTTTTCTAAATAAGGGGTTATAAATTCATGAACCTGTTTAACAAGTATTTCAGGGGTATAGTAACTGCCTAACTGGATTCTCTTATTTTTTGGCAAATGTTCTGCTAAATGAACTTGCATAACTATCACCTACTTGTAATATCAATAAGTATTTTAAGGATTTGAACAACATCGTGATTGTGCCGTTTAGATGCCATTCCAAACACTTTCATCATTAAAATAAAATTTGAAAATTTGTCTTTATTAATAACATATTCAAGTTTATCACCAGATACAGATGACTTACCATATAGGTTTGACGAATTTTCAAATGCTTTTAAAGGTATACAAAAATAAACCATTGGTTGAACACCAGTAGCATACTGTTGTTTTTGAACAGATACCTCTATTTGTGTCTCATCTAAAGTGTCAATCATAAATAGTGTCGGCAATTTAATGCTTGTTTCTTTAAAGTTTATTCTATTTAAAATCAGATCTGAATGAGGTTCAACGGTTATGACTTTTTGATCTATAAAACTATTATAATTTTCTATTTCTTCTAGCAACTTTTTTACTTCCTCTATGGAGATGAATTTTAATTCCATACCCTTATAAAATATTTCTGATAATTCGTAAGGATACTTTGTTTTCCCATTACTTCCAATAAAATGCTTACTTGTTAATTCTGTTACTTTTTTGCCCGCTTCAACATCGTTAATAGGAACATCATAACCAATTTGCCATTCCAAGTAGGTTTGGTCATCAAATTTCCCTTTTCTTGTAGAAAAGGTTTCACCAAAATCTAATCTATTTCGTCTTTTCTTAAATCTAAATTTACCAGCATTAGCAGCGGGTATGGTTAATAAAATATTGTTTTCTTTAACTTCATAATCCATTTTTTTACCTCCCTATTTTAAGCTCTGGTATTTCATGATTCTTTTGTAACCCGCCCAATGACCATTGGAGTCTTTCATGGGCAATTTTACAGTATTTCTCTTCAATTTCAAAGCCAATAAATCTTCTATTAAGTTGAAGGCACGCTACAGCAGTGCTTCCGCTACCCATGAAAGGATCCAAAATCAAGTCATTATCTTTTGAAAACATTTTTAAGATTTCTCTTATAAAATGTTTAGGTTTAGGTGTGGGATGATCTATATATCCTTCATCAGGTTCTACCATTTTTCCTGGGGTGTCAATAAATATATCTTTATTAAAGCGAATAATTTTAGGTTTTCCTTTTTTAAAGATAAAACAAGACATAAATCTTGTATATCCAATTGGAGATTTAACCCTTCCTTCAGGACAATATAAAACAATCTGCCAGAAATAATTAAATGGATTGTTCTCAAATAGGCGGGGCAAAAACTTTGTACTAAAGAATGTAATAAAAAAACTATTGTCTTTTAAAATCCTATCGCATTCTGAGAGGATATTATAAAAAAGACTTAAATCAGCATCGCCTCTGATAGCATCTTTTTTTAACCCGTATGGTGGGTCAGTAAGCACAACATCTATTGAATTGTTTGGAATTAAATGTATCAGTTCTAAACAATCTCCACAAATTATTTTATTAATGAAATCTTCAGGATATTTAAGGTTAGGTTTAAATATATCTCTATTTTTTACCATTTTCATTTTAGTTTTTCCTTACCCGCAATGGAAGATATCCCATCTCTCTACTGAGAGTCTTTTGTCAAGACGAGCACATCTATCGGGCGGGCTATAATCTGCTTTCTAGCCCGCTTCTTGTAGATATACGCGATAACCTCGAACTTAAACTTTACGTACTCGCCATATTCGCTATGTGTTCTGGGCGGCTTGAAATCTGGAAATTGTAATAACCTAGAGTAAATGTCGTCCAACAGCTCCCAGGCGGCTACGTGGGCTCTGAAATCCCCATTACGATATGTTTGGACACCGTTTCTCGCCGAGAGAGGATTCTTCCCATCCCATCCAAAATTGCGAGGTGCATCTCTGCCAAGGAAATGGGACTCTGGCGGCGCGTACTGAGGTTTGAGGCCGATGTACTTAAAGTCTTGTAACCCCCCGATATTTGAGAGGTACCAGAAATCTGGATGGCCCGCACCGTCGTATCCGCAAATGTGAAAACCAGAAGGATTCACCCTCAAAACTTTAGCTGGAACAACCCGAATGAGTTCCTCCCTGAGAGTGTTAGCGAAACTCTCCAGGTCTCGAACGTAAGAATGTCGTTCAATAAAACGAGGCAGCCAGTCGGACATATACTGCGGCCGCCCATTAGGGTAGACTACCGCAAGCCCAAAGTATGCTATAGCCCCGTGCAAGTAGGGAATGTGAAACAACTTCTGGCGAGTGGAATCATAGGAACCATCTGGCTTGGAAACTCGCCGGTCGGCCGCTGCAACAAGCAAAGTCTCTCCCAGACCTCGAAGCAAGTGAATCTCGTTCAGTATTAAAGTCATCGCGTCAAATCTGGCCGCATAACATTTAATATACGAAATACTTTTTCTTTGACTCTACATAAATTATAAAAAATTACAATAAAAAATTACAATAAAAATTTCGTTATTATTATTTACGTTGAAAGATATTCGCATTTTGAGATAATAAATACTAAAAACGAATATCGTAATTTAAGGTGTTTATGGCAAAAGAGAGTTTGAAAGAGATTTTACCTGATTTTCAGGCGTTTCTATTATCCAGTAAACTTACACAGGATAAAAACATTCCCTTTTATGCATTATGGGCAAGCAGATTCCTTAGATTTGTTAATAAGAACGACAAACGAAACATCGATGAACTTGTTATGGAATTCCTTGAGGAGCAGGAAAAAACGCGCAAACTGGAAGACTGGCAAATCCGGCATGTTGAACTGGCCATAAAATTATATTTAGACCATTTCAATGCACGAACCGTTCTGGAGGCCACAAGCGGAGAAAAAAGCGAAGACAATCAGTATGGGTCAGCGGTTATGGAGAGAGCGAAGCGTCTTATCAGATTAAAGCATTATTCATACAATACTGAGCGAACATATCTTGACTGGGTAAAAAGGTTTTTTATTTATGTTTCGGAAACACAGAAGAGTATATCCTCCATTTCAAAAGAAGACTTAAAGAATTTTCTGACATGGCTTGCAATCAATAAAAGGGTTTCTTCTTCTACGCAAAACCAGGCATTCAATGCCCTCCTTTTCCTGTTCAGGGAGGTGTTGAGAAAAGATGTGGGTGATCTTACATGTACTGTACGGGCAAA
>CAZJOP010000083.1:3327-8003 GCA_964547695.1 uncultured Syntrophorhabdaceae bacterium
CCGACTCCGGGTAAAAGATGTGGATTTTGATGGAAAAACTCTCTATGTAAGGGGTGGGAAGGGTGACAACGATAGGACCACTATATTGCCCGAGGCAGTGCGGGAAGCCCTCCGAAGTCATCTTGAACAGGTAAAAACGCTCCACGAAAAAGACCTGGCAGTAGGACATGGCGAGGTGTATCTTCCTGATGCACTGAGCCGGAAATACCCCAATGCAGGCAAAGAATGGGGGTGGCAATATGTTTTTCCCGCCCAGCAGCTTTCTGTTGACCCGTTAAGCGGGAAGATAAGGAGGCATCATATTAGCGATAAATTGATTTAGTCCGCAATCGGTGCGGCATTCAAAAAGGCCGGGATCGTGAAACATGCTACCGTCCATACCCTCCGCCACAGCTTCGCCACACGCTTGCTTATGAATGGAGTCAATATCAGGGAAGTGCAGGAACTGCTCGGTCATCGTAACCTTCAGACAACAATGAGTTACACCCATGTGGCCACAAAGAATATACTTGGTGTCAAAAGCCCCCTGGATAGGCGAGAGAATCGTTGAAATTTCTTTAGAAGATGAAAGATCACCCCTTTATACATTCAATTGACAATACCATAATGCCTTTATTAATCTGCATTATTATGTGTTACCGCAAGTATATTGTTCTAAACAATACTCATTTCTATCTTTTCATTGCCACTTCCTGATGTGGAGTACAAGGCAGTGGCAGTAAAGAACCCTTTGACACAGCGAGAGGGGCAACCTCACGCCGAAATATCTTCAACTGGAGCCTCTCAGATATTAATCCCAAAATGACTGCCAATAATAAGACAATAATTTACTCTTTTCTTTATATTTAGGCATAACTTGTGATAACCTATACCAACGTATATCATGGGGCATCTACTTCTCAAAAGACTTGACCATCTCTCAGTATCCCTATGAAAAGGGTGACAAAAGTCTCAGCCTTATAAAGTCCATAAAGAAATCGCTTTCTTTCTTTTTGCGAGGCAAGCCAGAGACCAAACCAGGAGGCGAAGATGGCAAGGACATCAACACCACTATGGAAGGAATCAGCAATAAGGATTTTTGAATTAAAGAGATATCCTGTGCCGTATTTTGTAATTGCAAGTAAAAGTAATGTTATGGTTGAAATAAGGGCTACTTTCCGACCTTTTTTTAGCTCTTCAATATGAGCATCCCTTCTTTCCATTGTTGTTTAGATTATGCTATTCAATATTAAGAAATTCCCTTGCCATGAAAGAGCCACATTGAGGACATCTTCTTTGATAGCATGGGATACCAGGTTCACGAGGCACAGTAGTTCCGCAATTAGGACATATGCAATTTGTAGGTGGCCCTCCATATCCCCACCTTCCCTGACCCTTATTTCTTTCGGGCTTTCCATGTCCTACTGTCTTTCCAAAGCCTTTGCCTCTGCCAAAACCAAATGGCACGTTTTATCTCCTTTTGTTTTACACATTTATAATCTTTCCCACTTTAATATCCATAAAATTGTTGCCATATGAAGCTTTGAATATATTGGTTGCATCTTCTCCTGTGCAATGTGATGGAGCTACTTGTTTTACCCCCAATTTTATAAATTTTTGAACTACAAAAACTATATTTTTAACAGGTTCATCCAGTAGGTGAAAACCACCCATCACAAGATAAGGGCTATCATTGAGGTTAGCATTAACATATTCCAGTATGTTAATAATGCCGGGGTGGGCACATCCTGTTCGTATGGTGAGACCCTTTTTTGTTTTAAGGACAAGAGACTGTTCAGGTATTTTATATATGCCAAATTTTCCCGTTATTTCACCTGTTGTGTATATTCCATTGTCTATTTCCATGAAAGAATCAGCCATGATTAAATGGCATTCCAAAGACATAGCCTTTTTTTTAAAATCTTGACTGAAATTTGGACATATATAAACTCTCATATTAGGTTTTTTTTCAAGAATAGCCCATAATCCACCGGTATGGTCAAAGTGGTCGTGGGATATAACAATTGTCTCTATATCATCTATATTTATACCTAATTCTCTCATATTATGAAGAAGTGGTTCTGCCTTCTCGCCGGTATCAAAAAGAATTTTGTTATCTATAAAAAAAGATATGCCCCAGCCTATAAAAAACTTATTATTTGATCTTTTACTATCGAAAAGAATTTTTATATCCATTGATTTGATATATATTTTTTTCAATTACCAAATACGATTGTTTTCACAAGCCAAAGGGGTAACTTTAACTACCCCTTTTTTTTGCCTTTTTGAATGCTATTTTGCCTCTCCTTCAAGCTCTTTTAGCCTTGCACGGATGTTTTCAAGCTGCTCTTCAAGATATTCTGCCTGGCTTTTCAGTGAGTCAATCTCCTGCTGCCTGGTAATCGTTGGTGCCGCGTATGGGGTAGCACCAGGATATGCATAGGGATTAAAAAATCCACCCCAGGCTGGCCAGCCTAAGCCTGCCCTCTGCCATCTGGTCAATCCTGTTGCATAATACCAGTTTCTGAAACCACGACCTCTTCCACGGCCCCAGGCGAAAAATCTTCTCCCGAATAATGGATTTGCATATCCTGGAACTCCATAACCAGCGCAGAAGCCTGCACCTCTACCTGTCATGGGGCCCATCCCAAGTGGACCTGTTCTATCTCCTGCTGGCATATTCCTTCACCTCCTTTCTTTATAAATTATTCTGGGAATCTATTTCTTCCCCTTCTGTGCTGAAATCTATGCCTTGCCTGCCTGTGGGCATAGCCTGGCATATAAAAACCACTCTTATTTAGTTTTCCTTCCATAAATGCATCAAATATGCTCTGCACTTCACCACATAAGAACCCTATAACCTTGATGCCTTTACTTAAAATTATTGCCTCAAGACCAGATGAGATAGCTCCACATATCAAAACCTCTATGCCTTTATCTTTTAATTCCTTTGCCCTTGCAAAAGGTTCTCTATTTTTTAAGATTACACCCTCTCTTTTTATTTCTTTTCCATCTTCCACATAAATTAAACTCAGCCTGTCAGATACATCGAATAGAGGGGATATTAAGCTATCCCAATTTGAAATCCCTATAACCATAACATTATTTAAGCAACTTTTATGCCAGAGGATTTTTAAAAAATTTATAATGATTTTGATATGTTATAAAAACAAATAAAAATGGGGTTGTATTTATTTTTTTATTTTGCAATATTATATTATAAATAGAATTGCAATTAGCAATATTATAATATTAATAAACAGGGGCTAATCATGGATAATGAATCAACTATTAGCCAGAGGGATGTGATACTTGATTCTATAAATGAAGGGGTCTTTACTGTGGATAAAAACTGGCAGATTACGTTTTTCAATAAAGCGGCAGAGCGCATAACAGGGATAACAAAAAAAGAGGCACTGGGTCGTCTATGTTCTCACGTATTTCATGCAAGCATCTGTGAAGAAAATTGTGCCCTGAAAAAAACATTTGAAACAGGCAATCCCATTATGAATCACACTGCCTATATAGTTAACAACAAAGGTATGAAGATCCCCATTCGCATATCAACGGCAATCCTAAAAGATAACGAGGGTAATATAATCGGTGGGGTTGAGACATTTCAAGACTTAAGCCAGATTGATGAACTGCAGAAGGAATTGAAAGGTCGTCACACATTTGAAGATATAGTGGGTAAAAGCCCTTCAATGATAAAATTATTTGATATGTTGCCCCTTATAGCAGAAAGCACAAGCACTGTTTTAATAGAAGGTCCAAGTGGCACTGGAAAAGAACTTTTTGCAAGGGCTATTCATAACCTATCACCGAGAAGAAATAGACGTTTTGTAGCAATAAACTGTGCAGCATTGCCAGACACACTTCTTGAAAGCGAACTGTTCGGTTATAAGGCAGGGGCGTTCACAGACGCAAAGAAGGATAAAATAGGCCGTTTTGTGCTTGCCAATGGAGGCACCATCTTTCTCGATGAAATAGGGGACATCTCTTCTGCGCTTCAGGCAAAAATGCTTAGAGTTATACAGGAACGGGTAGTGGAACCCCTTGGTGCAATCGAACCGATTAAAGTAGATATTCGTATAATAGCTGCAACAAATAAAGACCTTGCAAGGCTTGTGGAAGAAGGGAAATTCAGAGAAGATTTATACTACCGCATCCGCGTTGTTCATATAAAACTACCGAGCCTGAAGGAAAGACGTGAAGACATACCTTTGCTTGTAGACCACATAATTGCCAAGTTTAATAAATTGCAGGGGAGAAATATCATAGGTGTATCTGATGAGGTTATGAGAATACTTATGGGATATGATTTTCCAGGAAACGTACGGGAATTGGAAAATATCATAGAGCATGCATTTGTGTTATGTAGAAAAGATGTAATTGAGGTAAATCATTTACCACCTGAATTAATACCTGATCAGGCCTTATCTGATACATTAATGGATAAAAAAACCATTATTGACATGGAAAAGCAACTCATATACGAGACGCTTAATAGATTAAACGGAAATAGAAAATTAACGGCCAGGGAACTGGGTATAGATATAAGCACCCTTTACAGAAAGATAAAGAAATTCAATATTCATGTGCCTGAAAGGGATGGCAGGGGAAGGAGAAATTTATAAATCAATGGGAAAGGGGCCCTTCATCTCTGCACCATTCTTCCATAGATCCATCATAGACTT
>CAZJOP010000084.1:0-7976 GCA_964547695.1 uncultured Syntrophorhabdaceae bacterium
ATGATCCATTATGCCTGGGTTATAGCCTTTACAGGAACACTGGTTACGGTTCTTGCCCACGGTTTTGGAAGGATGTCCTATTCAGTAATCCTTCCTTCCATGAAGGACGGTCTTTCTCTTACTTACACACAGCTTGGCTCTATTGCTACAGGCAATTTTATAGGGTATCTTTCCCTTGCCATAATCGGTGGATTTCTGGCAGCCCGGTTCGGCATCAGAAGGGTTGTGTTTGTATCCCTTCTCGTAATAGGGATCAGCTTATTCTTAACAGGTCTTTCTAATTCTTTTATATTTGCCTTTTTTATGCGGTTAATCTCAGGGCTTGGAAATGGAGGTAGTTATGTGCCCATAATGGCACTTCCAGCAGCATGGTTTGCCATGAAAAAGAGGGGACTTGCAACAGGTATCGTATCTGCCGGGATTGGATTCGGTCTATTTCTATCCGGTATAATACTGCCCCCTGTGATCTCTGCGTTCGGTAAAGAGGGCTGGAGATATGCATGGTTTTTACTGGGTACTATTGTCTTTATCTGTGCCTTTATATGCTATGGATTCTTAAGGGACAATCCAAAGGAAAAAGGCACCACCATGTACGGTGGTGAGGAGGAGAAAAAGATAGGTGCAAAAATTACGCTGTTTTCTGCATTTAGAGATGTGGTTGTGGAACCTGAGATATGGAAACTCGGCTGTGTCTATTTCATGTATGGTTTTTCTTATATAATATATCTTACCTTTTTTGTGGCATATCTTACAAAAGAGATGGGCATGAGACCCCAAGAGGCAGGTGGTATATTCTCCATCCTGGGTATATTCAGTATCTTCTGTGGGGTCATCTACGGCTGGATATCCGATAAGCTGGGAAGAAAATACGGTTCCGTTCTGGCGTATCTTAACCTTGCCATATCTTACGCCATATTTGCCCTGTGGAAAGACCCTATAGGTTTTTATGTATCTGCCGTAGCCTTTGGCATTGCTGCATTTTCCATCCCCACCATAATGGCAGCAGCATCAGGGGATGCAGTGGGAGGCAGGCTTGCCCCGGCAGGTCTTGGTTTTATTACCCTATTTTTCGGGATAGGCCAGGCACTGGGTCCTGTAATAGGCGGCTGGCTCAAGGATACTACAGGGACTTTTACATATGCCTTTTTACTTTCTGCAGCCGTGTCTTTATTGGGAGCAGGTGGTGCCCTGATATTAAAAAAGAAAACTGCTTAATCCGGCTATTATCATTTACTATATAAAAAGCAGGCAACCTTATGCGTCTTATCCCCTATAAGGTCAGGGTGGTTATCTCTGCATCTTTCTATTCTTATGTTACATCTGGGATAATAAGGGCAGCCTTCGTATAGGTGGTTGTTTAAATCAGGCCCCTTTTTTATGTTTATAGTATCAGCCCTTACAGATTCGATGAGCATCAACGTATATGGATGTAACGGTTTATAAAATACCTCTTCTGTTTTACCGGATTCCACCACCCTCCCTTTATAGATAACGATTATCTCATCGGAGATGAATCTTACGATATTTAAGTCATGGGAGATAAATATCATGGATATCCCCCTTTTTTCCTTTATATCAAGAAAGAGATTTACAATCTGTGCCTGTATGGATACATCCAGTGAAGATACTGGCTCGTCTGCAATAATCAATTTTGGGTTTGTGGCAATGGCCCTTCCTATGGCAACGCGCTGTCTCTGACCGCCACTCATTTCATGGGGATATTTATTCAGGAAATCTTCACCGAGACCCACGTCGTTTAAAACATCCTTTACTTTAAAAATAAGGTCTTTCTTTTTTGAATAGCCGTGAAACAAAAGGGGCTCTCCGATGACTTCAAGCACCTTCTTTCTGGGATTAAGGGAAGAATAAGGGTCCTGAAATATTATCTGCATGTCCTTTCTTACAGTCATCATTTCATCTTTTTTTAGTGTAGTTAAATCCCTGTTTTCAAATATGACCTTTCCCTCATCCGGTGTTTCAAGAAAAAGGATACACCTTGCCAGTGTGCTTTTTCCAGAACCGCTTTCCCCTACTATACCAAGAGTAGAGCCCTTTGGAAGATCAAAGGAAATGGAATCAACGGCATGAATAATCTCTTTTTTTGAGGAAAAGAGCGATTTCTTTACCTCATATGTTTTTTTTAATTCTAAAACAGATAACAGCGTATCCATCTTCCATTACCTAAATGTTTCATTTCAGGTTCTTCTTTTTTACACTTATCCATAGCATAATTGCAGCGAGGGTGAAACTTGCACCCCTGTGGTAATTCGGATAGTTTTGGAACAGATCCTGCTATGGCCTTTAATCTTTTTTCATTATATTTTAGTGTAAAGATAGAATCCATAAGGCCTCTGCTGTAAGGATGCAGGGGTTTGTTAAAAAATTCAAAAACCGGTGCCTCTTCAAGGAGTCTGCCTGCATACATAATGCCTATGTGATCACCAAATCTCTTCATGATGTTAAGGTTGTGGGTTATAAAAAGCATGGATAGTTGCCTTGTTTCGATGAGTGTTTTTAAAAGCAAAAGTATCTGGGATTCTGTGGCCACATCGAGGGCTGTTGTGGGTTCATCGGCAATGACTAACGAAGGATTACAGGAAATGGCTATGGCAATGAGCACCCTCTGTCTCTGCCCCCCACTTAATTGATGGGGATACTGGAGGTATTTCTTCTCGGGGTCTTCGAATCCCACATTTTGTAAAAGTTCTATGGACCTTTCCTTTGCCTCTTTTTTTGATAGGCCTTTATGGATTATCAATGTTTCACTTATCTGTTCACCCACCCGTATTACAGGGTTTAGGGCGGTCATGGGTTCCTGAAAGACCATACCAATTCTATCCCCCCTTATAGCTTCCATCTCCTTGTTTGTTAAAGACAGGAGATTTTTCCCTTCAAAATATATCTCCCCGCCTGTTATCCTGCCGGGAGAGGGTACGAGTCTCAATATGGAAAGGGCCGTCATGGTCTTGCCAGAACCACTCTCCCCGATTAACCCGAAGACCTTTCCCTTTTTAATACAGAGGTTTAGATTGTTAATTACAGGTATAACCTGGGTATCAATGAAAAAACTCGTATAAAGATTTGAAATTTCTATAATATGTTCTTCCACGATAAAAAAACTCTTTGATTATTTCAATTCTATGCATTATACTAATCCCATAAAAAATGGCAAGCCTTTTGTGCGCCATATTATTATTCTTCTGTTTTTTTAATAACAACGGCAAAGCTATGGAAACTATAAAATTGTATGAACCTTCAGATGATAAAACTATTTATTTTAAAGACCTTATCAACAAAAGGCATACTGTAAGGGATTTTAAAGATACTGCCATCAGTGTGGAGGATCTTTCTTATGTACTCTGGGCAGCATACGGTTTTAAAAAAGATGGTGGCAGAACCGTTCCGTCCGCAGGTGCCCTTTATCCTTTAAACATTTACATAGCCTGCGGCAAATTGGAAGTAAAAAAAGGTGAACATGCCCCGAATGGCCTTTATGCCTATGAACCTTATAAACATGGATTAATCCTCATTAAAGGTGAAGATTTAAGGTCAAAGATTGCAAGGGCATCGTTATCCCAGATGTGGATGGCCCATGCCCCGTGCACGATCATCATAACATGTGAATATAGCAGAATCACCATTAAATACAGGGAAAGGGGTATTAGATATGCCCATATGGAAGCAGGTAATGTCTCTCAGAATATAGCCCTTGCAGCTTTTAATAGAGGTCTTGCCTGCGGTATTGTAGGTGCATTTAATGACAGTGAAGTAAAGGCTGTGCTTGGCATAAAAGAGACCCATGAACCCCTTCTTTTAATGCCTGTTGGCTACAAGAAATAAGTTATTGAAGGAGTGTTTATGATACAAGAAGACATAAAAGAAGGCCTTACCTTTGACGATGTTTTGCTGGTGCCTGCATTAAGTAAGGTAATGCCAAAAGATGTGGATATCTCTACATACTTGACAAAACAGATTAAATTGAACATACCCATTATCAGCGCTGCCATGGATACAGTTACAGAATCCAAAACAGCTATATGCCTTGCACAGGAAGGTGGAATAGGTATCATTCATAGAAACTTGAGCATCGAAGAGCAGGCCCAGGAGGTTGAAAAGGTTAAAAAGTCAGAAAGCGGCATGATAATAGACCCCATTACAATAAGACCTGAACAGAAAATAAAAGATGCCCTTGAATTAATGGCAAGATACAGGATTTCAGGCATACCGGTGACAAAGGGAAAAAAACTTGTAGGCATCATAACAAACAGGGATTTAAGATTTGAGACAAACCTCGATGAAACAGTGGGAAATGTGATGACAAAGGAGAACCTTGTGACCGTGAAAGAGGGGATAAGCTTAGAAGAGTCAAAAAGTATTCTCCATAAGCACAAGATTGAAAAGCTCCTTGTTGTGGACGATAAGTTTAATTTAAAAGGTTTAATTACCATAAAAGACATTGAAAAGATGAGAAAATATCCCAACTCCTGTAAAGACCATCTGGGAAGGCTCAGGGTGGGTGCAGCAGTAGGGGTAGGCCCCGATAGGGACCAGAGGGTAGAGGCACTGATAAAGGCTGGTTGCGATGTTATTGTAATAGATACAGCCCATGGTCATTCAAAAAACGTGATAGAGGCCATTAAAGACATAAAGAAAAATTTTAAGAATGTGCAGCTCATAGCCGGCAACATTGCAACCGCAGAGGGGTGCGAGGCATTAATCAAGGCAGGGTGTGATGCTGTAAAGGTAGGAGTAGGCCCCGGGTCTATCTGCACCACAAGGATTATAGCAGGTGTTGGTGTCCCTCAGATTACGGCCATAATGGAGGCGGCAAAGGTGGCAAAAAGATACGACATACCCATCATAGCCGACGGTGGTATTAAATATTCCGGGGATATTACAAAGGCAATTGCTGCCGGAGCCGATGCTGTTATGATAGGAAACCTCTTTGCAGGCACAGACGAGACGCCAGGAGAGATGATACTTTATCAGGGAAGAACCTATAAGGTTTACAGGGGTATGGGCTCGCTGGAGGTAATGAAAGAAGGTAAATCGAGAGATAGATACTGTGTTGAAGAAACAGAGATGGAATCAAAGCTCGTCCCTGAAGGCATTGAGGGAAGGGTTCCTTACAGGGGTTCCCTTTCTATTGTGGTGCAGCAGCTTGCTGGAGGACTAAGGGCAGGGATGGGTTATGTGGGGTGTGTAAATATAAAGGAACTTCAGACAAAGACGAAGTTTTTAAGGATTACATCTGCAGGGTTAAGGGAAAGTCATGTCCACGATGTAATCATTACAAAAGAGGCACCGAATTACAGGATTGAATAACATGCAGGACTATCATAAGGAAATAGTGTTAATACTCGATTTTGGGTCTCAGTATACCCAGCTCATTGCAAGAAAGGTAAGGGAACTGAAGGTTTACTGTGAGATATATCCGTATAATGTGTCTATCGATAAGATCAGGGCATTAAAACCTAAAGGTATTATATTTTCTGGAGGGCCAAAAAGCTTAACCAGAGAAGACGCCCCGGTTATCGGAAAGGAGATCTTTGAGCTGGATGTCCCTATTCTCGGGATCTGTTACGGTCTTCAACTGATTACAAAGCTTTTTAACGGTGAAGTGGATACATCCACAAAAAGGGAATACGGCAAATCCCACATATACATAGACGAATATGACGGTTTGCTAAAAGGTATAAAGGACGGGGATATTGTATGGATGAGCCATCAGGATAGAATATTTGAGTTGCCTTTTGGTTTTAAAGCCCTTGCCCATTCTGAAAATTCTCCTTTTGCTATCATAAAAGATAAAAACAGGGAGATTTATGGTGTCCAGTTTCATCCAGAGGTGCACCATACCCCTAAGGGGAAACGGATCCTTAAAAACTTTTTATATAAAATATGTAAATGTAAGGGCCTATATTCACCAAGATCTTTTGTGGATACTGCCGTTGAACACATAAAAAGTCAGGTCGGAGATAACCAGGTTATATGCGCTTTAAGCGGAGGAGTTGATTCTTCTGTGGTGTCTGCATTGGTTCATAAGGCAATAGGTGACCGCCTTCACTGTATATTTGTAAACAACGGTGTTTTAAGAAAAAACGAGGTGGAAGAGGTTATAGGTGCCTTTGAAGATATTATGCACATAAGACTACATTACGTAAATGCCGAGGATGCCTTCTTAAAGGCATTAAAGGGTGTTAAAGACCCGGAAAGAAAGAGAAAAATTATAGGCAGGCTTTTTATAAAGGTGTTCGAGGAAGAGGCAAAAAAGATTGGGGATGTGAAGTTCCTTGCCCAGGGCACCCTTTACCCTGATGTTATAGAAAGTGTATCCTTTAAGGGACCTTCTGCAACCATTAAGAGCCATCATAATGTGGGAGGTCTGCCAAAAAGAATGAAATTAACACTCATCGAGCCTTTAAGGGAGCTTTTTAAAGACGAGGTAAGGATAGTGGGAAGGGAGCTGGGATTACCGGATTATATCATAGAAAGGCAGCCATTCCCCGGCCCAGGACTTGCCATAAGGATTATAGGTGAGGTCACCAGGGAAAGACTTGAGCTACTCCGTGAGGCAGATAGCATAGTAAGAGAAGAAATCGAAAAAAACAGAAGGTTCAAAAACATCTGGCAGTCCTTTGCCATACTCATACCTGTGAAGACAGTGGGGGTAATGGGCGATGAAAGGACGTATGCAAATGTGATTGCATTGAGGGTGGTAGAAAGTGAAGACGCTATGACTGCTGATTGGTCAAGATTGCCCTACGATGTACTCGATAGGGTATCGAGACGTATAATAAACGAGGTGCCCGGCATAAATCGGGTTGTATACGACATCTCAAGCAAGCCTCCGAGCACAATTGAATGGGAATAAGGTAGACGGGAATAAAGATGAGAGAGTTTGTCCATCTTCACCTCCATACACAATTCAGTCTGCTCGATGGTGCCATAAGATTCGAGCCCCTCTTTGAACTTGCAAAAAAATACAGGATGGATGCATGCAGTATTACGGATCACGGAAACATGTTCGGCGTAATAGACTTTTATTTCAGTGCAAAAGAGGCAGGCATAAAACCTATCATAGGTTGCGAGGCATACATATCACCAAAATCGAGGTTTGACAAAAAGGCAAAGGGAGAAGACAACGCCTATCATGTAATCCTCCTTGCAATGAACAACAATGGTTATAAAAATCTCGTAAAACTCGTAAGTATTGCCCAGCTCGAAGGCTTTTATTATGTGCCCAGGATAGATAAAGAGGTTCTTAAAAGATACAACGAGGACCTCATCTGTCTTACGGCCTGCATAAAGGGTGAGATACCAAGCAAGATACTCAAGGGCACAGATAAAACCCTTAAAGAAAGCATAGAGGATTATCTTTCTATTTTTGGGGATAGAATGTTTTTTGAACTCCAGGATAACGGTCTTGAAGAACAGAGAATCGTAAACGAAAAGCTTATCGAGCTATCAAGATATTTCAATATACCAGTTGTAGCCACAAATGACTGTCATTATTTAACGAAAGATGAGGCAAGGGCACACGAGTTGCTTCTTTGTATTCAGACAGGGAAAAAGCTATCCGATAAAGACAGAATGAGTTTTCAAAGCGATGAATTTTATTTTAAGTCCGTAGATGAGATGGATAGCGCATTCCACAATTATCCTGAGGCGCTTAAAAATACGTTAAAGATTGCCGAGATGTGCAATGTGGAGATAAAAACAGGGGCATATCACTTTCCCGATTTTAAAACACCAGATAATCTCAATATAAACGAATACTTAGAGATAAAATGTAAAGAAGGTTTTGAAAGAAAATTAGAAACCATCAAGGCTTCTTACAGAAATTTTACAGATGAAATATTGAATGAATACGAAAATAGGCTTGAATACGAGCTCAATGTCATAAAAAATACTAATTTTGCAGGATATTTTCTCATTGTGTCCGATTTTATTAACTACGCAAAGGAAAGGCAGAT
>CAZJOP010000085.1:0-7813 GCA_964547695.1 uncultured Syntrophorhabdaceae bacterium
GGTGCAGGTGTTGTAACAGAGATCATAGAGTAGAAGGGGATGGAAGATGAGGCAACTTGTAATACTTGCATGTTCAGAATGCAAAAACAGGAATTATACAACAACAAAGAATAAGCAGAAGACACCGGAAAGGCTTGAGATAAAAAAATACTGTAAATTTTGTAAAAAACATACAACACATAAGGAGACAAAATAAAAAGGCCAGTAGCTCTAACGGATAGAGCACCGGACTCCAAATCCGGGTGTTGGGGGTTCGAATCCCTCCTGGCCTGTTAATATTTGGTGATAATTATGAATTTTAAAGAAAAATTTGAAGGTATAAAAAAATACTTTGTAGAGGTTTTCTTGGAAGGCAAAAGGATTACATGGCCTTCAAAAAAAGATACTGTCAAGGGTACCTATATTGTATTGATTACGGTTGTCATTTCGGCCATATTTCTCGGAATAGTAGATATTGGCCTGGCAAAAATTATAAAGGCTTTTTTAAAATAACAATTAAAACCTGTTGAATGGTTGGATATGGAAAAGACTGAAAAATCTGAAAAATCTTTGCAAAAAAAATGGTATGTAGTTCATACGTATTCAGGCTATGAACAGAAGGTAAAGGAAACCCTTTTAGAAAATATAAAAAACAGTGGCCTCGAACAATACTTCGGAGAGATTCTGGTTCCCTCTGAAGTGGTAATGGAAAAGGTGAAAGGACAACCCAAGAAATCTCAGAGGACCATATTTCCGGGATACATAATTGTAAACATGGTCATGAACAATGACACATGGTATTTTGTAAAAAATACCCCAAAGGTAACGGGTTTTGTAGGATACGACAAAATGAACCCACAGCCCCTTCCGGAAGAACAGGTAAACGAAATTAAGTCTGCCATACAGGAAGGCAAAGGCAAGATAAAACCTAAGATAAAATTTGAAAAAGGTGATAGCATTAAAGTAACGAAAGGTGCATTTACCAACTTTACAGGGACTGTGGAAGAAATAAAACCTGAAAAAGGTAAGGTCAAGGTTCTTCTCAATATATTTGGAAGAACAACACCTGTGGAAGTGGAAATACTGGACATTGAAAAAATATAAAGGAGTAAAGAGATGGCAAAAAAGGTAGTAGCAATGGTTAAATTGCAACTTCAGGCAGGACAGGCAACACCCTCACCGCCGGTAGGACCTGCCCTTGGACAGCACGGCGTTAACATTATGGAGTTCTGTAAGGCCTTTAATGAAAGGACAAAAAGTCAGGAAGGAACAATAATACCTGTTTTGATAACCATCTATTCTGACAGAACATTTACATTTATCACCAAAACACCGCCCACCACCTTTCTTTTAAAAAAGGCGGCAAAACTCGCAAAAGGTGCAAATAACCCTAAAAAAGAAACCGTGGGGACCATTCCATTGTCGGCGATTAAAGAGATTGCACAACTTAAAATGCCTGATTTAAATGCAAAAGATTTAGAAGGGGCCATAAATATAATAAAGGGTTCGGCAAAAAGCATGGGATTAGAGGTTGTAGAAGGCTAAATTTATAAAAAATTTATTAAATGAAGCCGATTATGATTTGTTAAAGATAAGGAGTTGAAGATGGCAAAACAATCAAAAAAATATTCTGAAGCATTAAGTAAAATAGATAGAGAAAAGCGATACAGCCTTGACGAGGCACTTGATTTACTACCCCAGATAAGTTTTGCAAAATTCGATGAAACAGTGGAGCTTGCATTAAGACTCGGTGTTGATCCAAGACATGCAGACCAGGTTGTAAGGGGAAGCGTTGCCCTTCCAAACGGGCTGGGAAAACAGGTCAAGGTGCTTGTCTTTGCAAAAGGACAAAAGGAAAAAGAGGCGCAAGAGGCTGGTGCCGATTATGTGGGTGCAGAGGACTTGATAGAAAAGATCCAGAAGGGATGGCTCGATTTCGATAAAGCAATATCAACACCAGATATGATGGGTGCTGTAAGTAAATTGGGTAAAATATTGGGCCCCAGGGGATTGATGCCGAACCCAAAGGTGGGAACCGTTACGTTTGATGTGGCAAAAACCGTAAAAGAGATGAAGGCAGGCCGCGTGGAATTCAGGGTTGATAAGGCAGGGAATCTCCATGCCCCTGTGGGTAAGATAAGTTTTGGAAAAGAAAAACTTCTTGAAAATATAAACGCACTGATTGAAACTGTTATAAGACTCAAGCCAGCTACAAGCAAAGGGACCTATATTAAAGGTATAGCCATCAGCACAACTATGAGCCCTGGTATAAAAATTGACCCAACCTATGTAAGGAATTTAACTAAATAGCATATAAGTCAGAGAAAGTAGGTTGCCTTATGGATAAGGCATTAAACTTTTGGCCTACTGAGACTTTTGTATTTCGTCTCTCTGGCTTTAAATAAAAAGGAAAGGAGGGATGAAAAAGTTGGAAAAGGCGAAGAAGCAAAAGGTAGTTGCAGAGCTCTCGGAAAAATTAAGACAGATGAATTCCATGTTCCTCGCAGAATATTCAGGTATGAATGTTGCCCAGATGACAAGGCTCAGAAAGGAATTGAGGAGCATCGGTGTAGACTTTAGCGTTGTCAAAAACAGCCTCTTAAGGATTGCATCTGCCGGGACTAAGGCAGAATCCATTAAGGATTTCTTTGTCGGCCCCAATGCAATAGTAGGGGTTTACAAGGACCCTGTGGCAGCGGCTAAGGTTATTGCATCTGTCTCAAAAGATGTGCCCCAGCTAAAGCTTAAGGCAGGCTTTTTAGGAGATCAAACACTAACGCCTGCAGATATTCTTAAGCTTGCGACATTGCCGCCAAGGGATGTGCTTATAGCCAAATTCATAGGGCTACTTAAGGGCATGCCCCAGAGGGTGGTTTTTGTTTTAAACGGCAATATAAACAAACTTATGCTTACGCTAAATGCAATAAAAGCACAAAAAGAACAACAGGCATAAACTAATAAGGAGGAGATTAAAATGAGCATAACAAAAGAAGATGTTATAAAATTTATAGAGAACATGACGGTGCTCGAACTTTCTGAGTTCATAAAAACCCTTGAAGATAGATTCGGTGTGCAGGCAGCAATGCCGGTTATGGCAGCTGCTGGACCTGCTGCACAGGCACCTGCCCAGGAGGCAGCACCGGCAGAAGAAAAAACAGAGTTTAATGTGATTTTGACAGGTTATGAAGCAGATAAAAAGATACAGGTTATAAAGGTTGTAAGGGCAATAACAAACCTCGGACTTAAAGAGGCAAAGGACCTTGTTGAAGGTGTGCCCAAACCTGTTAAAGAAGGCGTCTCAAAAGAAGAGGCGGCAAACATCAAAAAACAGCTTGAAGAAGTAAGCGGACAGGTAAAAATAGAGTAAAATAATAAAGGGTTGAGAGGTCAGGAGGCATATCAATTAAACGCTATTGAATCCTTCTGACCTTAACCTTTTAAAAACAAGGAGTAAAATATATGAGGGAAACATTCCACAACAAGATTTACAGGAAAAAATACGGCAAAATTAAAGAGATTCTGGACATCCCCAATCTAATTGAAATCCAGTTAAACTCTTATGAAAAGTTCCTCCAGAAGGATGTGCCACCAGAGAAAAGGGAAAACATAGGACTCCAGGCAGTATTTAAAAGCGTCTTTCCTATAAAAGATGCACACGAAACAATCTCTCTGGAATTTAAAAAATATGAGATAGGTGAGCCGAAAAATACAGAAGAGGAATGCATCTTCAGGGGTATTACATATGCAGCACCTATGAAGGTAACAATAATGCTCTGTGTTTGGGATGTTGACCCTGAAACAAAGACCAAAACCATAAAAGCCGTAAAAGAGCAGGATGTATATTTCGGTGAAATGCCTCTTATGACAGAAAGGGGCACATTTATCATAAACGGCACAGAAAGGGTAATTGTGAGTCAGCTCCACCGGTCACCTGGGGTATATTTTGACCGTGACGATTCTAAATCTCCCTTCGGTGGAAGCCCCATATACACGGCAAGGATTATTCCTTACAGAGGTTCATGGCTTGATTTTGAATTCGACCATAAAGAATTACTGTATGTGAGAATAGATAAAAAGAAAAAGATTCCTGTAACACTATTTTTAAAGGCCTTGGGTTATAGTGAGAAAGAAATCCTCGATTACTTCTACGACAAAGAAAGGGTAATCTTAGAAAAGGATAGGTTTTTAAAACAAATAACCCCTGCCCTTTTAATCGATCAGAAATCACCCTCAGATATACTGGACGAATCAGGTAAGGTTATTGTTAAAAAACACAAAAAGATTACAAAAGCAGATATAAAAAAGCTCACCGCTTCCAATATAAATGTCATACCCATAGATGAAGACGATCTAATAGGCAAGATAACAGCCGAAGACATATACGACCCGGAGACAAAAGATGTCTTGATTCCTATAAACAAGGAGATAACAAAAGAAGATATCTCCCTGATTCAGAAAAAAAATATAAAGGGCTTTGACATACTTTTTATTGACAACCTTAAGGTAAGCCCTTCTCTAAGAAATACCCTCTTGATTGACAAGGTAACAAAAAAAGAAGAGGCCTTGCTGGAAATATACAGAAAATTAAGACCCGGTGATCCACCTACAATAGAATTTGCAGAGGCATTAATACACAACATGTTTTTCAGTATCGAAAGATACGACCTGTCAAGGGTTGGAAGACTGAAGATAAACCACAGGTTAGGCATTGATGTCCCGCTTGATTATACAGTTTTAAGAAAAGAAGATATCATCGAGACTGTTAAACATCTGTTAAAACTAAAGGATTCCAGAGGACCCGGCGATGATATAGACCACTTGGGAAACAGAAGGGTAAGAACTGTAGGCGAACTTTTGGAAAATCAATTCAGGATGGGACTTGTGAGGATGGAAAGGGCCATAAAGGAAAGATTGACATTTCCTGAAATGGAGACCTTAATGCCTCATGATCTTGTAAATCCAAAACCTGTAACAACAGCCGTAAAGGACTTCTTTGCAAGCAGTCAATTGTCTCAATTTATGGATCAGACAAACCCTCTGAGCGAGATAACACATAAAAGAAGATTAAGCGCCTTAGGACCTGGAGGTCTTACAAGGGAAAGGGCAGGATTTGAGGTTAGAGACGTCCATCCCACACATTACGGCAGGATATGCCCTGTTGAAACCCCTGAGGGACCCAATATCGGTTTAATCGCCTCTCTTTCCACATATGCGAAAGTAAACGAATTCGGTTTTATAGAGGCACCATACAGAAAGGTTGTAAATGGCAGGGTTACAGATGAGGTTCATTACTTAAGTGCCCTTGAAGAAGAAAAGTATTTTATTGCCCAGGCAAATGCGCCTTTAAACGAGGATGGAACCTTTGCCTCTGATTTAATATCTGCACAAAAGGGTGGTAACTTTTACCTTGTAAGCCCTGAACAGATAGATTACATGGACGTATCACCAAAACAGCTCGTAAGTGTTTCTGCGGCACTCATACCTTTTCTCGAACACGATGATGCAAACAGGGCACTCATGGGCTCTAACATGCAAAGACAGGCCGTTCCCCTTATAACACCTGAGGCACCTTTAATAGGTACAGGCATGGAAGAAATCGTAGGAAGGGATTCAAGGGTAACGGTGATGGCAAAACACGATGGTATAGTAAAAAGTGTTGATGCGAACAGGATTATTGTCCAGTATGAAGAAAAAACAGAGCACGATGAGACTGTTGTAAAATTAGATATCCACAACCTCATGAAGTTTAGAAGGTCAAACCAGGATACGTGCATAAATCAACGTGTAATAGTAAAAGAAGGGGATTTTGTAAAAAAAGGAGATGTCCTGGCCGATGGGCCCTCTACGGATAGGGGGGAACTGGCACTGGGAAAAAATGTGTTCGTGGCATTCATGCCCTGGAGGGGATACAACTATGAAGACTCGGTACTTATCAATGAAAGACTTGTGAGGGAAGATGCGTTAACGTCAATCCACATCGAAGAGCTTGAATGCGTGGTTAGAGACACAAAACTCGGTAAAGAGGAGGTCACCAGGGATATCCCCAATATAGGTGAAGAGGCATTAAAATATCTCGATGAAAGCGGGATAATCATGATAGGCGCCAAGGTAAAGCCCGGCGATATCCTGGTAGGTAAGGTTACCCCAAAAGGTGAGACACAGGCAACCCCAGAAGAAAAACTCTTACAGGCCATCTTTGGTGAAAAGGCAGGGGATGTGAAGGATACATCCCTTCGTGTTCCTCATGGTATTGAAGGTATAGTTATTGATGTAAAGGTGCTCTCGAGAAGGGGTATTGATAAAGATGACAGAAGCAAATTAATAGAGGATATAGAGATTTCCAACATCTTAAAGGACCAGGAGGAACAGATAAGGATCATTATTGAGAGCACAAAAGAAAGGATCAAAAATCTCCTTGTAGGTAAACAGTGTCCTGTTGATATAAAGGATGGCAGAGGTAAATCTCTTATAAAGAAGGGTGAGGCATTTACCGTAGAAAAAATAGATAATATAGATATAGACAGGCTTCAGGACTTAGATTTAGGTGATGAGGAGTTAGAGAGTAAGGTCTCCAAAGTATTCGATAGCAAGGAAAACCAGATTGAGCTAATAAGACTTTACTACGAAGACAAGATAAATAAGATTAAAAAAGGTGATGAACTCCCGCCAGGTGTGATAAAGACCATAAAGGTCTACATTGCCATGAAAAGAAAGATAGCAGTGGGTGATAAGATTTCCGGAAGACATGGAAATAAAGGCATTGTATCTGTAATACTTCCAGAGGAAGATATGCCTTTTATGGAAGACGGAACCCCTGTGGACATTGTGCTAAATCCACTGGGCGTTCCTTCAAGGATGAATGCAGGTCAAATTTTAGAAACACACCTCGGATGGGCATCAAAAGAACTGGGTAAAAGGATTGGAGAAATGGTGGATGAATACAGGAAGAAAATGCTTTCTCCTGATGTAATAAGAGAGAGGATAAAAAGTATTTATATGAGCAAAAACATCGATAACCTCATAGACAGATTAAACGATGAAGAAATAGTAGAATTTGCAGACAGATTAAGAGACGGCATTCATATCTCTGTCCCTGTATTTGACGGTGCAAAGGAAGAAGACATAAAAGAACTCTTTAAAATGGCAGGCATGCCTGATACATTCCAGACCACATTATACGATGGTAGAACAGGAGAACCTTTCCATCATAAAATCACAGTAGGTTATATGTATTTTCTTAAACTCCACCATCTCGTGGACGACAAAATACACGCCCGTTCTATCGGCCCATACTCCCTTGTAACGCAGCAACCATTGGGTGGAAAGGCACAATTTGGCGGACAGAGACTGGGTGAAATGGAGGTCTGGGCATTAGAAGGCTATGGTGCGGCCTATTCTTTGCAGGAATTTTTAACCATTAAATCCGATGATGTAAACGGCAGGATAAGGGCTTACGAGGCAATCGTTAAGGGCGAGGATGTCCTTGAACCAAGTCTACCTGAATCTTTTAATGTTCTGGTACAGGAATTAAAGAGCCTTTGCATAAATGTAGACCTCATAAAAGAAGAATAAAAAGGAGGTTAACCTTGGAAGATTTTTACAAGATTTTTGACAAACAAAAAGACCCTTTAAGCTATAGTGCCATCAAGATATCCCTTGCATCACCTGAGCTTATAGAAAAATGGTCATACGGAGAGGTAAAAAAGCCGGAGACGATAAATTACAGGACCTTCAAACCTGAAAAGGACGGTCTATTCTGCGCCAAGATATTTGGCCCTGTAAAGGATTATGAGTGTCTCTGCGGAAAATACAAGAGGATGAAACACAGGGGCAT
>CAZJOP010000086.1:0-7768 GCA_964547695.1 uncultured Syntrophorhabdaceae bacterium
ATAAGATATGAAAAAATAAAGGAGAGAGGAAAATGGCTGTTTTCAGAAGAAAACATTAATTAGTATTGAGCAGCATTTAACAGCCAGTGTTACCCTGCCTGATACCTCCTCCTCGGATCAAAGATGTCTCGCAAACCCTCACCGAGGAGATTGTAACCCATTACTGTCAGAAAAATGGCCAGGCCTGGATAAAGGCTTAACCACCATGCCACCTCGATATTGTCCTTAGCCTGGGTGAGGATATTTCCCCAGCTTGGGGTCGGCGGTTGAACCCCGATGCCCAAGAAACTTAAAGCCGATTCTGTGAGTATGGCCCCACCTATTCCAAGGGTAGCCACCACATAAACAGGGGTTAATGCATTGGGCAGTATATGACTGAATATGATCCTTTTTTCTGAAAACCCCTGAGCCTTTGCAGCAAGAACAAACTCTTTGTTCTTAATGCTTAAGACCTCTGCACGGACAAGACGGGCTATACCCATCCAGTTTGTAAGACCTATCACTATCATAATGTTCCAGATGCTCGGCTCAAGAAGGGCTATGACAGCAAGGATGAGAAAAAAGGTGGGAAAACACATCATCAAATCCACAAACCTCATGATAATCTCATCAATAACCCCACCGTAATAACCTGATATTGCACCTATGGCTATGCCGATAAGAACGGCAATGCCAACGGATACAAAACCCACAAGTAGAGAGATTCTGCTTCCATAGATTATCCTTGCAAGCACATCCCTGCCTAATGTATCGGTTCCAAATGGATGTTTAATAGATGGAGGGGCAAGTATATTTTTCATATCTGGCTCCACAGGGTCATAAGGTGATATAAATGGGGCAGATACGGCACATAAAAACATGGGTATCAGTATGATAAGACCGATGAGCGCAAGGCGATGTTCTGTAACCCTTCTTATTATATCCATTTGTTCCGGTTTATTTTTTTATAATTCTTTTACACCATAAATTGTCTTAAATTCATTCAAGCTCTGTTAGTGCCCATGCAACAAAAAGGGTTGTCTGGGTATTTTTCTTTGGCACCTTGTTGAACTGTATGGGTGTGTTACTGGTAAATGAGCCGTCCTCATGCTGGATGCTTGCCAGGTAACCTTCTGCCTTTTTTATAACATCCTTTTTATCCTTAATCTTTGAAAGTGCCATAATTACATAGGCCGTAACCTCAGGGTCTTCAGGGGCCTTATCAGGCACCATAGCAAATCCACCTGAACTTTTCTGTGACTTTAAAAGCCAATTAACGGCATTACTCACAAAGGGTGAGGAAGGTGAAATGCCTGACATCACAAGGGCCCTTACTGTCCAGGCAGTGCTTATTGCAACAGAAGGAGACCCTTTTGGCATTCCATAACCACCATCGGTATTCTGGCAACCTGTAAGCCAGTCAATGGCCTTTTTTACAGTGGGGTCATTATTTTTAATACCTGCATCCATAAGGGCGTTCAAAACAACGGCCGTGTAAATAGTTAAGGGTGCACCCTCTTTTCCTATTCTCTTAAATCCGCCGGATGCATCCTGGACATCTCTTAAATACTCAATACCTCTTTTTATTGCATCCTCTCCAACACCGGCCTGTTTTAATGCTATTATGGCAAAGGCAGTATGGGCAGTGTTATTATTCCAGCTTCCATCGGGTCTTTGGTCTTTTAGGATAAAATCAATACCTTTAACTGCTTTATCGTCATATACCTTTTTCATCTTCAAGACCTTAACTGCCCAGCTTGTTGGCTCTGCCTCAGGTGGAAATTCACCTTTTAGCCTTGACCAGGCACCGTTTTCATATTGAACAGAAATGATATGGTCTATGGCCTTTTTAGTAATGTCCTGGGATTGAGAAAAGACCATAAAAGGGATGAGGATTAAAAAAACTGCTAATACGATTTTTCTTTTCATAAAAACCCCTCCAAAATTTTTTTAAAATAATACAAATAAAAACAGGTTGTGTCAAAAAACTTTTTTATATTACCGGTAGAATTTGAAAAGTATTTGACAAAGGCTATCTTTTGAAAGATAATTTAGCCACAACTGTGAAGAAAAAACCGCTTATAATTCTGAGTTTATCCCATCTTGCAATAGACATAAATCAGGGCGCCTTACCTGCACTTCTACCATTCTTTAAAGAAAGCCTTAATCTTTCATATGCCCTTGCAGGAGCAGTCATCCTTTTCTCAAATCTTTCATCCTCTATAATACAACCCCTTTTCGGTTATATATCGGACAGAAAGCAACTGAAGTGGATATTGCCCCTTTCACCTTTGATTGCAGGTTCAGGTATTGCGTTGAGCGGATTCACGCCCAATTATCTTTCTCTTATTCTATTGGTAATAATAAGCGGGATTGGGGTGGCGCTTTTTCATCCTGAAGGTTTTAAGGTTGCCTACTCTTTTACAGGGGCAAAAAAGGCAACCGGTGTTTCAATCTTTGCCTTTGGCGGAAGCATGGGTCTTGCACTGGGTCCGATTATTGCAATTACTGCCTGCACATATTTCGGTCTAAAGGGGACCCCTATTCTTATCATCCCCGGTTTTTTAATATTTTTGTTGATAATCCTATACAAAGATGTCCTTAATAAGCCTGAAGGGGATATAAAAGATAAAGAAAAAAAGGAAAAATACGAGGGTTCAATTACAAACAGTCAGAAGGTCTCTTTTATACTGCTTGCTTGCCTTGCCACCATTCGGGCCTGGACTCAATTCGGGATGGCAACGTATATACCTTTCTATTACATAAATTATCTTAAAGGAAATCCCATTTATGCAGGTAAGCTTGCTACGACCTTTCTTGTATCAGGGGCAGTAGGCACCCTTATAGGAGGCCCTGTGGCAGATCATTTAGGGCACAAAAGATTTCTCCTTGCCACCCTTTTTCTTTCCTCCATCCTATTGAGTCTGTTCTTTTACACATCAGGATACGTAACCTTCTTGCTCCTTGCCGCATCCGGCATGATACTCATTTCCTCTTTCGGTACCACAACCGTGATGGGTCAGATACTTCTACCAAAACATCTGGGCATGGCATCAGGTATTATGGTGGGGTTAACGATTAGTGCAGGAGGTCTGGGTTTAACCCTTTTGGGGGCCATAGCAGATAGATGGGGTGTTCCACTTACAATACGCATCATAACCCTTCTTCCCCTTATTGCCTTTCTAATGGGACTTTTTGTGAAGTATCCAAAGAAAACAGGTGGTTCAGAATAAGTTGCGGCAAATATTGAAAAATCCCTTTTTCAAATGTTCAAGATTAAGGTGGACACTTGGCGCAGATGGACCTAAACTGCATGGTGCTTAGATAACGGTCTCCTCTGTCTGGAAGGATTACTACAATTGTCCCTTTATTGATTTTTTCTGCAATCTTTAATGCTATTGCCACTGCCGCACCGCTTGATGTGCCTACGAATATGCCTTCATGCTGGGCGAGCATCCTTGTGGCTTCAAAGGCCTCTCCATCGTTTACTAAATACCTCTCATCAAGAAGGGATGGATCGAATATTTTAGGCACCATGGATTCTGTCATATTCTTTAATCCCTGAATGGTATGACCCATAACAGGTTCAACACCAACAATCTTTACATCAGGCTTAACTGATTTTAAATACTTTCCTGTGCCCATGAGTGTGCCTGTTGTGCCCATACCTGCCACAAAATAATCGATATCGCCGTTTGTCTGTCTTATGATTTCAGGACCGGTTGTTTCAAAATGGGCAAGGATATTGTCAGGGTTTTCGTATTGATTGGGCATGTAATATTTATCAGGTTCTTCTTCCAAGAGTTTGTGTGCCATCTTTATAGCGCCATCTATGTTTTCCCTTGCAGGCGTTAAAAATACATGTGAACCAAGACCTTCGAGTATCAATCTTCTTTCCATGCTCACGCATTCAGGCATGCAGAGCTCAACCCTGTAGCCTTTTGCTGCACCTATCATTGCAATGGCTATACCTGTATTTCCTGATGTGGGCTCAAGGATTATCTTATCCTTTGTAAGTTCTCCCCTTTCTTCTGCCTTCTGAATCATGTAAAGGGCAGGCCTATCCTTTATAGAGCCACCCGGATTACAACCTTCCAGTTTGCACAAAATCCTAACGCCTGGCTTTCTTTTGATGTTTATGAGTTCCACAAGGGGCGTATTTCCTATTGCCTCGAGAATATTCATAAAATGAACCTCCAGTTAAAAAATCAATATAAGATAACAGAATCATATCTTTTAAACAAGGCATATTTTGTTTTAAACCATTGAATTTATGACAAATAAGTTTTATCTTTTAAATGAAACCACCATGAAGGTAACAGAATACTGTAAAAACTGTTTAAGGGAACTTGCAGAAAAAACCTGTTACCTTTCCCATGCAGAAAAAGATGTGTTATGGCATTGTTTTGAGATGATAGACGAGCTTTTTGGCCCGGATAAAACACCACCGGCCATTGCTAATAAGATTCACAGGTTTATAAGAGACGCCACAGGTGTTTTAGACCCATATGCAGAAAAAAAGGATAGGGAGGTGTCCATCGCAAAGAAGGCTCTTTTTGAATTAAATGACCTTTTTATTGATAGTCTTGAGGGTGTTTTAAAATACTCTGCAATAGGTAACTCAACAGATACATTTATCGATGGAAAGATAAATTTTTTGGATGAAGGTAGCATAGCATTTTATGCTGAACTTGATAACATAGAAAAGGAATTGGATAAAAAAGAAAAAGACATCCTCATCTTAGGCGATAATGTTTCGGATTTTTTGTTTGACATAAAACTTATCAACTTTCTTGAGGGCATTGGTAAAAATGTGTTCTATGCCGTAAAAGAGGGGCCTGTTCAGAACGACCTGTGCATGGATGATGTTTTTAAATACCAATTTGACAGATATTTTAGTAACATTATCTCCACAGGAACCCACAAGGTGGGTATAGAAAAAAAAGACTTAAAGGGAAAGATAAAGACACTCTGGGAAAGGGATGCGACAATCATTGCAAAAGGTATGGGTAATTACGAGACGATTTCAGAATTTCAGGACGGGAAAAAGATTATACATATTATGAAGGTAAAATGCCCGGCTGTAAGTGCAGCAATCTCTTATCCTGAAGGAAGTTATGTTGCAATAGTTCGTTAATTTTAATACAATGTAGCATTAAAAAGGTGAGATAACTATGGGAACGAAAAAGGATTACTATGAGATCTTGGGTGTTTCGAAAGACGCATCAGAAGAGGATATAAAAAAGGCATACAGGAGGCTTGCCCTAAAGTATCATCCTGATAGAAACCCCAATAACAAAGAGGCAGAGGAAAGGTTTAAAGAGATAAACGAGGCATATGCTGTCTTAAGTGATAAAGAAAAAAGAAAACAATACGACACATTTGGCATGAGTGGTTTCCAGCAGAGATATACCGAGGAGGACATATTCAGGGGTTTCAATATAGGAGACCTTTTCAGGGATTTAGGTTTTGGAAGTGGAGACATCTTTAGCACCATATTCGGTAGGCAATCAGGCAGGACCTCAAGGCAGAGACAGCAGTATTACGATTATGGAGATTATATCTCAAGGGAACAGCAGACAGGTATTGGTCTCGATTTAAATTACGAACTTGAGATACCATTTATGGATGCCATAAGGGGTGCCACAAAGAGGGTATCTTTCAGGACACAGACAGGCACAGAAGAATTAGATGTAAAGATTCCAAAGGGCATTGAATCGGGAAAAAAATTAAGGCTCAAAGGCAAGGGCAATATAGACCCATTTTCTGGGAAAAGGGGTGATTTATATATCACCGTAAAGGTCGGTGACCATCCTGTATTTAAAAGAACAGGGAATGACATTTATGTCAAACATTCGATAAAGCTAACAGATGCCATATTAGGCACCGTTGCAGAGGTCCCATCTGTGGACGGCCCAAAACAGGTAAAAATCCCACAGGGAGCAAAAAAGATAAGGCTTAAAGGCCTGGGTGTCGCAGATGAAAAAGGCTCAAGAGGTGACCAGTATATAGAAATAGATGTGGAGATTCCAAAAAAGTTAACGGATAGGCAGAGACATCTCATAGAGGAATTAAGAAGAGAAGGCCTTTAATGCTACCGCGAAGACATATACTCGATGTATGGGAAATTGCTAAAGACAGAAGGGAACTTCTTTCCATGGCAACGATAAACCTTGCCATAGATGCCGTTAAGTTCATGGATAGAAGGGAAAAGAGGGACCATCTCGTAGAGGCCCTTGAATTAAACGAGTTTATATGCTTTATGTTTCCCATGAAAAGACCGGGCAATATGTCTTTACTGTTTCATGTGATTTCTGATTTAATAGGTCTGCTTATCTACGGTGTACCGAGAAAGACAAGGCACAGCCTTGAGAACATAGAAACGATTAACTATTCTGAAAAGAGCATGAGGATATACCCTGTTATTGAGGTGTGGAATACCTTAAAGGATCGTATCTATAAAAAGAAACACGGTGCCTTAAGTATTATCGAAGGCTTTATAAAAAAGATAAAGATAGAGATGGATATTATCGAAAACTATCCCTTTATTGAGGATATATTCTTTGAATCAAAAAATGCCTTAAAAGACTGGTTGCCTTCTTTTTCCCAATTCTACGATAAAAAGGGAAAGACCATTACAAAGGCATACGAAACATGGTGGGATGTCTGGAAGTGTAAAGGTGATAAGGATGAAATATTAAAAGGCATGGTGGATAGGCTATGCCTGCAGGCAGAGACAGAATACGATATAAAACTCGACAATGAAAGCGTTTTTACTTCTATCAGGAAAGATAGAGAAGGCAACAGGCAGGAGAACAATTACTTTTCCAGATGGTATAAAGAGGGGATAAATTTATTGTTAAAAATTTAACTTGCCTTATTGACAAAACCTACCGTCACTCTTATATTATTTTTAGCAATCAATTTAAATAATGGCTAAAAACTAAAAAAATAAAGGAAAGGAGTGTGAAAGGATGAAGATCAAACCATTACAGGACAGAATTCTTGTCAAAAGGATCGAGGAAGAGGAAAAGACAAAGGGAGGGATTATAATCCCCGATGCGGCAAAGGAGAAACCACAGGAAGGCAAGGTTATTGCAGTCGGAGACGGAAAGCTACTCGATAACGGCACTAAGGCACCTTTGACTGTAAAGGTAGGAGACAAGATACTCTTTGGAAAGTATGCTGGAACAGAGATTAAGATCGAAGGTGAAGAGCATCTCATTTTAAGAGAGGACGATGTCCTCGCAATAGTTGAAGATTAACGAAAGGAGGGAAAGAGAATGGCGAAAGAGATAAAGTACGACCAGATGGCAAGAGAGGCAATATTAAAAGGTGTTAATACCCTTGCCGATGCAGTAAAGGTGACCCTGGGTCCAAAAGGTAGAAATGTAATAATTGAAAAATCCTTTGGTTCTCCCACAGTAACAAAAGACGGTGTAACAGTTGCCAAAGAGATAGAGATTGAAGACAAGTTTGAAAACATGGGCGCACAGATGGTTAAAGAGGTGGCAAGCAAGACAAGTGATGTGGCAGGTGACGGCACAACAACAGCAACGGTGCTTGCCCAGGCCATTTACAGGGAAGGCGCAAAACTCGTAGCAGCAGGCCATAACCCCATGGAACTGAAAAGGGGTATCGAGAAGGCCGTTGAGGTAGTCGTTGAGGAACTCAAAAAACTCTCCAAACCCACAAAAGACCAGAAAGAAATTGCCCAGGTTGGCACAATCTCTGCAAATAACGATGAAACCATAGGAAATATCATTGCCGAGGCAATGAGCAAGGTTGG
>CAZJOP010000087.1:0-1514 GCA_964547695.1 uncultured Syntrophorhabdaceae bacterium
ATGCCCTTCTCTATCCCGATGAGCTTGCGTTCAAGTGTGGAGAGGAAAAAGTAACCTTTTCTGAATTTAATAATCGTGTCAATGCCTTAATCCATGCCTTACAATCAATGGGTGTGAAAAAGGGTGATGTACTCGGCATACTCTCCTGGAATTGTATAGAATATGCAGATGCCTATGGTGCGGCAATGAAATCTGGATTTATTGCATCACCCTTTAATCCGAGACTGCAGGACGATGAGCTTGAATACCTTATAAACTATTCAGGTTGCAACACACTTTTTGTTGGTCCTGAACTTATTGAGACAGTAAAGAGACTTAAACCTCGTATATCCGGACTAAAGAACATTATCTCCTTTGGAATCAAGGAATTTTCAGGAATAATTAGACATCGCACCCTCCTTGAAACCTTTTCCACAGATGAGCCTGATGTGGAGGCAACAGAAGATGACCCGGTCTTTATATTTTATACAAGTGGAACAACAGGCATACCGCGAGGAGCAGTTTACACATTCAAGCAGGCTATAGATGATACAAGACGATTCCCCCTTGCTTTATGTCTCGAACAGGGTGACAAGCATGTGCAGATTATGCCCCTTTTTCACATAGGGGGGACAAAAAATTTCTGGGGATATTTTTATGTAGGGGCAAGCAATATTATTATGCCCCAGATTTCCTTTGATCCACGGGCTACCCTTCAGACAATTCAAGACGAGAAGGCTACAGATATTCATATTGTTGCCACCCATCTTGCTGCCTTCCTCGCTATGCCTGATGTTGATAAATACGACCTCTCAAGTCTCAAACGCATGTTTTATGCTGCATCGCCCATGCCTGTTGAACTTTTAAAAAAAGGCATGGAAAAATGGGGTCCCATTTTTATGCAATTTTACGGTTCAAGCGAGAGTGGTCCAAATGTGACCATGCTTTCAAAAAAACAGCATGACGTTGTGAATAAATCTCCAGAGGAACAGAGGATTCTTGCATCTTGCGGGCATCCCCATATTGGTGTGCACGTCAGAATTGTCAATGAAAAGGATGAAGACGTTGAACCTGGTGTTGTAGGAGAAATTATTGTAAAAAGTAAGGCTGTGCCTACAGAATGGTGGCGTAAACCAAAAGAAAGTAAAGAGACGTTTAAAGATGGCTGGGTATATACAGGCGATATGGGATATTACGACGAAAGGGGATATATCTATATTGTTGATAGAAAAAAGGACATGATTGTTTCTGGCGGTGAAAACATATTTCCAAGGGAAGTGGAAGAAGTTCTTTATCAACATCCTGCAGTGCATGAGGCCGCTGTATTCGGTATTCCTGACGACTACTGGGTTGAGAAGGTTCATGCTGCTATTGTATTGAAACCCCACATGACTGTGACACCTGAGGAAATTATAGAATTTTGTAAGTCAAAGATTGCCAGATACAAAGCACCAAAATCAGTAGAATTTGTAAATGCCCTTCCCAAAACTCCTTCGGGCAAGATACTGAAGCGAGAATTAAGAGAAAAATACTGG
>CAZJOP010000087.1:1524-7750 GCA_964547695.1 uncultured Syntrophorhabdaceae bacterium
GAAAAATATGACAAGAGGCAATTACGGCAAAAGTTTAATGACGCATATATGAAACAAAATCTGGTCTGATTTGTAAAAACATGTTGCAATTTGTGTTTCCAGTAAAATTTTAGTTGTTTTTTGTATAAAAAGATGGCGAATCAAAGCCGTTATAATAGTAACAAAATCATTTATTTTTTCAGGTGATTTTGAGTTACTATTAACATAAAATAAGAGGAAATTTGTAAGGAGGTCAGGATGTCAAAGAAATTGATATTAAAGGAGCTATGTCGCTACAATATCGGAACCTATGCAGATATTATATACAGGAATGCCCTTCTTTACCCGGACAAAGAGGTGTTTATTTACGGTGAAAAAAGACTGACTTTTTCCATGTTTAATGCCAGAGTAAACAGATTGATTTATGCCCTAAAATCAATGAATTTAAAGAAAGGGGATAAGATAGGGATCTTGTCCTGGAACTGTATTGAATGCACAGAAATAACAGGTGCTGCCATGAAGGGTGGTTTTATAGTTGTACCCTTTAATCCCCGTTTTCAGACCAATGAACTCGATTACATCATCCACGATGCCGAGGTGAAGGTGCTCTTTACTGGAAAGGAACTGATACAAACGGTCATTGCGATGAAAGAAAGATTGCCGGGTATTGAGATTATATCCCTTGAAGAAAAACACCCTGAGATGAAATTTTATGACGAACTCCTCAATGATTTTACCGATACAGAACCCGATGTGGATATCACAGAAGATGACCCCTTTATCATATTTTACACCAGTGGAACAACGGGTATTCCAAGGGGAGCAATCTATACCCATTATAAAAAGCTTGAAGAGGCCCGAACAAAGGCAATCCTTGGTGGATTAAGGCACGATAATATCCATGTAATGATTTTGCCCCTGTTTCATATTGGTGGATGGTCGCATTTCTGGACATTTTTCATGGTAGGCGGAACAAACATTATCATGCCAAACAGGTCTTTTGACCCGGCAGCGACCCTGAAGGTCATAGAAAAGGAAAGGGCAACGGATGTCCATATAGTGCCCACCCAGCTTGCCATGTTTTTATCCATTCCTGATATGGAAAAATACGATTTGAGTTCGCTAAAACAGATATGGTATGCAGCATCCCCCATGCCCCTTGAGCTTTTAAAAAAGGGTATGAAGAGATTCGGTCCTGTATTCGGTCAGGGTTACGGTCAGACAGAATCAGGCCCTGACATAAGTATCCTTCCACTAGAAGCCCACAAGGTAATTTATGAATCAGAAGAGGAACAGAGGATACTGGCATCGTGCGGACAGCCCTGCCTTTGGGTGCATGCAAGGATTGTTGATGATAACGGGGTCGATGTGGAGCCCTATCAGGTAGGTGAGATCATAGTAAAAAGCAAATCCATCATGGTAGGCTACTGGAATAAACCTGATTACACAAAAGAAACAATAGTGGACGGCTGGCTTCATACAGGGGATATGGGTTATTATGACGAAAAGGGGTACATGTATATTGTGGATAGAAAAAAGGACCTTATAATAACTGGAGGAGAGAATGTGTATCCCCGGGAGGTAGAAGAGATCCTCTACCAGCATCCTTCAGTCATGGAGGCTGCTGTTATCGGCGTGCCCGATGAAAAATGGGTAGAGAGGGTGCACGCAGTGATTGTTCTTAAAAAGGATGCCCGGGTAACTGGCGATGAGATAATAGATTTCTGTAGAGAAAGGATTGCAAAATACAAGGCCCCTCGCTCTGTAGAATTTGTGGATGCACTTCCAAAAAATCCTCAGGGAAAAATTTTAAAAAGGGAGCTCAAGGCAAGATACGTAAAAAAGGGGTAGCGCAAATAATTATCATGCCTTCAAGATTTTAATTTTATTTAGATTTATCTCGCCAAGGCCTCTTTTGTATGCAGTTACCGTTGTAGAAATGTCCTCGGGCTTTAGGTTAAAGAGGGTTGTGGCATAGGCATCTGCCGCCACTATATCTTTTGACGCTATGATTTTGTTTAAGACCTTCACATCCCTTAGATTTCCTCCCTGTGGACCGTGGTTTGTGAGAATCCTTGTGGCATCGATGATTACGAGATGACTCTTTACAAATGTGTTCAAATCACTTAAGGCATCTTCTATTTCCCTGTGAATATAACCTCTATTTCCTCCCATTACACCCATCATATTTTTAAGACCCAGGGTAAGCCCTGTGAGACCGTGATGTTTTGCAATGGGGCAGTTTATAAATACATTTGCCTTAAGTGCATCTTCATAGATTTCCCAGCTTTTTAGAAATACCCCGTTTATCTTGACCTCTTTAAATTTCTCCCTCTCTGTATATCTTAATTCTACACCTTTTATGCCTTTAAGGGCTGCCTCAATGCCGCTATTTTCATAGCACCTTCTCGGGTCATTACATGTATTGTCAAAGACCCTGACGATTTTAGCCCCTGCCTTAATACACTCTTCCACAATTGTCCTGACAACAACAGGATGGGTATTGGCGGCAAATTCAGGCCTTCTGTCCCAGCCGATGTTTGGCTTTACAACCACCACATCACCCTTTTTAACAAATTTATCCATGCCACCTAAGGCAGAGATGCATGTTCTTGTAATTTCAGCATAATCTTTACCTTCCGATACGGCCACCACAGGTACTTCACGACCGAACAATGTTTTCGGGACATTGCTCGTCACAAGGGTGGATAAAATTAACTTTAAAAATGTTCTTCTTTGCATTAGAATAAGTGTAATGTTTATTTCTATTTTGTCAATACATAAAAATTCAATTGGTAAAGGGTTTTTATGGATGGCCTGAATCTGACAAGGCGGGATTTTGTAAGATTTTTAAGCGTGCTCGGTGCCTGCCTTTTTATTCCCTGCAAAACCCTTTACGCAAAAGAGGTGAAAAAGATGTTAACCAATGAGGATAAAAAGGGTTTTTATGTCAGGTTTATAAACCCCATAGAACCATTAGACCATAAGACCTGGAGACTTGAGGTGGCTGGTCTATGTGAAAACCCTTTAAGTTTTACCTTAAACGACCTTAAAAGGTTAAAAAAGTCTACCCAGACATCAAGACTTAAGTGCGTAGAATCGTGGTCAAGTAAGGCAAAATGGGGTGGTTTTAGACCAGAAGAGCTCTTTAGCATTGTTCGACCTAAAAAAGAGGCAAAGTATGTATATTTTTATTCTGCTGATGAATATTACGAATTTATTCCCATGGAAGATCTTCTTAGTCCCCGCACCATATTTGCCTACGAGATGAACGGTGCACCCTTACCGGATGAACACGGTGCACCCTTAAGATTAATCATCCCCCCGAAATACGGTTATAAAAGCGTAAAAACCATATTAAAGATAAAATTTGTCGAAAAAGAGGAAAAGGGATACTGGGCAAACTGGGGTTATTCAAACGAGGCAACGGTACAACCTGGATGGGACTATGCCCTTGACCTCGATAGGTATATCAAAGTGGAAGAGCCAGGTGAATTAAAGTATTAGTTTTCATTGCCATAATTAGAAAAATGGCATATAGAATACTTAAAACAACTGAAAAAAACTGAAACATACAAAAAAAGAGGAGGAGGTCCAGCATGGAAGACAACAGGATTTCATATCACGAATCGGTCCGTAAAGTATATGAGAGAATAAAAAAAGACAATATGGATAACATCTGGGACAGATATGAGGCCCAGGGTATGGGCGGTAATCCTGACCAGAGATGTCCCTTCTGCCAGGCAGGTATGCGGTGCGATCTGTGTTCAAACGGTCCATGCAGGGCAGATGTTGAGAAGCATAAAAAGGGTGTATGCGGCATTACAGGGGATGGTATGGCCATGAGGATGATGCTCCTTCGTAATGTTATGGGTGCCTCCACCTATCAATACCATACAGAGCAGACCTTAAGGACTCTAAGGGCAGTGGCAGAAGGCAAATCCCCTTTTAAGATAAAAGATTCGGATAAGCTCATGGGGCTTGCCATTCGTTTTAACATCCCGGATTTTATGCCAGAGGATGAAGTACTGCTTGCCCTGTGCAATCATTTTGAGGCAGACTTCCACAGAAGACATGATGAACCAAGCCACATTGTCCTTACCCTTGCACCGAAAGAAAGGATAAAAACATGGAAGGAACTGGGAATCTTACCAGGTGGTATATACGGAGAGATGCTACTCTCCACAAGTTCGTGCCTCACAAATGTGGATGGCTATTATAAAAGCCTTGCACTAAAGGCAATGAGGCTATCCATTGCAATGGCATATCAGAGTCAGCTCATAAACGAATACTGCCAGGATATACTCTTTGGCACCCCAAGGCCCCATAAGATTAGATGCGACCTCGGGGTTCTTGACCCGGATTACGTAAATGTATTACCCAATGGGCATGAGCCCTTTCTGGGCTTTGCCATGGTTGAGCTTGCAAGAAATCAAAAATGGCAGGACAAGGCAAGATCAGTGGGTGCCAAGGGTATAAGGGTTATTGCAAATATAGAGACAGGTCAGGAGATGATACAGCGCTGGGAGACTGACGATGTGTTCTTTGGCTTTACAGGCAACTGGATTATGCAGGAGGCGGTGCTGGCAAGCGGTTGTGTGGATTTGTTTGCCTGCGATATGAATTGTTCCATGCCTGTTGATCCAAAATACGCAGAAAGATATAAATTCAGGCTCGTGCCTGTCACCCCGCTTGTAGCCTTTGAGGGAATAAACGAAAGGATTAATTATGTTCCGGAAGAAGCGGAAAAACAGGCAGAGAGGCTTCTTGAAATGGCAATCGAAAACTTTAAGGAAAGAAGACAGTCTGTGGAACCTGTTACAGGATTGCCATTAAGGGAGGCGCTGGTTGGTTTTTCTACTGAAAGTATCTTTGGTGTTTTAGGTGGCACACTGGATCCCCTTTTGAAGGCAATAATTGGTGGAAATATTAAGGGTATTGCAGCGCTTATATCCTGCACAAGCTTAAGGGATTCAGGTCAGGATTGTCATACCGTTGCCATTGCAAAAGAGTTAATAAAGAGGGATGTCCTCATCCTTTCCATGGGTTGTGGAAACGCCGCACTACAGGTGGCAGGGCTAACGAATTTAGAGGCAAAAGAATTTGCAGGCAGCAGTTTAAAGGCAGTGTGTGAACTCTTGAAAATCCCTCCCGTATTGAGTTTTGGCACATGCACCGATACAGGCAGGGTTGCAGATTTAGTGGCATCCTTTGCCTCTTTGCTCGGCGATATACCTGTAAGCGCACTGCCCATTGTGGCTGTGGCACCTGAATACATGGAACAAAAGGCAACGATTGATGCCATATTTGCCCTTGCCCTTGGTCTTTACACATATGTGAATCCTGTGCCCACCGTAACAGGTGCCCCAAATCTCGTAAAACTCCTTACAGAAGAGCTTGAAGGTATAACAGGTGGAAGATTACATGTAGAGAAAGACCCCATAAAGGCAGTGGATAATATACTGGCTCACATTGATTCAAAAAGAAAGAAACTTGGCATATAAAGATTAAGTCTTAAAAGGAGGGGGTTAACATGGAGGGGGCCGGCAATGTTAAAAAAAGGACTATCCATTGGGCATGGATAGTCCTTGCCGTATGTTTTGTAGATTTATACATAAACTACGGCATAAGGCTTGGCTATAGTGTCTTGCTCCCTGAAATGATAAGGACCATGGGGTTTACAAGAAGACAGGGTGGGGATATCTTCAATGCCTATTTTATAGTCTACATAATCTTTTCACTCTTTACCGGCTACCTTACAGACCGTTTTGGTGCACGGAAGGTGATATCTATCTTCTCTGTAATACTTGGCATGGGCACCATACTTATGGGGACTGCCAGAAGCTTCTGGCAGGCATGCATCTTTTACGGCATCGTGGGTATGGGTGGTGCCGCCATGTGGACACCCATTATTACCCTTGTCCAGAGATGGTTTGGTGTAAGAAAAAAGGGTATGGCATTAGGTATTTTATCCACCGGCTTTGGCCTTGGATTTGCCACAATGGGTAGATTTTATCCTTTTATTGTTGCATGGAGAGGCTGGCGATACTGCTGGTATATCCTCGGGGTAGCGGCACTTTTAATGGTTATTGTAAATGCACTACTGCTACGGAGTAAACCAGAAGACAAAGGTCTTTCTCCGTGGGGCGAGTCAGAAGCCAGACCCCAACAAAAAGAAGCATCCAGAAGGACTCAAAAGATAGCCCTTTCAGAGATCATCTTTATTTCCAATTTCTGGTTTATTGCC
>CAZJOP010000088.1:0-7746 GCA_964547695.1 uncultured Syntrophorhabdaceae bacterium
TAAAATAAGAAAATCTTTAAAATTTCTGGAGGCTTTATGTGGGACAATTTAAGCTTAAAAGAGGTTGTGGAGTTAACAAAAGACCCATTTTCGTCTATCAGGAAATGGGCCAAGGAAAAAGGTAAAAAGGTTATAGGTAGCACCATTCCCGATGTACCTGAAGAGGTTATCCATGCCTTTGGTTTTCTTCCTGTTTCACTGATCGGAACAGATAAACCATTAAAAAAGGCACCAAGCCGCCTCCCGGATAACGCATGTTCTTTGGCCCGAAGCAATCTCGAGCTTGTGTTGAGCTATGAAGGTGACCTTTTTGATGGTTTTGTATTGCCTCAGGTGTGTGATACAACCCAGCATCTATCTGACATCTGGAGAATACATTTTCCCGATAAGTATACAGAGTGTTTTTTGGCCCCCCGTCAGGTAGATAGACCGAGCGCAAGATACTGGACAAAGGAGGAGATTGAAAGGCTTATTTCATCTTTGAGCAACTGGTCACACAAAAAGATAACCGATGAGGATTTAAAAAATTCTATAAACCTTTTTAACGAAAACAAAAGGCTTCTCAAAGAAATCTACGATTTTAAAAGGCAAAATCCGGCGGCTTTAACCAATAAAGAATTCTTTTCCCTTGTAAAGCTATCCATGCAGGTAGACAAGGAAGAATTCAATAAAAGCTTAAAAAACATAAAAGATGGGCTAAAGCCACAAAAAGGTGATGGTTATCTCGATATTGTCCTTGCAGGTATAACATGTGACCCTCCTGAGGTGTATGGGCTTTTCGATGAGATAAAACTAAACGTTGTGGCTGATACACTTGTAACAGGCACAAGATATATTCAGGGCATAGTGCCTGAAAACAAAGACCCTATTGAGGCCATGGTTGATAGACACATGAACAGGATATTTTTCTCCCCAATCCATGACAATGTTTACAGAAACTTTGAGGAGATTAGGACGCTGTTCAAAGAAAATAATGCAAAGGCTGTAATCTATATACATATTGAATTCTGCGAATCCCAGGAATACGACCTACCTGATCTTAAAAACATGCTAAGGAAAGAAGGGATACCCTTCCATGTGATGGACACAGAGTATCAGACTCTGTCTCTATCCCATTTAAGGACAAGACTTCAGGCATTCTTTGAATCTTTGAAAGGGGGCTCAATATGAGTGAAACACAAAAAACAGAAAAACCAAAAAAGGAATTAACAAAATCTCAGCTGTTATCTAAAAAGATAACAGAAGACTACATGAACGAGGCATTTCGTGCCCATGAACTGGGAAAACTCATTGGATATACAACGGCCATATCGCCTGTGGAAATATTCGTTGCCCACGATATCATCCCCATCTATCCTGAAAACCACGCTGTTGCAAATCTTACGGCAAAAAAGGGGGCACAGCTCTGTTCTATAACAGAAAATTTAGGTTACACAAGTCATCTATGTGCCTATGCAAGGAGTGATTTAGGTTACAGGGAAACAGGTATAACGGTTACAAGGGGCATACCTGAACCTGATCTATTTCTTGCATGCAATGCCCAGTGTTTTACATTAACGAAATGGTTTCAGGTGCTTGCAAGAAGGGGAAATCTTCCTGTATTCGTGTTCGACACCCCCGAATACATAATGGATAAAAAGGCAAGAGAAGAAATAATTAAATACTGTGTTATCCAGCTTAAAGAATTGATAAGTTTCCTTGAAGAGGTAACAAAGAAGAAATTTGACTATGACAGACTCAACGAGGTAATGAAGTATTCTGCAGAATCAAGCAGGCTTTACAAAAAATTCCTCGATATGGCACAGTATAAACCATCACCTATCAGCATATTCGATGCCCTAATCGGTATGGCAATAGCAGTATACAGAAGAGGGACACCTGAATGCGTGGAGTATTACAGAACCTTATGCGAAGAATTTCAGGAAAAGGCAGACAAAGGCATTGGGGTCCTTCCAAAAGACAAAGAGAAATATCGCCTTTACTGGGAGAACCTTCCTGTGTGGTTCAAATTCAGCGACCATGCAAAACTACTCGGTTCCTATGGTGGCGTTATACTTACGTCCCTTTATGTCCACGCATGGAGCTTTGAGTTCGACCTCGATAAAGACCCCCTTGTTACTCTGGCTGAAAATTATGTATCGAGGTTTTCAAACTCCACCCTTGAAGATAGGGCAGAGATGGCAATGGATCTCTTCAAGAGATATTCTTTAAACGGCATGATCATGTTTATGAACAGAAGCTGCAAGGCCGTGTCCTTTGCAGTGCCCACGCTCAAAGATGTGCTTGTAAAGAGAACGGGTATTCCTGCGCTGGTGTTCGAAAGCGATATGGGGGACCAGAGATTTTATTCAGAGACTCAAATACGCACAAGAATTGAGGCATACTTTGAGACGCTCGATAGGCTTCAGTCTAAAGTAGCATAAAAATATATTTCAAAAAGGCCCTGGAACTAAAACCCATCCAGGGCCTTTTTGTTTACGGTCGGTGTTTATATAATGACACTTAACGAAAGATATGAAACACTGAAAAAACATATAAGGGACCTAAAAAAGGTGGTGGTTGCCTTTTCAGGAGGGGTTGACAGCTCATTGCTTTTAAGGGTTTCAAGGGATGTTTTAGGCAGAAAAAACTTGGTGGCATTTATAGGGAATTTCCCCGCATTTCCTGAAAGAGAACTTGACCGAGCAAAAAGGATTGTCGAGGAAATGGATTGCATATACGAAATCGTAGAAACTGGACAGTTAAATGACCCTGATTTTTTAAAAAATGATTCAAACAGGTGTTATTATTGTAAAAGGCATATGATGAAAAAGGCACAGATTATAGCAAATGCCTATAACCTTGATTATGTTATAGAAGGTTCTAATACAGACGATTTAAACGATTATAGACCCGGTATGAAGGCATGTGTTGAATTGGGCATAATAAGCCCTTTTATTAAGGCAGGTCTGAACAAAACACAAATTAGAAAGCTCTCCAGGATGCTTTCTATTCCCACATATGACAAACCTTCTTTTTCATGCCTTGCAACAAGGATACCCTATGGAACTGCCATTAAACAGGAAATCTTGAAACTTATTGATGTCTCAGAGGATTACATAAAACAATTGGGCATAAATGATGTAAGGGTGAGGTATCATGGGACTATTGCCCGTATAGAAGTAAAAGAAGATGAAATGCTAAAAATTTTAGAACAGAGAAAACAGATTGCAGAGGCACTCATTCAATATGGCTTTTCTCATATTACCCTTGACTTAAAGGGATATCAAAGACCGTTTTAGATTAAAAGATTATCAAAACAAAGATTCTAAAATTACAATTTGAATGCATAAGCCATCAAAAAAAGAATTCTTATGCTGTTGACTTAAGCAACAAATGGTTATATAAACAAAAAAACAAAAGATAAAAATGCTAAGGGGGATTAATGAAAAAGATAGTCCTTACAACTTTAATGTGTATTTTTTTTATTTTCCTTTCCATTTGGGTCTATGCTGATGATAAGCCTACGGTGGGTGTTTTAAGATTCACAAATAAAACAGGCGCTGCCTGGTGGAGGGGAACCACAGGTCAGGAATTACAGGACATGCTTATCTCTGAGCTTGTAAGCACAAAGGCCTTTCATGTGCTGGAAAGAAAGGAAATAGATAAAGTTATAAGCGAGCAGAAGATAAGCGAATCAGGTCTCGTTGACGAGGCTACAAAGGTAAAAATCGGGAATCTTAAGGCAGCGAAATACCTTATAGCAGGGACCGTATCGTCCTATGAAGAAAAGACAAGCGGAAGTGGTGCTGGATTCGGTGTTATGGGCTTTAAAATGGGTGGGAAAAAGGATTCCGCCTATATTGCCGTTGACCTTAAAGTTATAAGCACTGAAACCGGTGCCATTGTAGATGCAAGGACAATAGAGGCCTCTTCTAAGTCATCAGGATTAAACTTAAGGGGTGCCTTCAGTTTTCTCTCAGGGGAACTATCAAACTATGAAAAGACCCCTACTGGAAAAGCTATAAGGGCATGTATAATAGAAATTACCGATTATCTTAAATGTTCATTGATAAAAGGTCAAAACGACAGTTGCATGAATGAATACTTAGAGAAAGAATCAAGTAGAAGGGAAAGGACAAGGCAATCCATTAAACTACAATAAAACCGCCTCACAATGAAGACAAATAAAAACGGGGTTGAACTTGCAATAAAAGGGGCAGTCCTGATTTTTTCCTTTTTGATGGCTATAATCAATCCCGATATACTAAAGAGATTTTTTACATACAGCATATTTTCATCCATTAAGACCTATCATATCCTGTGGTTGCTAACGGTGCTTATCTTATTAAAAAGATTTATTCCTTCCCTCAATAAAAAGATTAATCTCGGAAAGATTTACAGTAAAAATTATAAAGAGGCAGGGCCCGACAGTCCTTCCAAAAGGGAAAGATTATTGAAATACAAGAGAAAAATAGACAACGGTGCAATAAGGTCTGCCGTATACTGGGTGCTTCTGGTGCTTACCATGTGGTTATGGAGGAAGGCCCAACTTCTTAGCGATTTATGGATATTTATAATCGTGATTTTTTTCATCTTTATGGATGAATTCTGCGCAACAATATGGTGTCCCTTTCAGGCAATCATATCAAACAAGTGCTGTAATACCTGCAGGATCAATAACTGGGGTTATCTTATGGCATTCTCTCCCATGATATTCATACAATCCTTCTGGACGTATTCAATACTTATGCTTTCGGTTTTAGCTATTGTCCAGTGGGAATACCTTTACCACAAACACCCTGAGAGATTTTACGAGCTATATAATGCCAATCTTATGTGCAAAAACTGTACAAAAAAATGCAGAAAAAGGTCTTAAATTTTGTATTCCTTTATTTCAAACCCTCTTTGAGTTTCATACGCTAAATAAGAGTGGTATCTGAACAGATCACCTGTATTTAGATACAATTTTTTCGTATGATTATCCTCGAATTCTACTTTATCCGGCATATGGGTATGGGCAAATATCACCACATCAAATCCATCATCGAGCTTTGCCTTGCCAAAGGTCCTGAACCTTTGTTTTACATCTTCTCTGTGTGGTTTTTTCTTATCCGATATAATTATGCTCGATAACATGGCTATCTTCCAGGTCAAATCTGGCCCCAGTGCCTCCATAATGGAGTATACAAAACGGGATTTTAAAAATCTCAGGGGATTATTCTTTATAAATTCGTTACCGTGGGCCAAAAAGACCTTTTTTCCGTCGATTTCCATTGAAAGCTCTCTTGCGCATTCTATGCCTGCATAATCTTTCAGGATATTTCCCAATTGAAATTCATGGTTTCCTTCTAAAAAAAAGACCTTTCTCCCTTCCTCTGTCAGTCTTTTTAGAGAATCTATTACTTCAAGATACCAGGGGTATATGTAAGTCCGATATCCGTAAAAGAACTCAAAGAGGTCACCGAGAATAAAGATAAAATCAGCATACGCACAGACATCTCTGATAAAGGTGGTTACAACGGACGTCTTTTCCTTATCGTGTCTTTCAAGATGCACATCGGAGAAAAAGATAGCCTTCATCAAGATTATCTGTTTTTATACATCTTTTCATAATATTCAAGATACGCACCGCTTTTTATCCTCTCCCACCATGTCCTGTTTTCTATATACCACTTGACTGTATCTTCCATACCTTTCTTAAAGTCTCTTTTTATGACAAAACCGAGTTCCTTTTTTATCTTTGTGCAATCAATGGCGTATCTTCTGTCGTGACCCGGTCTATCCTTTACGAATTTAATAAGGCTGTGCGGTTTTTTAAGTATATCAAGGATAAGCCTTACAATCTCTATATTGGTCCTTTCGTTCTCGCCACCGATATTATATACATTGCCAGGCCTTCCCTTGTGAAAAACAAGGTCTATGGCCTCACAGTGGTCTTCTACATGTATCCAGTCCCTTATATTGAGACCATCGCCGTAAACAGGTAGTTCCATATCGGAAAGGGCATTGGTAATCATTAAAGGAATCAATTTTTCTGGAAATTGATATGGTCCGTAGTTGTTTGAACACCTTGTAACCATAACCGGGATGCCAAATGTATGGTGATAGGCAAGGACAAGCATATCTGCCGATGCCTTTGAAGCAGAATAAGGGCTATTCGGGGACAAAGGGGTATCTTCTCTAAACTTGCCTTCTGGTCCTAAAGAACCATATACCTCGTCTGTTGAAATCTGAACAAAGGTCTTTATACCTTTCTTTTTTACTATATCAAGGATGTTAAAAGTCCCGTTGATGTTCGTCTTGATAAATGCATCGGCGTCCAGAATACTTCTATCCACATGGGACTCTGCTGCAAAGTTTATAATGCCGTAAATCTCGTTTTCTTCAAATACCTTTTCAATCTCTTTTTTGTCTCCTATGTCTGCCTTTATAAATCTGTATCTCTCGTCGTCTTCTATATCTTTTAAATTTTCAAGATTACCGGCATATGTGAGCTTATCAAGGTTGATAATGTGATAGGGATATTTCTTTAGCATGTATCTTATAAAGTTGCTGCCTATAAAACCGCATCCACCTGTCACAAGTATGGTCTTTTTATCCATCTTTTCTCTCCCAATTGTAAGGTATGTTGTTCACATGGGGATCCTGCCTGTATTCATCCGGTGTCTCCCTGTTATAAGGTTCTGTGGGTATGTTTATGACAAGGGCTTCCTCTTCGCTTATACACTTCCATCCATGCCATACCATTTTAGGCACCTTTACCAATAAAGGTCTGTAATCTCCTATAAAAAATTCATTTATCTCGCCTTTTGTAGGTGAATCTTCTCTTTCGTCGTAGAGAACAAGCTTTAGCATACCCTTCACGCAGACGATAAAATCATCCTGCAGTTTATGATAGTGCCACGCCTTTACAACATGGGGATAGGTTGTTGTCATATACACCTGACCGAATTTTATAAATCCTTCATCATCACACCTTAATATCTCCATTAACCTGCCCCTTTCGTCAGGTATTAATCTCAATTGTTTTACCCACACGTCCTTAATCATTTTACCCCCGTGACTAATCTTTGTTGTTTGCCCCGGTCTGTGCCACAAGAATGTTTGCCCTTAATAGCGATTCAAATGTCCCTGCATCGGTCCACCAACCCTTGAGCATCTCCCATGTCATGGTCCCTTCCCTTACATAGAAATTGTTTACATCTGTAATCTCAAGTTCACCCCTATCTGAGGGTTTAAGGGTCTTAATAATATCAAACACCCTTTCATCATACATATAAATACCGATTACGGCAAGGTTACTCTTTGGCTTTTTTGGCTTTTCTTCTATGCCTATTAATCTTCCATCCACTATCTCTGCAACCCCGAATCTCTCAGGATCAGGGACCTCTTTTAACATGATCTTTGCGCCTTTTTTCTGCCTTTTAAAATCGTTTACTGCCTTAATTATATTCTTCTCTATTATATTGTCTCCAAGCACCACACAAATGGGTTGCCCATCTGCAAAATATTCGGCAAGGGAAAGTGCGGCTGCTATGCCACCCTCACCTTCCTGATAAGTATAATTGATATGCTTGAGACCAAACTCTTTCCCGTTTCCAATGAGCCTTAAAAAATCCCCGGCATGGTTTCCCCCGGTTACAATCATAATATCAGTTATGCCTGCATTTATAAGTGTCTCAATGGGATAGTATATCATGGGCTTCTCGCATCTAGGCAAAAGGTGTTTGTTTGTAATGTTGGTAAGGGGATATAGTCTTGTCC
>CAZJOP010000089.1:0-7643 GCA_964547695.1 uncultured Syntrophorhabdaceae bacterium
CACTTAAATGGTCAAAGGAGAAATACAACCATCAGCTTTTTAAACTATCTGATGCAGATATGAAAGAGATTGAAAGGCTTACCAAACCCATGATAGATGACTACATAAAAAAGGTCAATGCCATGGGACTCCCTGGTGAACAGATAATAAAAGATGTGTATTCACTCAAGGCAAAATACGAAAAACAGTTTAAAAAATAATCTCTTATTTTCCTGCAGGCGACTTTATAGTCGTCTGCAGGAAAGACCTCTTTAATAAAAGATTAATAAGGTGAACCATGAATTATATCATTAAATTTAACGGTTACCTAAACAGGTTTCTTGCATTTTTCAGTGGTATTGCCGTTCTTGTCTTAACTGCCATTGCTGCTGCAAATATGCTTTTAAGGGTTATTTATGTGCCCATAAACGGCTCTTACGAGCTCATAGGGTTTTTCGGGGCTGTGGCAGTGGGTTTTGCCTTAGGGTATACCCAGATAAGAAAAGACCACATTATAGTAACGATATTCACTGACAGTTACCCCCAAAAGATCAGACCTCTTCTCGATGGCATAAACTACATTATAAATACATTCTTTTTTGCCCTTGTTGCCTGGCAGACCTTTAAATGGGGATTAAAGATTGAAAAAACAGGAGAGTTATCGGAGACATTAAAGATTATATTCCATCCTTTTGTCTACTGTCTTGCAATAGGTTTTGCGGCACTGACCTTAACGCTGTTTATAGATTTCTTAAGGCTATTTTATAAGGAGAAAAAGGCATGATAACACCTCTTACAGGTTTATACGGCACCTTAATAATGCTTGTGGTAATGTTATTCTTAAGGATTCCTGTAGGTTTTGTAATGGCATTTATGGGTTTTCTTGGTCTCGTGTATGCTATTTCATGGGATGCTGCCCTTGGCATGATTGGAACAGATTTGTGGCAGACGTTCTCTTCCTATGGTCTTACCGTTATCCCCATGTTTGTGCTTATGGGTCAGATATGCTTTTACTCACAGGTGAACGAGAGACTTTATAATGCTGCATACAAATGGTTTGGTCATGTAAAAGGTGGTCTTGCCATAACTACAGTTATGGCCTGCGCTGGCTTTGCAGCAATATGCGGCTCCAATACCGCCACAGCCGCAACAATGACAACAGTTGCCTTACCGGAAATGAAAAAATATAATTACCATCCCATCTTGACATCAGGTTCCATTGCCGCTGGTTCAACCCTCGGTGTTGTTATTCCACCCAGTGTGGTGCTTGTGGTCTATGGAATCTATACAGGCCAGTCCATAGGAAAGCTCTTTTTCGGTAGTTTCATACCAGGGGTTATTTTAGCAGGAATAATGGCAATTACTGTCTATATTATGTGTTTAGCCCATCCAGAATGGGGTCCAAAAGGACCAAGCTATTCCATATATGAAAGGATAAAGGCAATACCAGATGCCGTAGACATGGTGGTCATGTTTGGAATTATAATGTATAGCCTCTATGCAGGGCTTTTTACCCCTTCTGAGGCCGGTGCAGCCGGTTCAGTTGTTGCTATTATTGTAAGCCTTTTAAGAAGGAGACTCTCGTGGAAGGGTTTTTTAGGTGCCGTAACAGATACGCTTCGGATCACGTGTATGATATTTATGCTCGTTGCCGGTGCAGTCTTGTTTGGTCGTTTTCTTGCCGTCACAAGACTACCCTATGTGGCTGCCGAATGGGTTGCTGGGCTTCCTGTGCCTCACTGGATGATATTCTGGTCAATGATGGTGATATACATTATCGGTGGATGTGTAATGGACGCCCTGGCGTTTTTGCTTATCACGGTTCCTATCTTCTTTCCCGTAGCACAGCAGATGGGCTATGACCCCATATGGTTTGGTGTTGCCATAACCCTTGTCACCACCATGGGTGCCATAACACCCCCTGTGGGAATAAGCGCCTATATCGTATCTGGCATGGCAAAGGATATACCCCTATCAACAGTCTTCAGGGGGGTTTTATGGTTTATACCATCTTATATCATAGCCATTGCTCTGATAGAGATATTTCCCCAGCTTGTTATGTTTTTTGCAAACCTTGTAAGATATTGACGAGATAAATGGAAATCAAGTAGAAAATTCAGAACATATATCTTCTCATGTTAATATTGAGTAAAAGCCCGACGGAGAAAAGGACAGATACAAGGGATGAACCACCATAGCTTATAAGAGGCAGTGGAATACCAACAACAGGTGCAAGGTGTATGGCCATCATCACGTTGATTAAAAATTGAAGAAAGATGATGGTGGCTACACCAAATGCCACAATAGAGCCTATCTCATCCTTTGCCGATTGGGCAATCTTGATACATCTCCATATAAAGGATGCAAATAGCAGAAAAAGAATGATTGAGCCCAAAAAACCCCATTCTTCTCCAAATACTGTAAAGATAAAGTCTGTATGGTGCTCTGGGATGAACTGGAGCTTATGCTGTGTGCCCTGCATAAACCCCTTTCCAAAAAACTTTCCCGAACCTACTGCAATCACTGCCTGTTTTGCATGGTAACCAAATCCGGATGGGTCTGCATCGATGTTTATAAAACTCAATATCCTCATCTTCTGATAGGGTTTCATAACAAAATGCCATCCAGCAAAAGAAGAAACGACACCAACAATACACAGCATCGCATAGGTTGACTTTTTTAATCCGATAAACCAGAAGATACAGAGGCTGACCAATAAGATTACAATACCTGTTCCCAAATCTGGCTGTTTTATAATGAGTATTACAGGCAACAATATAACACCAAGGGGAAACATAATGTCCTTTATGCCAAGAGGGATATTCTGCTTCTTCTTTTCGTGTAAAAGGTTTGCAAGATATAAGACAAGGATGGGTTTCATAAATTCTGAAGGCTGAAGATTTATACCGAATACGCTAATCCATCTTCTTGCCCCGCCTGCTATAAGACCTGTAATAAGCACTATTACAACAAGAATAAGACCTGCCAAGTAAAACCATTTTGCATGATTCACAATTACCTTATAATCATAATGGAGGAGGATAAAGATTAAAACAACACCCAATAAAAAGGCAATAGATTGTTTTATCAGATAAGAATAAGAACTGGAGTAAAATGAACTGGTGGCGCTTATAAGATTTATTATGCCTATTAAGAATATGGCAAGTCCATTTATGATTAGATACCAGTCAAGATGATAGACCCTTCTTCTATCTATGCCCATTTAGTCTTGCCTCTTTAATCTCTTTTTTTTCCTTAAACATGGTTTCTATTGCTGCCTTTGCCACAGGGGCTGCAGCAGAGGATCCATGTCCACCGTATTCAACAAGCGCTGATATTGCCACAGAAGGATTTTCTGATGGTGCATAGGCAATAAACCATGCATGGTCACCTAAATTTTTTCCTTTTTCTCCCACTGATTGGGCTGTTCCCGTCTTTCCACTCATGCTTACATGCTGGATTCTGCTCCCATAGGCCGTACCACTACCTTCATTTACAACACCCTTCATGCCATCTTTAACTATCCTTATTGTATCCTTTTTTAACTTCACATTGGCATTTATCTCAGGTTCAAAGGTCTTTACAATTTTTCCTTCAGGGGATACTATCTTTTTTACTATCTGCGGCCTGTAGTTAATCCCTTCGTTTGCCACAAAACATGCAAGCTGCACAAGTTGCACAGGTGTAAGCCACACTGCTCCCTGCCCTATTGCCACAGATATGGTTTCACCTTCATACCACGGTGTTTTATAAACCCTCTGTTTCCATTCTGTAGAGGGCACAAGCCCGTCCTTTTCATTCGGCAAATCAATCCCTGTCTTTCTTCCAAGCCCGATTATATCAGCCATTTCATGAATCCTGTCAACACCCAACTTCAAACCCAGGTTATAAAAAAACACATCGCATGATTCCACAATTGCACGGTGGATATCTACCGCACCGTGACCCCCTTTTTTCCAGCACTTAAACACCCTGCCTCCATATGGCATACCACCTCTACATAAAAAGGTGGTCCTTTCGTTGATAAGTCCTGCCTCAAGTGCTTTTAATGCAACAGCTATCTTAAAGGTTGAGCCAGGTGGGTATCTACCCTGGGTAACCCTATTCTGTAATGGGTGTCTTTTATCAAGGGCAATCTTTTGCCAGTCTTCTTTTGATATGCCTGAAGCAAATTTATTTGGGTCAAATGCAGGTCTACTGACCAGAGCAATCACACCGCCTGTTTTTGTTTCAACGGCTATGCAACCCCCTCTTTTATTCTCCAGTGCCCTGTCAATGACCTGCTGTGTCTCTAAATCCACATTGAGATATAAACTGTGACCCGGTATGGGCTCTTTTACATCAAGGGTTCTTATCTCTCTACCCATAGCATCCACCTCCACCCTCTTTTCACCGTCTATACCTTTCAAATAGGATTCATAAGCCCTTTCAAGGCCATATCTACCTATGAAATCACCGGGAGAATAGTGCTTAAACTCCTTCTTTTTTAATTCTTCTTCGCTTATCTCTGATACATACCCTATTAGATGGGCAAATGTTTCTCCGTAATTATAATACCTTTTTGGCTCAATCTGTATCTGGACACCGGGAAGATAGACCCTATGGACCTCTACCTTTGCAACATCATCCATTGTCACATCTGACTTTATCTTCACCGGAAAAGAAGGGGGCATATTGCTGGCAGCCTTTAATCTTTCAATAATTTCATCCCGTTCCATCTTAATTAGATTTGCCAGCCCGTCCACGGTCTGGTTAAAGTCCTTTATGTCTTCTGGAATTATATATATATTAAAGGATGGTCTTGTCTCGGCCAGAACCTTTCCGTTTCTATCGTAAATAACACCCCTTGGTGCCACCACCTTTTTTACCCTTATTCTATTTTGCTCAGATAGCATCCTCATCTCCGAGCCTCTCATAATCTGGAGGTCCCAGAGTCTTATAAGCAGGACTATTATAAAGAAGATAAGCACACGTTTAGCCCACACGTATTTGCTATCGATTATGGTGTTTCCATCTTTAACAAAGTGTTCCAAGCTATTCTTCCCTCAATTCTTATCAAAAAATTTCATATTAAGGAATTTAACAAAAGAAAATATAAAAATCGATACAAAGCCAGTAAACACTGCATTGGGAAATATAAAAAAAAGCACATTTTCCATATATTTTGATTCTCCCTTTGCAAGCCACGAAAGAAGTATATAAATGAGTGATTCACACACAACGGCTCCGGCACATATATAGGAAAAACTGTATTTGGAATCGATGTATAGCTTATTTTTAAAAAATAGTGCCAGCAAAAAGATCAATACCTTTGAAAAGATCATTGACCCGTTTGGTGAAGTGGAAAGTATTTCTTGGATAATACCCATAATTACCGAGGTTATAAGGCCTGCCTGTGGTTTTAGGAAAAAGGTAATGTAAACGATAAAAGGTATGGTCACATCGGGTTTTAAGAACTCTAACGGTATAAAGGATAGAAGAGATGATTCAATAACGGAAAAAATAATGCCAAAAAGTATGTAAGTAGAGACCTTCATCGTCTTTTTACAACTATCACTTCTTCCAGTCTTTTGAAGTTATTGTAAGGCATCACCTCTACGTCATAGAATATACCTGCCTTCTTTTTGTCCACTGCAATCACTATACCTGCAGGTATGCCCTTTGGATAAATGCCGTCCTTTCCGGATGTTACGAGTTTATCCCCCACCTCTATCTCATCGTTTTTGGTGATATATTTCAACCTCAATACATTATGGTCAGTTCCCTCGAGTATGCCCCTTGTCTCTTTTCCTTCCACATTCACATCTACAGAAGAGTTTACATCACCTATGGTCATTACCTTGGAATGCCATTTGTTTACCTCTATAATCTGACCTACGATACCTTTTGGTGTAATAACAGGCATCTTTTCTAAAAGACCATCGCTTCTGCCCTTATCGATAATAATACACTTAAACCAGTTTTTTACATCTTCCCCTATTACCCTTGCCACTATATAATCTCCAGTGTTTCTTTCCGTTATCTTTAAAATGCTCCTTAATCTTTTATTTTCCTCTTCGAGATCATAAATCTTTTGATTTTCAAGCTCTAATTCACCTATCCTCTTTTTAAGTATACTATTTTCTTTCTTTGCATCCACAAGGCTTATATAAGCATTAAAGATATATTTCATCCCTTCCACAGGCTTACCCAGAATTTTTAATGCAGGACCTGCAATCTCACCGCAAAATGCCTTAATTCCTGAATAATTCTTTACAAATACAGGGGTGCCTGTAAAAACAAAAAAAGAAATAACGAGTATCAATATGGATGCAATGATAACTATTAAAGGGGTTTTCAATGTATTTTCAATCTATATTTAAAATCCACTTAAAAATATGTTGCAATCTCTTTTAACAGTTCAACCTCATCTAAGGCCTTGCCAGAACCCTCAACCACAGCAGTAAGGGGGTTCTCGGCTATAATTACCGGAAGCCTTGTCACCTCTTTTATCAAAAGATCAAGATTTCTCAGCAAAGCACCTCCACCACTTAAAACAATCCCTTTGTCCACGATATCCGAAGCAAGTTCAGGGGGCGTTCGCTCAAGGGCAATACGCACAGCCTCGACTATGGCGTTTACCGGTTCTGTAATGGCCTCACGCACCTCTTTTGATGATATCTCCAGTGTCTTTGGTATGCCGCCCACCAGATCCCTTCCTTTTATCTCCATGACGAGTTCCTCTTCATTGGGACCAGGATATGCTGAACCTATCTGTATCTTTATCTGCTCCGCTGTCCTTTCTCCGATTAACAGATTATATTTTCTCTTTACATACTGGATAATGGCCTCTTCTATCTTGTCTCCTGCAACCCTCACAGAATTACAGTATACGATACCGGCAAGGCTTATTACAGCCACTTCTGTAGTGCCACCGCCTATATCCACTATCATATTGCCGCTTGGCTCTGTTATGGGTAGCCCTACACCAATAGCTGCTGCCATTGGTTCTTCAATAAGATAAACCTCTCTTGCACCTGCAGATTCTGCTGATTCTTTTACAGCCCTTTTTTCAACCGGTGTTATACCGGATGGAATAGAAATCACTATTCTTGGTCTGGCATAGGACTTCTTGTTGTGGACACGCTGTATAAAATATTTCAACATTGCCTCTGTAATTTCAAAATCTGCTATAACTCCATCCTTCAAGGGTCTTATGGCAGTGATATTACCTGGGGTTTTCCCCAGCATCTTTTTTGCCTCTTCACCTACAGCTATCACCTTTTTTGAACCCTTAGAATCCCTGTGCACCGCCACAACAGAGGGTTCATTGGAAACTATACCCCTGCCCTTGACATAGACGAGTGTGTTGGCAGTCCCCAAATCAATAGCGAGGTCTTTAGACATAATACCGAATAAAGATTCAAACATTTTTTTTCCTTTTCTTTTTATGAATTAAAGTATTGAAAAAGCTTTTTTAATATACTATTTTAGAATTTCAAAATCAACATACAGGGTGAAAGAATGTTAAGATTTATGAGAAAATATGCAACAGGTTATATGATTAAGGCCTTATTTGCCGTAATCATTATTGTTTTTATCTTCTGGGGTGTAGGTTCGTTCAGAGGAAGGGATAAGGTAGTGGCAGAGGTTGGACCATACAAAATCTACTACACAGAGTACAT
>CAZJOP010000090.1:0-7590 GCA_964547695.1 uncultured Syntrophorhabdaceae bacterium
GGCCCTTCCCCTTTCACTAATGTCATCAGCCCTATCAGGGGCTATCTCTGTCAGTATTAGGGCCCAAACCCAGCCTGCTATGGCATGACCTGATGGATATGAGCTACTGTTTTTCATGGCTCTTTCATAAGCCGGGGTGCATGTGGGCTTTTTGTTTACAAGAAAGGGTCTATCTCGCCAGTGGCGCTTTTTTGCTGTGTCAGAGAGGTTGCCTGCATCTATAAGTATCCTTTGCATAAGTCTATACAGCACGGGTGTGTCCTTCTCTGTAATGGGTGCATCCACAGCACAGGAGAATACATCTGCTGCATTGGGAAAAGACAGATCCGCATCTTTTTTAGCAAGCTCAAAACGGGGCGTCCCCTGTAATTTAAGGGCCTTCTTGTTTATTTCCTCATCTAAGGCAGATCCTGGAGATTTTGAGGAAGGTGGAGGTGGAATAACCTTTGTATCAGGCAGTTCATCAATACTAAGATAACCTTTTGAAACCTTCTTTGTCTCTCTATGGAGGGCAATATCACCTTTTTCCTGACCACCGTAGCCTGATACTACAGAAAGTAATAAGAGGATAATGGTGACGGTCCATATTTTTAAATAGGCATATCTATCCATCTTCTACCTCAAGATTAAGATATTTTTTGAACCATAAGCAAAAAGTTTGGAAATTCTCTATTACTTTTTTATTGTCTTTTTAATAATATTTGCGATACTCGGTTTTGGTTGTGTAAGCATATGTTTCATGGCGCCTACAAACATCTCCGGTGTGATCCCCGGGGCCTGGTCATGGGTTCCTTCGATAAACTCTATTTCAGGAAAATTATTTTTTAGCAAATTGAGGTACCTTTCTTTAAAAGGACACAGAAGTGTAACGCATGTGGCAATATGAATTGCCCTTACCCCTATTTCTGTAAGAGACCTTATGCGGTTGAGGAGTTTTTCAGGTGCATGGGCAGTAGGACAACCGGCGCAGTTTATAATACCGGCAATCACTGTTTCTTCATTTGTATTTCCATATCTTTTAAAAGCACCTGCATTTTCGTTGAAATCTTGAAAGCACAGATAAGATGAACAACCCAGTTCCTGCGTAGTGTTTGAGCAAGTAAGTATGCCTATTTTATTCATTTTTGCCCCCCTTAGAGTTTTTTGATGGGTGATAATTTTTCTCTAAACCCTCACTGTTTATAGATAATAAATTTTTCAAAAATTATCAACCTTTTAAATTCATAGAAAACGATTCCACGCTTTTAAAAACAAATAGAACATGTTATCAATATTAAATAGTTGAAAAATCAAGGAGGATAACATTATGTCTATAACACAGAAAGAGGCAGTGGAGTTGCTCCATCAGTATATTAAAAACGAAAAGATGCTCAAGCATTGTTACGCCTCAGAGGCTGTAATGATGGCACTTGCCAGAAGGTTGGGCAGGGATGAAAAAAAGTGGGGTCTGGCAGGGTTACTCCATGACCTCGATATAGAGCTTGTGGGCGGGGATTTGAATCGGCACGGGATAGAAACGGAGAAGATCTTAAAGGAAAAGGGTGTTGACCCTGAGATTATAGATGCAATAGTGATGCACAACGAGACCTTAACAGGCAAGAAACGACACACAGAATTACAACACGGCCTTGCAGCAGCTGAAACCATTACGGGTCTTATAATTGCCACAACCCTTGTATACCCTGACAGAAATATTGCGAGCGTTAAGCCTAAATCTGTTATCAAAAGAATGAAGGAAAAGGCATTTGCCGCATCGGTGAACAGGGATAACATTATGGAGTGTGAAGCCATTGGATTGTCAATCGAAGAATTTGTCCAGATTAGCCTCGATGCCATGAAGGAAATAAGAGAACAGCTGGGTCTATAACATAGCCGTTTTAACTACAACCTTTTTTTCTTTTTCAATTTAGTGTATTTTATAGGTTCCATTATGGATATGTTTGATGTAATAGTAGTCGGTGCAGGTCATGCAGGGTGCGAGGCAGCCCTTGCTGCATCGAGGATGAATGCAAAGACACTTCTTATCACAATAAATCTGGATCACATAGCCTTTATGTCCTGTAACCCTGCGGTGGGAGGCATCGGAAAAGGACATCTTGTAAAAGAGATCGATGCCTTAGACGGTGAAATGGCAATAAATACAGATTTTGCAGGTATACAGTTCAGGATACTCAACATGAAGAAAGGACCTGCAGTAAGATCCACCCGGGTGCAGACAGACAAGATGAGATATGCCTTGAGGATGAAAAAAAGGCTTGAGACGCAGAAAAATTTATTAATAAGACAGGGAATCATCGAAAGGCTTTTGGTGGAGGATGGAAAAGTTTCAGGTGTTGAAACAAAATGGGGAGAAAGGTTTTACGGAAAGACAGTAATCCTAACAACAGGAACGTTTCTCAGGGGTTTAATCCATATCGGGCTTGAACACTTTGAGGCAGGCAGGATGGGTGACTTTCCTTCAGTCGGACTTTCTTTATGTCTCAAAGAACTCGGGTTTGAAATAGGTAGATTAAAGACAGGGACATGCCCGAGATTAGATGGAAGGACAATAGATTTTTCAAAATTGGAGCCCCAGGAAAGCGATAATCCTCCGAGGCCTTTTTCATTTCTCACAAAAAAGATAAAAAATAAGCTCGTTCCCTGTTATCTTACTTACACAAACCCCATAACACACGAGGCCATTTTGTCCGGTCTTGACAGATCCCCTCTATACACAGGAAAGATAAAAGGGACCGGGGTAAGATACTGCCCCTCCATAGAGGATAAGATAGTAAAATTTAAGGAAAAGGAAAGACACAGGATATTTATTGAGCCAGAAGGTCTTGATACTGTAGAGTATTATCCCAACGGACTTGCCACAAGCCTGCCCCTTGATATCCAGATTAAGATGCTAAGAAGTATAAAAGGTCTTGAGCATGTGGAGATAACAAGACCAGGGTATGCCATAGAATATGATTTTGCAAACCCCACACAGCTTTATCCAACCTTAGAGACGAAAAGGATAAAGAATCTTTATTTTGCAGGTCAGATAAACGGCACAACTGGCTATGAAGAGGCTGCAGCCCAGGGTCTCATGGCAGGCATTAATGCTGCCCTTCGGGTAAAAGGAGAGGCCGAATTTATACTTGGCAGGGATGAGGCTTACATAGGTGTTATGATCGATGACCTTGTGACAAAAGGTGTAGATGAACCATACAGGATGTTTACATCAAGGGCAGAAAATAGACTGTTTTTACGGGAGGATAATGCGGATTTACGTCTTACAGAGAAAGGTTATTCCATAGGCCTTGTGAGCAAGAAAAGATATGATATGGTGGTGAAAAAGAAAAAAAAGATAGAAAAGGTTCACGAAATCTTGAAATCTGTAAGGCTTAGACCCACAAAACAGACAGAGGATATGCTAAAGAATCATGGCCTGGAGCCTATAAAAAACCCCATGACCCTTGAAGAACTTCTAAAAAAACCCGATGTAACCATAGGGCATCTCAAAGGAATAGAAGAGAGGATTAGAGATATAGAGGAGGATGTGGCATATCAGGTGGAACTCAATGTAAAATACCACGGTTATAAGGATAGACAGATTGAGATCATAAACAGGGCAAAAAGATTAGAAGAGAAAAAGATTCCCCAGCATGTAAGATACGAAGAGGTGCCAGGGCTTTCAAGGGAGATTGTGGAAAAGCTGTCAAGGATAAGACCTCTTTCCCTCGGTCAGGCCTCAAGGATTCCCGGTGTCACACCGGCAGCCATCACTGCCTTAATGATATACTTTAAAAAGACAGGGGTTTTTAAATAATTACACTTGAAGGTGAAACATTGGAAGAACACAATCAACTAATAGGAAAATGGCTTGAAGAGTTTGATGTAGATGTTTACGGAATAGGCAGCATGTCTTATTACGATTTAGAACTTGTCCAGTTAGATAATACCATAAAATCAAAATTGCCGTTTGCCATCTCCTTTGGCCTTGTTTTGTCAAAAACTGTGTTAAATACCCTTACAGATGGGCCAACCCTGCTATATCTTAATCATTACAGACAGTTAAATTACAGACTCGATATAATAGGCTATCTACTTTCAAGAAAAATAGAAAAAAAGGGTTACAATGCATTGCCTTTTGCCGCATCACAGCTTGTGGACTGGAAAAATCAGAAGGCGCACATATCCCATAAAAAGATTGGGGTAATCTCAGGCATTGGCTGGATAGGTAGAAACAATCTTCTCATACACCCTGTCTATGGTGCCCAGGTGAGATACAATACGGTTCTAACAGATATGCCTCTGGTTGCCTTTGATTACGGCAAAGATAATGTGTCGTATTTTTCCTGTGGAGAGTGTTATGCCTGCAAAGAGGTGTGTCCTGCCAGAGCCATTGATGATGATCCTTACAAATTTGACCACATAGGTTGCTACAATATGTTAACCACCTTTAAAAATAAAAGAAACCTGGGTCACCATATATGCGGTCTGTGTATAAAGGCCTGCACTGGAAAGAGGTAATTTTAAAAATAAAGTCGCAGGAAGGCCTGCGACTGAAAAATGTCTCATCATTTTAAAAATCTATTGTTTTATGTCCTTTATCTTTCTTTTGATGATTTTACCCTTATGTTTTGGAAGATCTGCCCTTATGTAGACTGTCTTTTCAAAAATCTTTTCCACCACACCTTCCAACTCTTTTTTTGCAAAAGGAAATTTTACTTTATCCCCTACATTCATGTTCCTCTCCTTTTTAATTATGCATCTTTTGTTTTAGTGTCTGAACTTAACTTGGTATCTGTGGATGAAAAATTTTCTGAAGTTGCCCTTTCCTGTGTGCCGTTTCCATTGGAAGGTTTAGAGGTCTTTGTTACATGATCAACGGGCTTTTTATAATCTGTTACGTACCATCCTGTTCCTTTCAAATGGAATGCACAGTTTGATATGAGTTTGTTAAGCTTGCCTTTACAGAATTTACATTCCGTTAACGGAGGGTCGGTAATCTTTTGAAAGATCTCAAAGTACTTACCGCAGGATTCGCATTGATATTCATAGATAGGCATAGCTAAACCTCCAGAAAATTTTTTCATAAAAAATATAATGCCCTATCATGGAAATAGTCAAGACCTTTATCCCATTTTTATGCATCATAGGACATTAAAAAGACTATCCCCTTGAGTAAGTCTTCTATAATTAAAAAAATGACCCCTTGCAATGTTATCTGCAATTTTTAAAAGCGTTGGAAGTCTATGGTTACCGTGCATGGAAATAATGGCATTAGCTGCAGCATCGGCAGGACAGCCTATAGACGACACAAAGAGGGGTCTTTTACTGCCACCCCTTGTTATGGCTACAAAATTATCGGCAATCTTAAGGGGTGATTTTGCAACGCCAATAACAATGCATGGAAAGGGCAGGGATTCGTAAAGGTATGTCCCGAGGCCCTTTCCGATCCCCTTTTTAAGATGCACATACCCATCTATGATGATTGTGTCAAATTTATATCTGAACCCTTTTATTGCTGCTAAAAGACAGGGCAACTCCCTTTCGAAAAATCTGCCAGGTCTATAAGGTGAGATAACAGGCATGGTAATCCTTGAAAGCTCGAGAGGATTGCAATCCTGCCAGTTCTCAAAAACAACACACGCCACATGGGCCTTATCATCTTCATAATGGGCATCGATTACTGCCTTCATTTTTTAGAAATTTTCACATCATTGGCAATTCTTTTTTTAACCTTTGACCAGCTTTCTGTTGTAAGAAAACTTTCCTCCATATTTTCCACCATTTCACCAAATCTATTCATGGGCACAGCAAAACTGAACATGCCTGAAGAGATGCAGGGCCTTGCAGAAACATCGAACATCCCGATTACTGCCTTTGGATCTTTTGAAGCCTTTTCCATATATGGATATAGCCCGATTGTGGCACAGCCTGCCCCAAAAGGGGCTATAACGCCATTTAAGTCCTCTTTATCAAAATTTGCAAGGGTAAAAAGCCCTGAAATCACATCGGGATAATTAAAAAATATTACCACATCCGGCTCATCCTCTAACTCGAGCATGTCCCATCTCTTAAAAATTATGTTTTTTGATGGTGCCTTTATGGAAGGGACATTTTTCATAAACTTTTTTACAAGTTGAGGTGTCTTTTTGTAGCGTTCCCCTTCCAATTTCCCCGGTATTCCACAGGAGAGAAAATATTCGAAGTCAGGCATAAAACTGTCTCCATAGCCTAAGTATTTTTTCCCGCCAAAACATCCAAATGAATGTTCATCAAAGGATACTGATTTGCCTTTAGTTACCTTAAAGATGTCAGATAGAACACATCTATGGCCAGTCTTTGGTGGTTTTACCTTCTGCCCTGTGCGGTTGTCGTCGGAATAGAAAAATACAATGGGAAGGCTTGCTCCATTAAAATATTTAGTCCATAGAGAAGTAAACCTTTCTTTTAATTTAATATCCATATGCACCCCCTGTAAGTTTATAATGAATTTTATCATTTTTTAATTGAAAATTCCCTGCAAATATTTCAACATTTAATCATGATAAGGAGGGGAGATTATGGATGAGATTAAACATTTAAGGCTTACAGTGTTATGTGAAAATGTAATTGCAAATCTTTCAGGTATAGGTGAGCATGGGTTTGCCGTATACATAGAGACAGATACCGGTGAATATCTTTTCGATACAGGCTCAGGGATAGGTATATTACAAAATGCAGATACCTTCAATAAAGACCTTAAAAAGGTGAAAAAGGTTATGCTAAGCCATGGGCACTATGATCATACAGGAGGGCTTACCCAGGTTTTATCAAGGGTGGGTGAAATAGAGGTTTACTGCCACCCCGATGTGTTTGGCGAAAAATATGCAGTGTCAAAAGGGCCACATAAACAGGTTGTAAATTTTATAGGTATACCGCACAGACAGATTTACCTTGAATCAAAGGGTGCTGTATTTAAATTTTCAAGGGCATTTCAGGAAATAGACAGGGGCATGTTTTTAACAGGTGAGATAGCAAGGACAAATGATTTTGAAGTGGGTGATGAAAGGCTATCTATAAAGGCAGGCGATGATTTTATTAAAGATCCCTTATGGGATGACCAGGCCCTTGTATTTTCTACAAAAAAAGGTATTGTAGTGCTTTTGGGTTGTGCCCATGCTGGCATTGTTAATACATTGCACTTTGTTTCAAAGAAACTTAATGTGGATAGATTCTATGCAGTTATCGGTGGAACGCATTTAGGCCTTGTAGGAGAACATCAGTTTAAAAAATCTATTGAGGCAATTAAGGAATTTAAGATTGAAAAGATAGGGCTTTCCCACTGCACAGGTATTGAGGCGAGCTTTATGATTAAAGAAACTTTTGGTGAAAACTCATTCTATGCCTCTGTGGGAACTGTATTTGAAATGGAATAATAAAAATTTTAACAGGAGGGTAGCATGCAAGAGGTATTGGATACAATAAAGGACGGGGTATTTACCATTACACTTAATAGACCCGATAGAAAGAACGCCATGAATTCCTCGCTCCTTGAGGCACTGTATAAGACCCTTGAAAAGGCAGAAAAAATGGCAGCAGATATTGTTGTGATAAGGGGCGCAGGGGGTGCAT
>CAZJOP010000091.1:0-7557 GCA_964547695.1 uncultured Syntrophorhabdaceae bacterium
TCTGCAATAGTGGATGCAGTAAAACGGATGCTTGAGAAATTGCCTCCCGAATTTGTTTCAGATTTAAACGATTCGGGAATGGTGCTCACAGGGGGAGGGGCACTTCTTAAAGGGCTGGATAGACGGATAGAATCAGAGACAGATATCAGGGTCAAGGTGGTGGACGAGCCATTACTTTCCGTTGTTCTCGGTGCAGGAAAGGCCCTTGAAGAAATGGGCAGGTATAAAAAGGTATTTATAAATTAGTTTGAAACCTGCCATTCTTCGTATGTATTTTTCTTCAGTTCTGTTATAAAACGAGAGGGCTTTAAGATTACATGGCCTGCCTGTTTATCGTAGGCAATAAGAGGGTAGCATAGATAGAGCTCATCCATTGCCCTGGTTATAGCCACATAGAAAAGTCTTCTTTCTTCCTCAATGTTTCCCTCTTCAACGGATTTTGGATTTGGGAACCTGCCTTCGGCACACCAGATGAGAAACACAACCCTCCATTCAAGTCCTTTTGCCTGGTGTATGGTGCTTAATATTACCCTTTCATCATCCCTGTCGGCAGTTATAATATCTTCACCACTTACCCCGCTCATGAGGGATAACTCGTTTAAAAAGGTTTCAAGAGATTGGTATTTTGTGGAAAAATTAATGAGCTGTCCTATATCTTCAAGTCTTGACTCAAAGTTTGGATAATTGTATTTTAAATATTCAGTGTATCCATATTTTAGGACGCAGGATATCATATCCCCGATGGCCTCTTTTTCATAAAGCGTTGCAAGTTCTTTAAAAAGCCCTGACCAGATATTGATATTATCTCTGGGGATCTTTTTCAATTCCTCACCGATTTTTTTTGTGATAAACATGTCTAAGGGATTATCCTGTGTCTTTATAAAATCGAATATGTGTTCTGAGGTGCGTTTACCTATCTTAGGAAAAAGACTAAGGAGCCTTTTCCACGATAGTTCATCCTTATTGTTTACCATTACCCTTAAAAAGGATACCACATCCTTTATATGTGCCTGCTCAAAAAATCTAAGACCGCTTCTAATTTCAAAGGGGATATCCCTTTTTGTGAGCTCCATTTGAAGTTCCATAGATTGATAATGCGCCCTATACAATACGGCAATTTCTTCCAATGGTATGCCGTCATCTCTTAATTCGAGGATTCTTTGTGCCACAAATTCAGCCTGCTGGATTACATCCCTTAAATGGGTTAATATGGGTCTATTCCCGTTCTGTTTTATGCTCTTTAAATTTTTTGTAAATTGCATTTTATTGTGAGATATGGAGGTATTGGCAAGCCTTAGAATTTCCGGGGTGCTTCTGTAATTCGTTTCGAGCTTATATATCTTTGCATCAGGATATTTTTTTGGAAATTCCATTATATTTTTAAAATTTGCCCCTCTGAAGGAATAGATGCTCTGGGCATCGTCTCCTACTACCATGATATTTCTATTAAGCATACCCATAAAATCCACTATCTCTGCCTGTATCCTGTTTGTATCCTGATATTCATCTACAAGGATATGGGAAAAGACACCTGAATAATATTCCCTCAAATCTTTATTTTCCTCTAATAACTTATGCCAGTAAAAAAGCAAGTCATCGAAATCCATGGCATTCATATTTTTCTTTTTCTCAGTGTATTGTGTATGGATGATAGATAATTCCTCTTTTAAGCTCAAAAAGAAGGGAAATCTATCAAACAAAACATTTTCAATAGATTCCATTGTATTGATGGCATAGCTGAATATATCTTTTACAAGGGAGGCCTTTGGAAAAAATCTTTCTTTCTTGTCTATTCTTGCCTCTTTAATTACAACATCTATTAAATCTTTTGCATCTTCATTATCAAGAATCGTGAAGTTTTTATTAAAACCCAGCAGGTTTGCATGCTGTCTTAAAATCATATTTCCTATGTGATGGAATGTACCTCCCCAGATGAATCTCGTATCTATCTTCAACAGCTGCTCCACCCTTCTTAGCATTTCTCTTGCAGCCTTGTTTGTAAATGTAAGAAGCATGATATTATTAGGTGTAATGCCTTTTTCCAGTAACCTTGCAACCCTGTATGTAACTACCCTTGTTTTACCACTTCCTGCACCTGCTATCACAAGGATGGGTCCATTATCATGCATGACCACATTTAACTGTTCCTGGTTTAGCTCCATTTCGTATTCTATTTTCGAAATCTTTGAAGCTGTTTCTCTATGTATTACATATTTCTTCATGGGTGTAAATTATGCGTTATGTTTGTGTTTATGTCAATAACCATATCCGGTTACTTTACATTTCTTTTTTATTTGCTATAATTTTAATTATAGAATAACAAACCAGCAGTTGTTTTTATTGAAAGATTTAAGAAACTTTGTTAAAGTTTGACCATAAAATATCGTTAGATGGGGGTGTTATGAACACGATCTTTTTTGGCATTATAACGGCATGCATAGTATTCTTTGTAATAGTTCTATTTTATTTTTTAAAAAAGCTCAAAGAATCAGTTAAAAATTTGGAGGATAAGATTACTTTTACGATTTCAAATCTCGAAAAAAGAATGGATTCAATTGAGAATTCTTTAAACCCCACATTAAATGAACTGCCTAAAACACTGTCAAGTTTTAGAAACTTTTCCGATGCTTTAGTGGAAATAACAGATGATGTGAAAGAATTTACAGAATCTATGAGAAATTTAGGTTATAATATTAAATCCATAAGCGCTTCTATTGAAAGAATAAGCTCCATCAGCTCAAAACAGATATCGGGTATTAAGGCAGGGGTTGAGGCTGCTTGCAATGTGCTTTATAAGCATTATATTAATAAGTGGAGTAAAAAATAATATAATACAGGAGGTTTGATATGTTTAGTGAAGAGAAAAGATTTGGGGCAGGTTCGGTAGTGCTTTCTTTCTTTATAGGCGGTCTTATTGGAGCTGGCATTGCCCTTCTCGTTGCACCAAAATCAGGTGTTGAAACAAGAAAGCAGATAAAGGAATTTGCAGAAGAGGCAAAAGATAAGGCTGAAACCTATATTGGAAAGGTAAAAGAGAAGGCATCTGCTGCTGTTGAAAAGGGAAAGGAGTTTATAGAAAAAGAAAAATCCATTATTAAGTCAGCGGTGGATGCAGGCAAGGAGGCATTTGAAAGAGAAAAGGAAAGACAGGCTTAAAATTAAAGATACAAAAAAAACTTCAAGGTGAAAAAACATAGAGAGAGATAGATTCTATACCCTTACGCTTATATTTTTAATCCTGTTTTTTGGCTATATTGCCTATCTTGTGATAAACCCGTTCCTTAATGCCATATCATGGGGTATAGTTATCTCTCTTGTTTTTTATCCTCTTTATAGTGTTATTTTAAAACGTATAAAAAACCATACCATATCTTCAGTTATAACCCTTCTCGTAATCATCTGTATTATTTTTGGTCCATTTACGTATCTTGCCTATCTGATAATCCAGGAAATATATACCCTGATAGATTATATCAAATCCCATGAGCTAACCACTTTAGATAAAATACTCCAATACCCGATAATAAAAAGTATCTCAAAGAAAATACTCAATGCCTTAAATATGTCCCAGGCAGAGTTAAAAAAGACCATCATAGCAAATCTCACGGAATTAGGTAAAGATATGCTCGGAAGGATTACCAGTAATATCGGGAATATTGTCTCAAAAGTTATAGACATTGTTTTTGTCTTTCTCACTGTCTTTTTTCTTCTCTTAGACGGTCCTAAATTTTTAAATAAAATACAAGAATATATACCTTTTTCAAAAACCCAAAAGGAGACTCTCATAAAACAGGTTAAAGACATTGTGATCTCAACAATTTACGGTGGAGTTACCGTTGCGTTTATTCAGGGCATAATAGGAGGCATTTCCTTTTTCATACTCGGTATACCCTCTGCTGTGTTATGGGGTCTGTGTATGTTTTTAGCCTCCTTTGTCCCTATACTGGGAACCTTTATTATTTGGGGACCAGGGGCAGCATATCTTTTTTTTAACGGCTTCATTTTAAAAGGTTTTATATTAATCCTTATAGGTATATTTATAATAAGCATGGTGGATAACATTTTAAGACCTCTTATAGTAAAAGGAAAGACAAGGTTGCCCACGATACTTATATTTTTCAGTATATTGGGAGGCATCAAATTATTTGGTCTTATAGGTTTTATAATGGGACCATTGATACTGGCACTATTTATTTCTTTGTTAGAAATCTTCCTTTATTCAGAAATTAAAGAAACACAGAAATAATTTAATCTTGAACAAGCACTGTTTAAAATGTTATAGGTTATGCATGAGAGGAGATTACTTATTATACTTAAAAGTGGGCGATTATGTATTTCATAAGCATTACAAGGGATGGGGTATAGGCATTGTTGTTGAGGAAAGAAGGTCAGAACTACCTGGCGGTTTCTGCTATGTGAGAGTGGATTTCGAAGATGGAAAGACAAGGGTCTTTGATAACAATTTCAGAAGCAACGGATGTTGCTACTATGCCGGGGTTGAAAAGGTTGATATTCCCATTGAAATCAAGGAAAAGAAAGAGAGAGAGATAAAGATAAAAAAAATAAATAACGGAAGTGCCAAAAGATTAAAGGGCAAATAATTATGGAAGAAATCAAACTCACAAAACACGTAAAAGGCGCCGGGTGAGCATCTAAAATAGGTCCGGGCGACCTTTCAAATATACTCTGCGGAATCCATATCCCCTCTGATGAAAATGTCATCGTGGGTATTGAGGGGTTCGAGGATGCAGGTGTATATAAAATAAATGACGAAGTGGCTTTAGTGCAGACAGTGGATTTTTTCACGCCTATTGTGGATGATCCATATTCGTTTGGCCAGATTGCTGCCACAAATGCATTAAGTGACATCTATGCAATGGGTGCAACCCCGAAGACAGCCTTAAACATTGTTTGTTTTTCCATAAAGACATTCGGTGTCCATGTCTTGAAAGAAATTATAAGAGGCGGTGTGGATAAGATTAAAGAAGCAGGGGTTTCTTTGCTTGGAGGACATAGTGTGGAAGACGAAGAGACAAAATACGGCCTATGCGTAACAGGTTTTGTTCATCCAGAAAAGATAATTAGAAATGAAGGTGCATACCCTGATGATTTTTTGATTCTTACAAAGCCCCTTGGAACTGGCATCTTAAATACCGGTATAAAGGCTGAAATGCTTGATAGTGATGCTATAAAAAATTTGATAGATGTGATGGCTACTTTAAATAAAAAGGCCGGGGAGGTAATGAAGACCGTCAGGGTTCATGCTGCCACAGATGTGACAGGTTTTGGTTTAGCTGGTCATCTAAAAGAGATGATTCGAGATGATATAGGGGTTGAGCTATTCACAGAAAATTTACCTTATTTCAAAGAGGCGCCTCAACTGGCTGATATGGGCATACTGCCCGGTGGTTTATATAGAAACCGTGATTTTTATGATGCCTATGTAATTGGGGAAAAGACAGGTTTTACATATGATATAATCTTCGACCCTCAGACATCAGGGGGGTTATTAATTGCCATCCATCCAGAAGACATCTCTTTATTTGAAAAAAATGCAGTTTCATCCGGGCTTTCATACTGGATAATTGGAAGATTTATAGAAGAACCAAAAGGAAAGATACTTCTTAGATAAAATTAAAATCCCATAGGTTTAAATTTAACCCTTAAATCCTGTATACTAATGTTATGGATACCAGATACAAGGCAACAATATTTGCAACAATAATGGCAGGATGTCTTTCTTTAAGTAAATTCGCCATTGGTGTGTCATCGGGTTCAATGGCCGTCATGTCATCAGGGCTTGATAGTTTACTCGATACGTTCATCTCTGGCATGAATTTCTATGCCATTAAAAAGGCCTCTATGCCACCGGATAACACACATCAATACGGTCATGAAAAGATAGAAAATTTTTCAGCATTGGTTGAATCCCTTATTATAATTGGTGGAGGTGTTGTAATCCTCTACAATGCCGTTTATAGGTTTGTAGCACACGTTCCCATCAGATATACGATATTTGATTTGCCGATCATGCTGTTTTCTTTAGTTTTTAGCTTTATTATAGCCCATGTTTTGAAGAAAACAGGTAAAAAGACAGGTTCAATAGCCGTAAATGCCGATGCAGCCCATTATACAAGTGATATATATACAAATTCCGGTGCTATACTGGCAATAATCTTAACATATTTAACAGGTTATCAATACTTTGATTTTACCTTCGCTTTGATAATAGGTATAATCATCATCTTTTCCACATTTAAGATCTTTTTAAACGGTATCTCAGGGCTTATGGATAAAAGCATTCCAAAGGAAACAGAGGATAAGATTACCCAGATGATTGAGAGACTACCCTTTCCTTATGCAGGCTTTCACAAGTTGAGGACAAGGACTTCGGGCAGTAAACAATACATTGATTTTCATCTTTTGGTATGCAGAGAAAGTGATATTAGTAAGGCTCACGAAATTGCCGAAAAATTTGAAAAACAGATAAAGGAACAAATCTCAGGGATAGATGCCACAATACACATAGAGCCATGTAATAGTTCATGCGATATGACGGAAATCACCTGTTGTTTAAGGATGAAGAAAAATAAGGAAGTTTTAAAAAAATAATATGGTTATTGACTTTAATCCATAACTTCCTTATAATGGTTTTAGTTATTAAATATTTAAATGACAAAAACACTCAAATGTAAAAAATACAATGAAATCATAGATTTAGAAAAAAGTCTATGCCCCCATCGAAATGAATATTGCCGATACAAGAATATGTGCATTGTAAATCATATCTTTAAAGAATCAAATAGCCATTTAAATATAGACAAAAAAGGAGGATTGCTTTGAGAATACCCGATGAGTATATATGCGATACCTGCGGTTATGTATTTTTATCGTGTGAGACAAAAAATATCTTCTGTCCTGAATGTGGTAGCAGCATGGTAATAAAAGAGATAAGCTTTGAAGAGTTTCTCGATGAAGATGCCTTTGTAAATATTAAAATGGGTATCTTAGAGAGATAGACCATATTTCATTCAATTCTACATTAAAATTTTAAAATATGCGTATTTGGACTTTTTTATAAGAAAAATACAAATGTTATAATTATAAAGGTTGGAATAAGAAATACCTTTGACCAATCCATATATTTAAAAAATGATGGCATAGGCATCTCAGTCTCTTCACATATTGCCTTAACCATGAAATTGGGACCATTGCTCACATAGGTAATTGCTCCCATAAATACCGCGCCAACAGATATTGCCCTTAAAAATATTTCAGGAACCCCTGCAACAAGATTTGTGGTTATCTGCTTCAAAACAGCAAGGCTTTTTGCAGTGCTCATAAATACAAGATAGGTTGGGGCATTATCGAGAAAGCCCGAAAGTGTGCCTGTAATCTAATAAGTTAGTGATGCAGTAAGTTTATGGCGCTTTGTTTTACATTTCATTGAAAGCATATTAATACTTTAAAATTCCATTAAAATCATTTATAATGCCACATAAAATTTGTTTTAAGGATACCTGATTAAATCAGGTAAAAATAACCCTGAAATTTTAG
>CAZJOP010000092.1:0-7555 GCA_964547695.1 uncultured Syntrophorhabdaceae bacterium
AGAAATAAATTTTGATAAACGCATGCTTAACCTTTCTGTCTTTGAAACAAATAGCAAGAAGCAACCAAATAAAGATTATAAAAGATTAACCCCCTATATTTCTTAAACTTCTCTGACACTTCTTTATCTGGCCGAGCTCAAATTTTCTATGAGGTTTTTCTTTAACAACGTCTTTTACAAATGTCATGATCTCTTCGTCTGTGGCATTTTCCCTTAGAAGCCTTTTAACATCATATTTTGTATCTGAAAAAAGACAGGGCATTATCTTTCCGTCTGAAGTAAGTCTTATCCTATTACATTCAGAACATATATGGGTTGACACGGGACTTATAAAACCGATCTCACCTTTTCCTTCTTTTATTTTAAACATCTTCGCTGGTCCTTTGTGCTGGTTGATCGTGGGTTCTAAACCAAATACGGTTCTTATTATTTCTTCCACTTCCTTTGATGTTACAACCTTTGAAGGTCCCCACAACTCAGGGTCTCCAAAAGGCATGAATTCAATAAATCTCACATGAATACCCCATTTAATTGCAAGAGAGGCAAAATCTACAATCTCATCATCATTAAAACCCTTTATTATTACCGTATTTATTTTAATTGGAGATAGGCCTTGCTCAATTGATTTTTCTATGCCTAAAAAGACCTTACTTATCGCATCCACGCCGGTTATATATTCATATCTGTCTTTTTTTAAAGAATCGAGGCTAATGTTCACCCTTTTAAGGCCTGCTTGTTTTAATTCCATTATCTTTTCACCAAGAAAGACACCGTTTGTAGTCAACGCAATATCATCTATACCACCTATTTTATTTATCTCTTCAATAAGATAGGAGATGTTTTTTCTTACAAGGGGTTCACCACCTGTTAATCTGACCTTTTTAAAACCAAGTCTTGCACATAGCCTTACGAATCTAATTATTTCTTCGTAGTTTAATATTTCATCATGGGATTTAAACTGAAGATTCTCAGTCACGCAGTATCTGCACCTGAGATTGCACCTGTCAGTGATTGAGATACGTAAATAATTTATAACCCTGTTATAGTTGTCTGTCAGCATAAAGTATTATTTGATAACCTTATATCCTTCCTTCTCTATTGCCTTTTCAATATCAACCAAGGTCGTCTTCGATTCATCATATTCAACATAAGCACTCCCTGTGGAAATATCAACCTTTTTTATACCGCCTAGGCTTGTTATTGCCTTTCCAACACTGGCAACACAGTGCTGGCACGACATGCCACTAATCTTAATAGTTGCAGATGCCATAGTATTTTCCTTTCTTTTATTCTATTTCTTTATGGTATTCCTGAAGTGATTTTACTTTAATAATACCTTTATTTTCCATATATGCCCTGATACCTTCTGCCGCTGCCTTTGCAGCCGCCGTTGTAGTGATATAAGGTATTTTATATTTTATGGCGGCCTTACGGATATAAGAGTCATCGTATTTGCTGCTTTTGCCTGCCGGTGTATTTATTATAAGATGTATCTCTTTGTTATGTATGGCATCCACTATATTAGGTCTTCCCTCGTGGACCTTCTTTATGGGCACTGATTCGACCCCATGTTCTGCAAGAAACCTGTGTGTGCCGTTTGTAGCAAAAATCTTAAACCCGGCCTGTTTTAAGTATTTTGCCACATCAAGGATATCTGTCCTGTCCTTTGCATTCACTGTTATTAAGACATTTCCCTTTGTAGGGAGCTTTTGACCTGCTGCCTCTTGAGATTTAAAATATGCAAGACCAAAAGAATCTGCTATTCCCAGCACCTCACCGGTGGATTTCATTTCAGGTCCCAGTGTGGGGTCTACCTCAGGAAACATATTAAAAGGAAAAACCGCTTCTTTCACCCCCACATGGTGATAGGTTTTTTGCTTGAGGTTCATGTCCTTTAATTTTTTTCCTAACATAAGCTGAGTTGCAATCCGTGCCATTTGAATACCAGTAACCTTTGAAACCAGAGGAACGGTTCTACTTGCCCTTGGATTTGCCTCAAGTATATAGACCTTATCATCGGAAATGGCATATTGTATATTCATCAGTCCCACAACCTTCAGTTCCACAGCTATCCTTTTTGTATATTCGTTTATCAGATCAATATGTTTTTTAGAAATAGATTTCGGGGGAATGGCACAAGCGCTATCTCCTGAATGGACACCTGCAAGTTCAATGTGTTCCATGATAGAAGGCACAAATGCATCTTCTCCATCGGCTATGGCATCTGCTTCAACCTCTATGGCATTTTCGAGGAATTTATCAATGAGTATCGGCCTACCAGGTGTTATATCAACTGCTGCCTTTACATAGGAAATAAGCATATCCTCATCATAAACTATTTCCATACCCCTTCCACCAAGGACATAAGATGGTCTGACCATAAGGGGATACCCTATTCTTTTTGCCACCTCTATGGCTTCTTCAAGGGTTATGGCGGTTCCGCTTTCGGGTTGTGGAATACCCAGCTTTTCTATCACATATTTGAACCTCTTTCTATCTTCTGCCAGGTCTATACTTTCGGGGGAAGTGCCGAGGATTTTTACGCCAGCCCTTGCAAGTTCGTTGGCAATATTAAGTGGTGTCTGTCCGCCGAACTGGACTATGACACCGATGGGTTTTTCTTTGTTATATATACTTAGAACATCTTCAACGGTAAGGGGTTCAAAATACAGTTTATCTGAGGTGTCATAGTCTGTTGATACAGTTTCAGGGTTACAGTTAATCATTATAGATTCGTATCCTTCATCCCTTAATGCAAATGCTGCATGAACACACGTGTAATCGAATTCTATACCCTGGCCTATCCTGTTAGGACCTCCACCCAATATCATGACCTTTGGCCTGTCACTTACCTCTACCTCGTCGGGTGCATTATATGTGGAATAATAATATGCCGCATCGGCACCGCTTACAGGCACTTTACACCATGCCTGCACCTTCCCTAAACTTATCCTTTTATTTCTTACCTCTTCCTCTGTAATATTTAAAATTTCAGCAAGGTATCTATCGGAAAAGCCATCTTCTTTTGCCTTTGTCAATAAATCCTCAGGTGGTAGTCCACCTTTATACTTTAATATTTCTTCCTCGAGTTCCACAAGCTCCTTCATCTGTTCTATAAACCAGTGTTTTATTTTTGTCCTTTCATATAATTCATCTACTGTCGCACCCTTTCTCAATGCCTCATACATTATGAACTGTCTTTCAGATGTAGGCTCCTTTAACATGGCCAGTAATTCATCAAGGGATAATTTGTTGAAATTTTTGGCAAAACCAAGACCATATCTTTTGATCTCAAGGGAACGTATTGCCTTCTGGAGTGCCTCTTTGTATGTCTTGCCTATGCTCATCACCTCACCCACTGCCTTCATCTGGGTTCCTAATTTATCTTCTGCCTCTCTGAATTTTTCAAAGGCCCACCTTGCAAATTTTATAACTACATAATCTCCTGATGGGGTATATTTATCGATGGTGCCACCACGATAATAAGGTATGTCTTTTAAGGTATATCCACCTGCAAGTTTTGCCGATATAAAGGCAATGGGAAAACCTGTTGCCTTAGATGCAAGGGCTGATGACCTCGATGTCCTCGGGTTTATTTCTATTACCACAACCCTTCCATCCACAGGATTATGGGCAAACTGAATGTTTGTACCACCTATGACCTGGATGGCCTCAACAATTCTGTATGAATACTCCTGAAGTTTTTTCTGTAAATCTTCTGAAATTGTAAGCATAGGTGCTGAGCAGAAAGAATCTCCGGTATGAACACCCATTGGGTCTATGTTCTCTATGAAGCAGACCGTTATCATATTGTTATCCCTGTCTCTCACCACTTCAAGCTCAAGTTCCTCCCAGCCTATAACCGCCTCTTCTATGAGTATCTGACCTATTAAGCTTGCAGAAATACCCCTGCTTGCAATGGTTCTTAATTCTTCCTGATTGTATGCTATTCCTCCACCGGTGCCACCAAGGGTATAGGCAAGTCTTATGACAACCGGATAACCCAGTTCTGATGCAATCTTTAGTGCTTCATCCACAGAATATGCAGGTGCACTTTTAGGCATGGGTATTCCAAGCCTTTCCATAGTCTTTTTAAATTCAATCCTGTCTTCACCTCTTTCAATGGCATCTGCCTGAACGCCGATTATTCTTACATTATATTTTTCGAGTATCCCTTTTTTATATAATTCGGCAGCCAGGTTAAGACCTGTCTGACCGCCAAGGTTTGGCAATAAACCATCCGGTCTTTCTTTTTCGATGATTTTCTCCAGTGTTTCAAGTGTTAGAGGCTCTATGTATGTCACATCGGCCATACCGGGATCCGTCATTATGGTGGCAGGATTTGAATTAACAAGTATTATTTTATAACCTGATGACCTCAATGCCTTGCAGGCCTGGGTTCCTGAATAATCGAATTCACATGCTTGACCTATGATGATAGGTCCTGAACCGATAATCAATACCTTTTCAATTCCCTCTATTTTTTTTGTCATGGTCTCTAATACCTCTTTCTCAAAAATTTGTTTATAGTAACAGAGCATTATTATTGTAGTCAAGGTTTTTGAATAACCGTTGACACAGAGTTAAACCCTGTCGTATATTCACTATAGAAAGGATTGACCAAGATGATTTACGCAATAAAGATGTGGAACAATACAAGAATGATTGTGCTTGTAGCAGTTGTTGCAGCGATATATGCAGCCACCCTTATAGCATTCAAAACAGCCATACCGTTGATTCCAGGTATTACAGAGGTGCGTATTGCAAACATATTCCCCATGACCTTCGGGTTTCTTTTCGGACCAGCAGGTGCATGGGGTCTTGCAATCGGTAATTTCATAGGGGATATATTCGGCGGAACATTTGGACCAGCATCCATTGCAGGTTTCTTTGGAAACTTTCTCCTCGGTTTCCTTCCCTATACCATGTGGACTGTCTTTATACCTTTCTGTGAAAAAAAATATAAATGGGAGAGAAAGAGTTTTAAAAGCTGGTGTACATATATTTCCATAAATTTAATTTCCTCAATGGCATGTTCGATTATCATAGGTGTTGCAGTAGATGCACTGGGTATGGCACCTTTTGAGGTCATCTCAAAAATCATTACAATAAACAATTTTATAGGTGGTTTGATAGGCATAATATTTTTAATGCTGGTCTATGATGTAACAACAAAACAGATGGGATTGTTCTGGATAGACATAATGGACGTGGATATTCAAAAAAGCTCTAAAAAAGGTATGCTTGGTTCATGGATTGTAGCAGTGGGTTCAATAACAGGCATACTGGGAGTTTTTATAACAGGAATAACACTTTTTAATGTAAAATGGTTATCAACAGTCCTTATCATTATCGGTTCCATTCTCCTTTAGCAAATAATGGATGCAGCAATAAAGATAGATTCCCTTCATTTTAAATACAGGTCAGCAAATAAAGAAAGTCTTGTCAATATTAATCTGGAAGTAAATAAAGGTAATTTTGTTGTGATTTTAGGTCACGGAGGGGCAGGTAAATCAACACTGTGCTTTTCTATAAACGGCCTAATCCCCAGATTTTTACCCGGGATAATTAAAGGCAATGTCCTTATTAAAGATAAAAAGACTACAGATTATCCTGTAAATGAAATGGCAAAGATAGTTGGGCTTGTATTTCAAGATTTTGAGGCACAGCTGTTCTGTTCAAGCGTGGAACTTGAAATTGCATTCGGTCTTGAAAATATCAGCTTAAATATTGCAGACATGGAGGAAAGAATTAAAAAATATCTCGATTTTGTGGGGCTATTGGAAAAAAGAAAGGCCCAGATTTCATCCCTGTCAGGAGGTCAAAAGCAAAGGCTTGCCATAGGCGCTGTTCTTGCAATGGAGCCTGATGTAGTTGTCATGGATGAGCCTACAACAGACCTCGACCCCATTGGTAAAAACCACGTCCTGTCCATTTCAGACATGATAAGGGATAAAAAAAGAACACTTATTATGGTGGACAATGATTATGAGGTGGCAGTAAATGCTGACTCTGTATGGCTTATGAAAGACGGGGAGGTCGTTGCAAAGGATGCACCGAAAAGAGTCTTATCCAATATCGACTTATTAAATTCCTGTGGGGTCATGGCACCTCCCACAGTAGAACTTTTTAGGAAAATGGGCTGGGAAGAGGAGCCTTTGACTGCCAATGAGGCTGTCATGTATATAAAAGAAAAACATCCTGAGATAATTATCCCTGAGAGGACATTAAAGATAAATAAAAAACCTGTAAGTTTTGAAGGGGGCATTATTGAAACAAAAGGGCTTTTTTACAGGTACCCTTCAGGTCAAAAGGATGTCTTAAAGAATATTAATCTGAAAATAAATGGGGGTGAGTTTGTTGCTATACTTGGACAGAACGGTTCGGGAAAGACCACCCTTGCAAGACATTTTAACAGACTCTTAACACCCACCTCTGGTGAGGTGCTTGTAAAAGGAAAAAAAACAACAGATTACAAACAGCATGAGCTTGCACGGATTGTAGGATATGTCTTTCAGAATCCAGATAATCAGATATTCTCATCTACTGTATGGGAAGAGGTGGCATTTGGATTAAAGATGCTCGGTGAAGACAAAAAAACTATAAAGAAAAATACAGAGGAGGCAATTTACGTTACAGGTCTCACAGGATACGAAGATAAATCCCCTTTTCTTCTCACAAAAGGAGAGAGGCAGAGGGTTGCCGTAGCCTCTATATTATCCACTAAACCGGAAGTGATAGTGCTCGATGAGCCCACAACAGGGCTTGATTATGCCCATCAGTTAAGTACTATGAATATGCTGAAAGAATTAAACATGCAAGGTAGAACAATCATTATTATAACCCATTCTATGTGGATTGTAGAGCAATTTGCTACAAGGGTTATTATAATGAAAGACGGAACCATCATTGCAGATGGCCCTGCAAGGGAGATATTTTTTTATGAGGATGTATTAAAAGAGGCTTCACTGGCACCATCTCAGATTGTAAGGCTCAGTAACTGGCTAAAAACTGCATCTATGACAGTAGACGGGCTTATTAAGGAGATAAAAGGTGAATCTTTCCCTGTATCAAGATAAAGATACATGGATCCACAGGCTTGACCCCAGGACAAAGATAACCGGGGTTGTCCTTATATTTGCCATGTGCCTGTGTTTTAATCACCCCGTATATGTGGGATTTATAACCCTGGGTGTCTTTCTCTTATTATTTTTTGCCCGTTCCCTAAAATCATTATGGGTTTTGAGATATATACTCATTCTTTTGTTCTTATTCAGTATGGTAATATGGCCTTTTTTTGTGAAAGGGAAAGACGTTTTATTCTGTATAAAAGGTTTTTGTTTTTATAAAGAATCTGTCTTGTATGCCTTGGCCATGGGTTTGAGATTATCCACATTTGTTATGGCAGGGATGATTTTAATTGCAACCACAAAAAACGAGGATATAACAAACGGTTTAATCATGATGGGACTACCCTACCCTATTGCATTTGCCATATCCACTGCATTGAGGCTTGTTCCAACATTTGCAGGGGCAGGTGCAACAATCATTCAGG
>CAZJOP010000093.1:0-7526 GCA_964547695.1 uncultured Syntrophorhabdaceae bacterium
CCATCTGCAACGGCACAAGGCTTAAAAAAGAGATGTTATGGGTGAAAATAAACGGCTTAAATATAGACGAAGTATCAAGGATGACAATAGCCCAGTGTATAAATTTTTTTGAGCATTTAGAATTAACTGACAAAGAGGCAGAGATAGCAAAAACGATTTTAAAAGAGATAACCTCAAGACTTAATTTTTTAATAGATGTGGGGCTTGACTACATAACCTTAAACAGAAATTCTGCTACATTGTCTTCGGGGGAGTCCCAGAGGATTCGTCTTGCAACCCAGATAGGTTCAGGATTAACAGGTGTTTTATACGTTCTTGATGAGCCCAGCATCGGGCTTCACCAGAGGGATAACGAAAGGCTCCTTTCAACGCTTGTGAGACTGAGGGATCTGGATAACACGGTGATCGTGGTGGAGCATGATTATGAAGCAATCGTATCTGCCGATTATGTTGTAGATTTAGGTCCCGGTGCCGGTGAAAATGGTGGATATGTGGTTTTTCAGGGCACACCTCAAGAACTCTCATTCCATGAAACATCCATAACAGGTAGATACATTTCAGGTAGGGAGGAGATTAAAGTCCCTGAGAGGAGGCGTAAGCCTAAGGGCTATTTAAGGATAAAAGGAGCGAGGACAAACAATTTAAAGAATATAAATGTGAATATACCCCTTGGGGTTTTCACAGTAATCACAGGCGTGTCAGGTTCTGGAAAGAGTTCACTCATCGTAGATACCCTGTATCCCCTTTTAAAACAGAAATTGTATAAATCAAAGGATAGGGCAGGGGACGTGGACAGCATAGAAGGTTATGAGGCAGTAGACAGTGTAATTGATATTGACCAATCTCCTATAGGCAGAACCCCGAGGTCAAACCCTGCCACGTATACAGGGGTATTTACATACATAAGAGAGCTTTTTGCCAGGCTTCCAGAATCACGGATGAGGGGATATAAAGAGGGAAGATTCAGCTTTAATGTAAAAGGCGGTAGGTGTGAGACATGTGCAGGGGAAGGATATGTAAAGATTGAAATGCAGTTCTTACCCGATGTTTACATCGTATGCGATGTCTGCAAGGGAAAACGATACAACAGAGATACCCTTGAGATAAAGTATAAAGGTAAAAGTATTGCCGATGTACTTGAGATGACCGTTACCCAGGCAACAGAATTTTTTGACTCCATTCCCCACATAAAGAACAAACTTAAGGTATTGAACGATGTGGGGCTCAGTTACATAAGGCTCGGTCAGGCAGCAACCACCCTTTCAGGCGGTGAGGCCCAAAGAATTAAACTCTCGAGGGAGCTTTCAAAAAGAGAGACAGGAAGAACATTTTATATCCTCGATGAACCCACAACGGGTCTTCATTTTGCCGATATAGAAAAGCTCTTAAAGGTTTTAAACGAGCTTGTAGAAAGGGGTAACACAGTTCTTGTGATAGAGCATAATATGGACGTCATAAAGTGTGCTGACTACATTATTGATTTAGGTCCCGAAGGTGGTGATAGGGGAGGAGAGATTGTGGTAAAAGGCACACCTGAAGAGATTATACAATGCAATACAAGTCACACAGGGAAATTTTTAAAGAAATACCTGACAGGCAGTATTGACCTATCGAGTTACAGGCAAAGAAGATCATTGTGAGGGAAAATGATTTTAAAGAAAAGAAATGTAATTGTAATACCAGCGAGGTTTGGCTCTACAAGATTGCCTGGAAAACCTCTCATTGAAATAAACGGTAAACCCCTTATCCAGTGGGTGTTTGAGAATGCCATGAGATCTCAACTGAAAGACGATATTTACATCGCCACCGATGACGAAAGGATTATGGAGAGGGCTCAATCATTCGGTGCAGATGTGATTATGACATCAAAAGAATGTTCAAGCGGGACTGAGAGAATCTATGAGGCCATAAGGGAAAAAGAAGCGGAACTTATTGTAAATGTTCAGGCTGATGAGCCTTTTATCCGTTATGATATGATAGACACCCTTTTTTCAGAGATGAGAAAAAAAAGACTATATATGGCAACGCTATGTTGTAACTTAAAAGATATAGAAGAATTTGACGATCCCCATACAGTAAAGGTGGTTATAGATAAAAAGGGTTATGCCCTGTACTTTTCCCGCTCCCCTATCCCTTACTTCAGGGATGGATCTTATCTGGAAAAGAGGATTGTGTATAAGCACATAGGTATCTATGGCTACACAAAGACATTTCTTAAAAGATATATCAGTATGGAGAAAGGCTTTCTTGAAGAGGCAGAGTCTCTTGAGCAGTTAAGGGTTCTGGAAAACGGATACAAGATCAGGGTTTTTATCACAGATTATGATGGTTTTGGCATAGATACGAAAGATGACCTTATAAAGGCAGAGAAGTTTTTAAAAGAGGGGCAAAATGGTGCGCTCTGATACATTAAAGCTTGAAACAAAGGGATTCGGTGATACTATTGACATTACAGATAAAGTGAGAGAGATATTAATAAAATCAGGTATTAAAAACGGATTGATTACTGTTTTCTGTCCTGGCTCAACAGGGACAATAACAACCATTGAATACGAATCAGGTGTTATAAGGGATCTAAAAAATGCCCTTGAAAGGCTTGTGCCTTCAGACATCCCCTATGAACACGACTACAAATGGCATGACGGAAACGGTTTTTCCCACGTGAGGGCAGCGATGATGAAACCATCATTGACGATACCCTTTATTGAAGGCGAGTTGACCCTGGGCACCTGGCAGCAGGTGGTCTTTATTGATTTTGACAACAGAAGTCGTAGAAGAAACATTGTGGTCCAGATTATAGGTGAATAATCTTTTTAAAGAATTATATTGAACTATAGGCCTTTATGTTTTATAATTAATCAAGGCCTTATCTTTTGGGTTAATATACCTGATAGAGAAGGCTGAATTAGATACCGAGATCAAGGGGATTACCTGAGATCAAAGGAGACAAGATGGACCAGAAGATCGGCATCATCGGCATTATCGTTAAAGAACGAAAGAAAAATTCCCCCCAGGTAAACAAAATATTATCTGACCATTCTGAAATAATAATCGGCAGGATGGGTATTCCCCAGAGGCAGGAGGATATCGGCTTTATATCTCTTTTCGTAGAAGGGAATACGGACAGGATAGGTTCCCTTACAGGAAGGTTAGGTAGCTTGAGCGGGGTTATTGTAAGAAGTCTTTTAATACCATTATCAAAATAAAGGAGTTTAAATATGCTTGCAGTTTTAACAAAAAGAGAAAGGGATTGGGTGCAAAAGGTAATTAAAGAAGAAGAGATAGAGAAATACATGCAAAACGGAAGGGATTTTATAGACGATGATGAGATATGGGAGAGGTTAAGAAAAAATGTAAAGCCTGACAAAAAGAGGATAGAGGATATCATTCAAAAATCTTTAGAGATCCAGACACTCGAGCCCGATGAGACTGCATGTCTTTTAAATGTAGAAGACCCTGAGACATGGCAGCTACTGTTTGAGGTGGCAAAGGATATAAAAAAGAAGGTTTATGATAATAGAATAGTAACCTTTGCACCTTTATATTGCGGGGATCTGTGCGTGAATAACTGTCTATATTGTGGTTTTAGAAGGGAAAATACTGTTATAAAAAGGAGAAAGCTAACCCTTGAAGAGATACGCAGAGAAGCAGAGGTCCTGGCAGGAGAGATTGGACATAAACGCCTCATTGTGGTATACGGTGAGCACCCGTCAACAGATGCAGGCTACATTGCAGATACTATAAGGACAATATACGATGTAAAGGTTAAGACAAAAAATGGTTACGGACAAATTCGCAGGGTAAATGTGAACATTGCACCCATGTCTGTAGATGATTTGAGATTGTTGAGGGATGTGGGTATTGGCACTTATCAGGTATTTCAGGAGACCTATCACCACGAGACATATAAAAGACTGCACCCGGAAGGGACTTTGAAGGCCCATTATCAATGGAGATTATACTGTCACCACAGGGCACTTGAGGCAGGGGTAGATGATGTGGCACTGGGTGCCTTATTCGGGCTTTATGACTGGAAGTTCGAGGTTATGGGGCTTTTATATCATGCAAGGGATCTGGAGAGACAGTTTGGTATAGGACCCCACACCATATCATTCCCGAGACTTGAGCCTGCAGCAAATACACCTTTTATACAGCAGACAAAATACAGGGTATCCGATGAAGACTTCAAAAAGATTATTGCAGTTATAAGGTTATCCGTGCCCTATACAGGTATGATTTTAACGGCCCGCGAGCCAGCATACATAAGAAGGGAGACAATACCCATAGGCATCACCCAGACCGATGCATCTACTAAGATCGGTATAGGTGCCTATTCTGATAGATACATGGATCAGGAAGAGGATAGACAGCAGTTTCTATTGGGAGACACAAGGAGCCTCGATGAGGTCATAAGGGAGCTTGCCCAGATGGGATATATTACGAGCTTTTGCACAGCAGGTTATAGATGTGGTAGAACCGGTGATCGTATAATGAGCCTTTTAAGGACAGGGAAAGAGGCTGTATTCTGTAAGTTAAATGCAGTTTTGACATTTAAAGAATGGCTTGATGATTTTGCCTCTTTTGAGACAAAGGTGGTTGGGGAAAAGATTTTAAACAAAGAGATAGAGGAGATTAAGAACAAACTCCCCCAGAATGTATACGAAAAGCTTCTCGAATATTATAAAAGAATTGAAAATGGCGAGAGAGACCTTTACTTCTGAGCTAAAAGAGGCATTTAATGCCCTTTCTGACAAGATAAAAAAAGAATACAATGCCCATGTCTGGCTGATAGAGGTATTGGGAAAAAGGCATTCTTATTTGGCGGGCTGTAAGGATGATGCATTTTTGCCACCAGAGGTCAGATACATTAATGAAAGATTTGCCATTGTCTCAACTGATTGGGAGAGGTTACCTTCCGAGAAAAAAGAAGAATTATTCTCTCTTGTTAATAAATATGCTAATATGATTTGAAGAGATCTTTCATAAACATTCTATCAGAGGGGGTTTTATGGCTAATGATCCAAAAATAGGTTATAAGGTTATAGCAACCGTAACAGGGGTTAAAGGTAATTGCAATGCAGGACATAAGGTGGGAGATACCTTTGAAATAAGCTGCCATAACCCTGCAGGGCTTTGCGGTTTTTTTTATCATGACATATTTCCCACCCTTTCCACATTTCAATTTGGAGGGACAATGCCCTGGTGGGAGGGCGATACCATAGAGGTACAATGTCCAGATGCGTATAACCTTGTGAGTATGAAGCTTGAGAGGTTTAAAAGGGATTAAAAACAGCCATTAAAGGTTGTAAAAATCATGTTACAACCTTTTGTTGTATATACTCATAGCCTTTTCTTTGCCTTCATGGATAAATATATATAAGGCCTCTGCTGCCATATCGAGAACATCGTTTAGAAGGCGCTCTTCATCCTTTCTAAAATTTGATAGCACATATTCTTCTGGTGCCATTACCGGGTCTCTGCTAATACCTACCTTTAATCTGTAAAAGTCTTTTGTTCCCAGTGACTCTATAACTGATCTTACACCCTTGTGCCCACCGTCACTACCATCCCACTTTATTTTTATCCTTCCGAACTCAATATCGAGGTCATCATGGACAATCATCATCTCTTCGTTTTTTATGTTAAATGCCTTTACAATAGCCGCCACAGGTCTCCCAGAAAGGTTCATATAGGTATAAGGCTTTGCAATCACTATGTTATCTTTAATACCTGCTATACAGTTGTAAATTCTTTTGTCAAGGGGGATGCCATACCTCTCAGAAAACCTTTCAACTACAAGGTAACCTGCATTATGCCTTGTATTAAAGTATCTAAAATCCCTGTTCCCGAGACCGCATAAAAGAAACAAAAAAGTTTTAAGCCTCCTGCTTTTCCGTTTCCTCTTCCTCGACTTTTGCCTCTTCTTCTGTCTCAGGTGGTATTACTGTTACCACTGCCACCTCTGGGTGTTCCAGGAATTTTAGTTCTGGATGCGCCTTAGATAAATCACTTATGTGGATAGAATCCCCGATATCGAGTTCTGTAACATCTAAATCAATCCTTTCTGGAATCTGGGTGGGTAGACACTCTACCATAATAGTTCTTAAATGCTGTTCCACAACACCATTGTTTACGATCCCCTTTGCCTTACCGGTTAAATGTATAGGTATCTCTACCTCAATCTTTCTTTCCATAGAGACATGGAGAAAGTCGATATGAAGAATATTGTCCTTACAAACCTCTTTCTGAATCGCCTTTACCATAACCGAAAGGTCTTCTGTCTGACCGTTTTTTTTAAGTTGCATTTTTAAGATAGATGTTTTTTTGAGGTTTTTGCTCAATCTCTTCCATTCCCTTTCAGAAACCGTTAACATCTTAGCTTCTGTGTCTTTGCCGTATAGTATTGCAGGGATGCTACCCTGTTTTCTTAACTTTCTTGCTATTGATTTGCCTTTTTCTTTTCGAATCTCTGCGGTAATGACCATATCTTCCATGTTTTCCTCCAATCTCCGTTATTTTTAACCTTTATATGAATAATGAACTTACCGATTCATCTCTATGTATTCTCTTTATTGCCTCTCCGAGAAGACCGGATACATCGAGAACCTTAATCCTTTCCAGCCCTTTTGCCTCTTCAGAAAGGGGTATTGTGTTTGTAACAACGATTTCCTCGAGAGGTGAATTCTTTAGTCTTTCAATTGCATTACCGGAAAGGACAGGATGGGTGCAGCATGCGTAAATATTGATGGCACCGTTCTGTTTTAATGCCTCTGCTGCCTGAACTATTGTGCCGGCCGTGTCTATCATATCGTCTAAAAGGATTGCCGTTTTCTTTTTTACATTGCCCACAATGTTCATAACCTTTGAAACATTAGCCTTTTCCCTTCTTTTGTCTATTATGGCAATAGAAGCATTGAGTCTTTTTGCAAGCTCCCGTGCCCTTTCAACACCCCCTGCATCAGGAGAGACAACCACAATATCGCCCTGAATCTTTTTAAGATATTCTAATTGCACAGGAAGGGCATAGAGATGATCTACTGGTATGTCAAAAAATCCCTGAATCTGACCTGCATGCAAATCCATGGCAAGGATACGGGAAGCCCCAGCCGTTGTAATGAGGTTGGCAACGAGCCTTGCAGAGATGGATGTTCTTGGCACAACCTTTCTATCCTGTCTTGCATAGCCGTAATAAGGTATAACCACCGTAATCCTTGAGGCCGATGCCCTTTTTAATGCATCGAGCATAATCAACAATTCCATGAGATTGTGACTGACAGGAGGGCAGGTAGGTTGAACGAGAAATGTGTCCATTCCCCTTACGCTTTCCTCAATTTCAACCTGAATCTCTCCGTCGCTGAAGGTGCTGACCTTGGCCTTTCCCATCTTGATGTTCAGATGTCTGCATATGCTTTCAGCAAGTGTTTTGTTAGCATTTCCAGAAAATATCCTCAACTTATCCACTTCATGCCCCCTAAAAATTAATTCTGGGGCGGGAGGATTCGAACCTCCGAATGCAGGCTCCAAAG
>CAZJOP010000094.1:0-7523 GCA_964547695.1 uncultured Syntrophorhabdaceae bacterium
TGGCATCTGATTCATTAACCTGGCACTTTTCTGAAATGTCTTTGGTGGGTTTATTTGAAGTATTATTTAAGCCGGGATTTATCTCTGAAAAAATAGAGGGTTTGTATCCTATGGTTTCTTCTTTTAATGCTGAAGTGTAATCTGTATTGATTTGTTCGACCTTTATTTGCCTGTCTCTATTTAAATAATGAAGGTCTGTGAGGATGATGGTAATGGTCCTGGCATCTGATTCATTAACCTGGCACTTTTCTGAAATGTCTTTGGTGGGTTTATTATTATTCCTTTCATCTAAATTACTGTCTTTCTCTATCTCCTTATTATCTGAAAGGGTTTTTAAAATGCTGTTTATTATGGATGCCAAAAGCCCTGCCAGGCTCTTTTGCCTTAAAACCTTTAGCCCTGATTTGGAATCATTATCAACGGATGTTAAATTTTCATCTCCATGAAAAATAATCGGCAAAACAGCTGACTTTTGTGCATCTACAGGAGAATTTTGATTCCTCAATGCCAAAAGTTGCAGGATTATTTCTGAAAACATCTCTCTGTTTTCAGCGAATATATAATTTTCCTGCACCGCAACATTTACATCCTCTAAAACATTTATTTCCGAGTCAGTCTCGGATAACACAGCATTTTTTAAAAATTCCAAAAAATTTGTATTTTTATTTGCTGACTGAAGACAAAGATTTATTGATTCCCCCGCCTGTGCTGTATTTAGGGTTAAAATATTTATAAGTCCTTGTGAGTCCATGCCTATTTCTATAACAAGTTTTATGCCAGACAGATTAAGTCAATAATTTCAATAAGTTAAGTTTTAATATAGATTGCCTAAGGGTTAAATGGCAGGGAATTTATTTCCTTATGGGAAAAAAATTCCTATATTAAATTATCACTGATAGGATTTTATATTCAGGCGTAAGGCCAGTTCGTCGAGTTTTTTCTGTTCTTTTCTGTCAATGGCCTTTTTAAGACTGTAGATTGTCTTCGATTTTAAGGCTTCAAGTATCTTTATTTCTTTTAAAATATCGGCAAGCTCTGTTTTCAAATCATCGATTGTTTTTTCAAGTTTATCCTTTTCTTTTAAAAGCATTGATTTTTTTTCCTCGAGATATAAAATACGTTCTCTCAAAACGTATACCTCGTTACTGTCTGTGGCGGCAAGTGACAATCTTGCATAGTTTTTTTTGATATCTTCCTCAAGGGAAACGATTTCCTGGGATAGCATTTCATATGAATCAACGGTGCGCTGCAATGCCTTTTTTTTCTCAGAAAGCAGGTTTTCTTTTACTTCAATGAGCTTATCAAAACGCACTTTCTTTGCCATCTATTATAACCTTTTATTTCACATAAAAAAGCATCTTCATGCTGTTTATAGCATCCTCTATTGTTGCCTTCTTATCTACATCTTGTGTGAGAAATACCTTTACCTTATCTATCATGGCCATTGCATAGTCTATCTTGGGATTGCTTCCTGCACGGTATGCACCGATGTTTATCAAATCCTCTGCCTTTTCGTATTCAGACAGGATCTCTATAATCCTTGTTGAATATTCTATCTGTTCTTTTGATACGATATCCTTCATAATTCTACTCACGCTTCTTAACACATCTATAGGCGGATAGTGGTTCATGTCTGATAGTTTTCTTGATAGCACAATGTGTCCGTCAAGAATGGACCTCGATGTATCGGCAATGGGGTCTTCAAGATCATCTCCCTCAACGAGCACCGTGTATATTGCCGTCATGGTTCCACCTTTTTCTCCGTTGCCTGCCCTTTCGAGGAGTTTTGCAAGCAGTGAAAACACACTGGGTGTATATCCCTTTGAGGTAGGTGGTTCACCTATGGCCAAGCCTATCTCTCTTTGCGCCATACAGAAACGTGTAAGGGAATCCATCATCAAAAGCACATTAGCACCCTTATCTCTGAAATATTCTGCAATGGCTACGGTTAAAAAGGCGCCCCTTACCCTTATCAACGGATGCTGGTCTGATGTGGCAACCACCACCACAGAACGGTTAATCCCATCTCCCAAGTCTTTCTCTATAAACTCCCTGACCTCTCTACCCCTCTCTCCAATGAGACCTATCACATTAATATCTGCCTCTGTATGACGGGCTATCATACCAAGAAGCACACTTTTCCCCACCCCTGAACCGGCAAATATACCTATCCTCTGACCCTTTCCACATGTAAGAAGACCGTTAATGCACCTTATTCCCACATCAAGGGGTTCAATAATTCTCTTTTTCTTCATGGGATTTACCGTTTCCCGATAAATTGGTGTTATATCACGACAGTTTATCGGTCCTTTTCCGTCTATGGGATTGCCAAGACCGTCTATTACCCTTCCCAATAGACCTTCTCCCACCCTGGTATTTACTGCCTGCTTTCTGGATATAATCTTTGAGCCTATGCCAATGCCTCTTATATCACCCAGTGGCATAAGAAGGGTCTTGCCATCTCTGAAGCCTACGACCTCGGCCTCTATGGGCTCTGTATCGTCTACAGGAAAGATCTGTGCGGCATCACCAACAGAAGAGATAGGCCCCTTACCTTCTATGACAAGGCCTACAACCTGATTCACCTTGCCGTAAATCTTGTATGGATATATGTTTTTCAGATATTCTTTAATGCTTTCTTGCAGATTCACCCATCTTTTTCCTTTTTAATGAAGTTTCTTTTTAATTCCTCTATCTGGGTAGAGATCCTTCCGTCTATCTCTCCGAAGTTCGTCTCTATGATAAAGCCAGGCTCACCTATTGTTTCATCGGGTACTATATTTAATGTGTTAATAAGCTCCTCTGAGATGTATTTTATGTCGTCGCGTCGCATTCTTATCTTTATATCGTATCTTTCATCGCATATGTCGATAGCCTTTTTTGCCATTTTTATCAATGTTTCTTTATGTTCTGTGCATTCTTTTAATACCAGTGCCTCTGTAAAGATTAAGGCAAGCTCGATAGAGGTTTCCTCTACTTTCTTGAGCATCTCCTCTTTAAAAGACATGATGGCTGCCAGATCATTATTCAACCTTTTAATAATAGGATCAACCTTTTTCATGCCCATTTCAAATCCGGCCTTTTCTCCCTCCCTGTATGCGTCCTCAAAGATTTTTCTTGCCTGTACCTCTATATCTATTTTTTCTCCCCCATCCTTTATGTCATCCTGTGAATCCTTATCTTTCTCCAATGTTGTCTCGTTTTGATCTTGAGACGCCTCGAAAAAGGAAATAAAGGCATTTTCCCTGCTTAATTCCTCTTCTTCTAATTCGTCAATGGATTTTAATATAAAGGGTTCAATGTTAGATGAACTGTTCATTCTCGCCGGTTATGATAATCTTACCTTCTGCTTCCAGTCTCTTGGCTGTGAGAGCTATTTTTGTCTGCATCTGCTCTACTTCAGAGAGTCTCACTGGACCCATTGATTCCATATCTTCTTTTAACATAGCAGAAGCCCTTTCAGACATATTGGAAAATATCTTTTCTTTTATGGCATCAGAGGCACCTTTTAAGGCTATGGCAAGCTCTTCTGAAGTAACTTCTTTCAACAAAGTCTGTATACTCTTATTATCAAGCTTCATCAAATCCTCGAATGTAAACATCAATTGCCTTATCCTCTGGGCAAGCTCAGGGTTTGCCTCTTCAATAGAGCCAAGAAGTTCGGCCTCTCTCTTTTTATCCATCTGGTTTAAAATACTCGCCACAGCACCTACGCCTCCCATCTGTCTTTCCTCTCCACCTCCTATATCCTGCAACTGTTCCCTGATAATATCTTCTATTTCCAGTAGTAATTTTTTATCCACCCTTCCCAAGTTTGCCATCCTTGTCATGACCTCACCTTGAACATTTTCAGGAAGTGCACTGATAACCTCACAGGCTTTCTTGGGTGGAAGTAAAGAGACGATGAGGGCTATGGTCTGGGGGTGTTCCCCCTTTATATTGGTGGCAAGCAATCTTGGGTCGCATGTCTTAACAAAATCACCCGGTGTCCCGCCGCTTGATTCTATTGCCTGCAGGTATGTCTCTGCTGTCTCATCGCCCAGGCTCTTCTTTACCAGGGTTTTGAACCTTGTCTGACCATCAACAATGACCTGGCCAACCTTTCTAATATTACTTAAAAATTCCTCATGCACCTGCTTTACAACACTCTCAGGAATAAACTTCAACTTTGCCACCTCTTTTCCTATGGCCTCGATCTCTTCCTTTTCAAAATCCTTTAATATCTCCTTTGAAAGCTGTTCATCCATGGTAAGTAAAAGAATTGCGGCCTTTCTTATCCCTGAAATGTTTGTCGTATCCATTAGCTACCCTGCCTTACCCATTCTTTTAAAATTAACTTTACAAGTTCTTTATCCTGAAGGGCATTTGCAATGGCAGGTTGCATACTCGCAAGGCTCGGCGTCTGCTCAACACCCTGGGTAATACCTGCCTTATCTTCTTGTTGCTTTGAACCTGTATATACGTCTTTTACCTTTTCCGCCTCCTTTAGTGGGATGGTGACAGGTCTTTCTTTAAAGATACCCATAATGGGTTTTATCACAAAAAATATAATAGAAAATGCAATGACAAGATAGAATCCATACTTTGCCAGATCCAATAACATATCTCTGCTTATAAAACTTTCCTTTCTTTCGTCTGCAAAAGGCTCTGTCTCAAAGGGGATATTTAATACCTCTATCTTATCCCCCCTTTCCTCATTATAGCCCACTGCCCTTGCAATGAGATTTCTTATATCCTGCAGCTCTTTCTGGGACCTGGGCGTATATTTGAGCACCTCTTTTTTCCCTTCCTTTACCTTCTCGTATTTTCCATCAACGACAACGGCAAGGGAGATCCTTTTTATATCACCATACGGCTCTGCTATCTTTCTTATGGCCTTACTCAATTCGAAAGTCTTCTGTTCATCCTGTCTTTCAGAACCTGTTAATTTTTCTTCATCGGATATATTATTTCTCTGAGCCCCATTTACATTAGATGCAACGCCAGGCACACCACCGGATCTTGCACTCTTATTTGTCACCTTTTCCATGCTCTTTTTCATTGCAGTTACCACTGCCTTATCGGGATTATACTCTTCCTCAAACACCTCTACCTTTTTTAGATTAAGATCCACATTCGCCCTAACAATAGACTTACCGGCTGGTAAAAAGGCATCAAGCATGGATTTAACGGATTCTTCTATCTTTTTTTCTATGTTTTTCTGCACTTCATATTGTTGATGTGTGAGTACCACAGGGGAACTGCTATCTCCACCTTTATAGAGTATCTTTCCTGATGAATCTATCACTGTCACGTTATCTGGCTTTAGTCCTTCAATACTGCCTGCCACAAATAGAACAATGCCGTTTATCTGCTCCTTTGAGAGCATCCTGCCAGGTTTTAAATTTAAAAATATGGACGCAGTAACGCTCTTTTCCCTATCTGTAAAAAGCGTCTTTTCCGGGATTGCAATGTGCACCCTCGATGATTTGACTTCAGGCATCTGATTGATGGTGCGGGCAAGCTCTCCCTGAATAGCCCTTTTATAATTAATATTCTGCATGAATTCTGTCATTCCGTAATTGGTCTTGTCAAAAAGCTCAAAGCCGATACCTGTATTTCCTGGCAGGGCATTCTGAGAGGCAAGATTTAATCTTATCTCGTTCACCTTTTCTTTTGGAACATAGATGACGCTACCGCCTAAACCCAATTTATAGGGCACCTTCTGCTCTTTCAATTTTGCCACAATCATGGAGGCATCCTCCATATTAAGGCCTGAAAATAGCGGCTGGTAATTCTCTTTCTGAATAAGTGTTAATCCTACGGTAGAGCCACCTATTACTGCGATTATTATAAAAAGATACAGATAAAGTTTACCTTTTGGCGTTGTTTTTAAAAAATTTTTTACATAATTTAGAATATCCAATTGCGTCATTACTATACCTGCATCCTCATAATTTCTTCATAGGCACTGATTATCTTGTTTCTTATCTGCATCATAAGCTGAAAGGTCATGTCTGCCTTTTCAACGGCAATCATGGTGGTATGGATATCTTTGTTTTCCATTGTGGCCAGTTTCTTTATCTCCTCGTCCGCTTCTTTCTCAAGGGCACTTACCTTACTTATGGAATCCTTCAAAATCTCTGTAAACGAGGCAGATGTCTTTTTCTCATTAATTTGTTTATTTTCAGGAAACTGGGGTAACTGAAATGTCTCCACCTTCATGGCTTTCCTCCTACTTACCTATATCGAGTGTCTTTAAAAACATCTCTTTTGTGGTATTGATAACATTTATATTTGCCTCATAAGACCTTGTTGCCGATATCATATCCGCCATCTCTTCCATAAGATTAACGTTAGGATAAGTCACATAACCCTCCCTGTCTGCATCGGGATGGCCTGGGTCGTATACCTTTTCAAAATTCTTGTTACTTTTCGCTATCTCCTCTACTTTTACCCCTTCTATCTTTTGAGAAAGCAACCTGTCAAATTCCTCTTTTTCAGATACATCAGCAGTCTTAAAAACCACCTCTTTTTTCACATAAGGACCACCTTCATCGGTTCTTGTGGTATGGATATTTGCAAGATTTGTGGCAATGGTCTCCATCCTTATCCTTTGTGCCTTAAGCCCCGATGCACTTATCTTTAATATATCGAGAAGACTCATCCTATCTCCTTCCTTCATTTATTATATATCTCATGATGGAAAATTTCTTTGAAATCAAATGGACAAGGGCACTGTAGAGCATACTGTTCTCGTTTAATTTTACCATCTGATATTCCATGTTCACTGTATTGCCGTCTAATGAACTGATCCCTTCATTCTCAGCCTTTTCTATCACGTCAAAGGCTGTGGCACCGGAGAGCTGTTTTTCTAATTCCTTTTGAAAGTCTATATCCTTTTCTTTATAATGTGGTGTCTCGGCATTTGCAATATTGCCTGCCAGTATCTTGTGATAAAAGGACCTTATGTTCAATGCCTTTTCAACAAAATCAATTACATCCATATCCCACCTCTTTTTCAATTAAGATGCCCATTTCTCTGTATTCTTTTAATTTGTTTCTTAACGTCCTTGCCGTAATACCAAGAAGCGATGCAGCCCTTGTCTTATTGCCACTGCAGGTCTTTAAGGCATCGATGATGAGTTTCATCTCCATCTCTTTTATGGAACCCCTTGAATTAATTTCCGCTGTGCCACCCATATCCATTTCCATAAGGTGTGTCAATTTTATAACAGAATAATTCGACAGAATGCATGCCCTTGCTATAACATTTTCCAATTCCCTGGCATTACCCCTCCAGTCTCTATGCTTTAAAAATTCCATGGCATCATCGCTTATACTTACATCCATTCCCTTTGAATGCTTACGCAAAAAATGTGCCACAAGCTCCGGTATATCCTCTTTTCTTTCCCTTAAAGCCGGGATGTGTATGGGAAATACATTTAATCTATAATAGAGGTCTTCCCTGAATTTCCCCTCTTTTACCATCATTAATATATTTCTATTCGTTGTGGCAATGACCCTTACATCAACCTTTTTGG
>CAZJOP010000095.1:0-7468 GCA_964547695.1 uncultured Syntrophorhabdaceae bacterium
GGTGAGCTTGAAGGCACTATTAAAGCAGATACACTCATTGTGGGAGAAAAGGCTCATATAAAAGGTGATATTGCTGTAAAAAATGCAAATATAGGCGGAAGGGTAGAGGGTAACATAAATGCCGAAAATTTAGTTGAGATTGGCCCAAGGGGCTATGTTAATGGCAATATCACAACAGGAAAAATCTCCATAGCAGAAGGTGGCATATACAACGGCAAGATTACAATGGACAACACGCCTTCAAAAATTGTTGATTTTCAAACAGAACAGGCTAATAAATTTAATTAACCCCAAAAAATAAAAAAATAATTTTATTGATAAAAAAAATTTGAAAAAAAAATCTTTTTATGATACAAACACTATGTGAAATAATTCTTTTGTAAAAATGGGGTCATAAAATGATAGATTTCAATTACACCCTGCTCATTCAATTCGTCAATTTTTTAATCTTACTTATCTTATTGAACATATTCCTTTTTAAGCCTGTTCTAAAAACACTCAACAAAAGAGAGGGCACAATCGGCTCTGCCTTTGAAAAGGCAAAAAAGCTGAAAGAAGATGTGGAAAATCTGCAAAGACAATACGAAGAAAAGACCATAGAGTTGAAAAGGCCCATTCTCCAAGAGAAAGATTTAACAATAACCGAGGCCCACAATACTTCCATGCGGATAATAGAAAAGGCAAGGGAAGAATTATCTGAAGAGCTCTCCAGGATAAAAAGACAGATACAGGAAGACCAGAAAAAGGTTTATGAATCCCTAATGATGGAAGTGGACAGGCTTTCATCAGAGGCAGCTGAAAAAATATTAAAAAGGAGTATATAATGTCCGGTGGTTCTGAATCCTGGTTAGATTGGGTATTTAAATTCATAAACTTTGCAGTCCTTGTTGGTTTATTAATTAAGTTTGCAGGAAAACCCCTAAAAAATTATCTTGCAAACAGGCACAAGGCCATTAAACAAAAATATGAGGATGCGGAGAGGGCGCTAAAAGAGGCAGAAGCCCTCAAGGCACAATATGAAGAAAAACTATCAAGGTTAAACGATGAGATAGAGGCATTTAAAAAATCCGTAATGGAAGAAACAGAAAGGGAAAAACAAAAGATACTGGCAGAAGCTAATCAATTTGCCGCTCGCATCAAAGAACAGGCAAGGCTCACTTACGAGCAAGAGGCAAAGGAGATTATGGGTAGAATTAAGGAAGAGATTGCGAAAATGACCATGGAAAAAACAGAAAAGATTCTCAGAGAGAAATTTAGTAAATCAGACCATATGAGAATGGTTGATGAATTTATAGAAAAGATAAGGAGTATGAATTGATTAGCCGTTCAATAGCCAAAAGATATGCAAGGGGTCTTTTTGCTGTCGGTGAAAAAGACGGCAGATATAAAGAATATCTTGAAGAGTTTAACAAACTTCTTGACTTTTTTGCAAAAGAGCCGAGGCTCGGCAGGCCTCTAACCCTGCCCATCCTTGAGATGAGCAAAAGAAAAGACATCTTAAGTGAGGTGTTAAGAACCTTTAAGGTCTCCGCACCCCTTTCCAACTTGCTTATGATGCTTCTTGAAAGAAACCGCATGAATTATCTAACCACAATAAGAGATGTATACAACGAGCTTGTAGATGAAAAAGAAGGAAGGGTTAGGGGGACCATCTGGTCGGCATTCCCCCTTGACGAGGAGACAAAAAGGCGTATCGAAGGGGCCCTTAAAGAAAGGCTGAAAAAGGATGTGGTGCTGGACCCCATAGAAGATAAAACCCTGATAGGAGGGGTGAAGGTCTCTTTAAGGGGCACCATATTTGACGGTAGCGTAAAAAGACAGCTTGAAATACTTAAGGAAAATATTTTGAAGGAGTAGAATATATGGAAATCAAGGCAGATGAGATAAGTAGGATTATAGAACAGAAGATTTCAGGGTTTGAGAGGGAGATAGACCTCAAGGAAACAGGTGTCATTATCTCTATCGGTGATGGTATTGCAAGGATTTATGGCTTAGAAAATGCCATGGCCGGTGAATTGCTCGAGTTTCCATATGGTATAATCGGGATGGTGTTGAACCTTGAGGAAGATAACATCGGAGCTGTTGTCTTTGGTGAGGATTATAAGATTAAAGAAGGGGAGATCGTAAAGCGAACGAACAGGATTGCCCAGGTGCCTGTAGGTGAGGCGCTTATCGGCAGGGTCGTAGATGCCCTGGGAAACCCCATTGACGGAAAAGGCCCCATCGAGGCAAAGGAATTTAGAAACATAGAACAGATAGCACCTGGTGTTGTTGTCCGTCAGCCTGTTAAAGAGCCACTCCAGACAGGTATAAAGGCCATAGATGCCATGATCCCTATTGGCCGAGGCCAGAGAGAATTGATAATCGGTGACAGGGGAACAGGTAAAACTGCAATCGCACTGGATACGATAATCAATCAAAAAGACAGTAACGTTTACTGTATATATGTGGCCATAGGACAAAAGAGGTCATCGGTGGCAAGGATTGTAGATGTATTAACCCAATACGGGGCAATGGAATATACAACCGTTGTGGCAGCTACTGCAAGTGATGCTGCACCGCTACAGTATATCGCACCCTTTGCAGGTTGTTCAATGGGTGAATATTTCAGGGATACAGGCAGACATGCCCTTGTTGTCTATGACGACCTGTCCAAACATGCCGTGGCATATAGACAGTTATCGCTGCTTTTAAGAAGACCACCTGGACGTGAAGCATATCCTGGTGATATATTCTATCTACACTCAAGGTTGCTGGAGCGTGCGTCAAAATGGGATGATGCCCACGGCGGAGGCTCTCTCACTGCATTGCCTATCATTGAAACACAGGCAGGTGATGTATCTGCATACATTCCTACAAATGTAATCTCAATAACAGACGGCCAGATTTACCTTGAACCCGAGCTTTTCTATGCCGGTATAAGACCAGCCATCAACGTGGGTATCTCTGTATCAAGAGTCGGTGGTAATGCCCAGATAAAGGCCATGAAACAGGTGGCTGGTAGATTGAGACTCGAGCTTGCCCAGTATAGAGAACTTGCTGCATTTGCAAAGTTCGGAAGTGACCTCGACAAGGTCACACAGGCACTCCTTGCAAGGGGCTCAAGGCTAACCGAGATCTTAAAACAGGATCAATATGTGCCGATGCCTGTGGAAAAGCAGGTGGTGTTACTCTTTGCAAGTGCCAACGGATACATAGACACATATCCTGAAAGTGCATTAAAGAAATACGAAAACGATATGTTGAAATACATGGAAGAGAAACATAAAGACATTCTTAATGAAATCAAAGAAAAGAAAGAGATAGATGCCTCTATTAGCGATAAACTCCATGAAGCCCTGAAAAAATTTAAAGAAATATTTACATATTAATTAATTAAGGATGTCCGATGGCAACTTTAAGAGAAATAAAGAGAAAGATAAACAGTGTAAACAGCACACAGACTATCACGAGAACCATGAAGATGGTCTCTGCATCCAAGCTAAGAAGGGCTCAGGATGCATATGAAAAGATAAAAGATTATGCAAAAAAGATGGAAAACCTGGTAGGAAGGGTAATAGCAAAACTTCCTAAAGATGTGCACCCTCTTTTAACAGAGCGGGAAGAGATAAAAAATGTTCTTATTGTTGCCATAGCCTCGGATAGGGGTTTGTGCGGGGGTTTTAATTCGAATATCGGGCTGGCTGTTGAAAACTTCATAGCCCAGAACAAAGACAGATATGAAAATATAAACGTATATGTATTCGGCAGAAAGGTAAGAGACTATCTTGCGAGGAGAAAAATAAATATCATAAAAGAAAGACTTGATATAAAACTCGTTGGAATGGATTTTTCACAAGAAGTGGCATCGGAGCTTATTAAATTTTACACAGAAGGTGAATACGATAAAATATATCTTCTTTATACCCATTTTGAATCTGCTGTGAAATATGTGGTAAGGTTTGAAGAGTTTTTGCCTATTTTGCCATCAGAAGAAGAATACGAAGGTGATTATCTATACGAGCCCACAAGGGATAAGGTTGTAAATACAATTATTCCAAAATTTTTAAGCACAAAGATATATTATGCCCTTGTGGATTCCCAGACTTCAGAACATGCTGCAAGAATGAGCGCCATGGAAAATGCAACGAAGAATTGCACAGAGATGGTAAATACCCTAACCCTTATCTACAACAAGAGAAGGCAGGAAGGTATTACCAGCGAGATGCTTGACATCGTTGGTGGCGCCGAAGCATTGAGAGGAACATAAAGGAGGATAAAAAATTATGAGCGTGGAAGTAAAAGGAAAAATTGTGCAGGTCATAGGAACGGTAGTTGATGTAAAATTTCCGTCCGACAACCTTCCACCAATCTATGGAGCAATCTTTATAACAAATCCGACTATAAGTAATAAGCCGGAAAACCTCGTGCTCGAGGTGGCCCAGCACATAGGCGATAGCACTGTCAGGTGTATAGCCATGAATACCACAGACGGTCTTGTAAGAGGCCAGGAAGCCATATACAGAGGCACACAGATAACAATTCCTGTGGGTAAAGAAATTTTAGGCAGGGTTTTAAATGTTATAGGCGAGCCCGTTGATGATGGCCCACCTATTGAAACAAAGATGAAATACCCCATCCATAGACCTGCCCCTCCCCTTACCATGCAGAATACCAAAATCGAGCTACTCGAAACAGGGGTTAAGGTTATAGACCTCCTTGAGCCATATCCTAAGGGCGGAAAGGTTGGGCTTTTCGGTGGTGCAGGTGTTGGTAAAACTGTCGTTATTATGGAGATGATCCATAATATTGCAATGCATCACGGTGGAATCTCTGTGTTCGGCGGTGTTGGTGAAAGGACAAGGGAAGGAAATGACCTCTGGCTTGAGATGAAACAGTCCGGGGTTATAGATAAATGCGCATTGATTTATGGTCAGATGACAGAGGTACCTGGTGCCCGTGCAAGAATAGGCTTAACCGCATTGACTGCAGCAGAATATTTTAGGGATGAAGAAGGCCAGGATGTGCTTTTGTTCATTGATAACATATTCAGATTTACCCAGGCAAACTCAGAGGTTTCAGCACTACTCGGCAGAATGCCCTCTGCAGTGGGTTATCAGCCAACCCTTGCCACAGACTTAGGGGAACTGCAAGAGCGTATTACCTCAACGCTTAAGGGCTCCATCACATCGGTGCAGGCAGTCTATGTGCCCGCCGACGACTTAACAGACCCTGCTCCTGCCACAACATTTGCCCATCTCGATGCAACAACGGTTCTTTCCAGGCAAATTGCAGAGCTTGGAATTTATCCTGCAGTGGACCCCCTTGATTCTACAAGTAGAATCCTTGACCCAAAGGTTGTAGGCGAAGAACACTACTTTGTTGCCCGTGAGGTGCAGAGAATCCTCCAGAAATACAAAGAGTTACAGGATATTATCGCAATCCTCGGCATGGACGAACTATCAGAAGAAGACAAGATCATAGTGGCCAGGGCAAGAAAGATCCAGAGATTCCTTTCTCAGCCCTTCTTTGTTGCAGAGGCATTTACAGGAACACCTGGAAGGTATGTGCCTTTAAAAGACACCATAAGGGGCTTTAAAGAGATAGTTGAAGGTAAACACGACGACCTCCCTGAACAGGCATTCTACATGGTAGGTACTATTGAAGAGGCAGTGGAAAAGGCCAAGAAACTTATGGAATAAGGAGAAATAAGGTGAGCCAGCTTGACCTTGAGATAATAACGCCGGAAAGGGTTCTCGTCAAAGAACAGGTAGACCTCCTTGAGGCAAGAAGTGAACTTGGCGAATTCGGGATACTGCCAGGCCATATTCAATTTTTAACCACAGTGGATATAGGTGAAGTAAGGTTCGTGAAAGATGGAAAGACATACTATATTGCCGCAGGCGGTGGCTTTGCCGAGGTGGTTAACGATAAGGTCTTAATGCTACTCGAGTCAGCAGAGATGGCAGATGAGATAGATGTGGAGAGGGCAGAAGTGGCAAGGGAGAAGGCAGAGGCTGCATTAAAGGAATTAAGTCCTGATGCACCGGAATATAAAATCCATGAACTTGCCCTCAATAAGGCAATTACAAGAATAAACGTTGCCAAGAAAAGTTAATGCAGTTTTCCGTTGACGAGAGACTTTTTCATATCTTTCCAAAACTTAAAATAGGCGTATTTATCTGTGAGGTGGAAAATACAAGATACGGTGAGGATAGATTAGGCCCTGTCATCGAACACATAAAGTCATCTTTTTTATATGATAAACCCCAGGATCATCCCCACATAATAATCTGGAGAGAGGCCTTTAAAAAAATCGGTATATCTGCCTCAAAATACTATAGTTCCATCGAGGCCCTGTTAAGAAGGGTGTTAAAGGGTGGAGAGATCCCGAGAATAAATCCTGTGGTAGATATTTATAACTCCATATCACTAAAGTATCTGGTGCCTATGGGTGGCCATGCGCTGGAGCCCATAGAAGGAAACATCTATCTTGCCTTTGCAAGGGGAGATGAGCCTTTCTATCCTATGGATTCCGGTGAAGTAGAAATTGTGGAAAAAAATGAGGTGGTATATAAGGATAACAAAGAGGTATTGACAAGGAGATGGGTGTGGAGACAGTGCAACAAAGATAAGGTGACAGAGGAGACAAAAAAGATATTCATACCCGTTGATTTAATGGAAGGGCTCTCTGATGATACATGGGAAAACATAAAATTGGATCTGGAAAGATACTTAACAGAAGACAGGCTTGGAAAGATATTGCACAGAGACCTACTGTCTAAGGATAAAAATTCAACATCATTTTAATCTCACCCCTTATTAACGCTTCTATTTCTTTAAAGATTTTTTCAATTCAGTGAGCAAGGCAAAATGCTTTCTTTCTTCAATGATGATGTCGTCTATTAATTTTTGCTGTCCCTCGTGGACAAACTGTTTTGATTCCTGATAATAAAGTATTGAATCGAGTTCTCTCTGAATTGCAAAATCTATGGCTGCCATTGTATCCTGTATTATGGCAAGCTCTTTCTCCTGAGATTGTTTAATAAAAATCACCTTTCCGTCTATGAAATCCCTTAAATATGCCATATATTCACCGGTATAACTCTCCGGGAGTCTATTATCCTTAACCTTTTCGTAAAGTTCCTGGAAAATCCTTTTATGTTTGATTTCCTCATCGGCAAGTCTGTTAAATAACTTTCTTACCTCATCGTTTGTGGCATTTAATGCTGCCTTATGATAGAAAATCTCGCCGTATTCTTCAACCCTTATCGCAAATTGAAAGATATCTGCTGCGCTAAAGATGTTCATTACTCCCTCCTATACATGAAACTAAACGCTCAGGCTCGATTTGCCCTTAAATCATTATATACGATTTTTGCTTTGAACTCTACAAATTATTTTATTCCGTCTTTTGCCACCTACACCTCAAGTGCTTCTCTTACCTTCACTGATAGCTCCTGCAATGAGAAGGGTTTCTGGATGTAGT
>CAZJOP010000096.1:0-7450 GCA_964547695.1 uncultured Syntrophorhabdaceae bacterium
ATATGGCAATGTAGCCTATCCTCTCTCCTGGTAATGCCAGGTCCTTTGAATGGGATATAATGGATACCGTATCTTCGTAAATATTAAAGATATCGGGCAATTTGATATTGTCGTATATAATCTTTCTATATGCCTCATCGGAAAGTATAAATATCCGTGTTCCCAATTTTTTATATGTTTCCAGTAATGACGCAAGCTCTTTTAATTCTTCCTCATCATATATAACGCCTGTTGGGTTATTGGGCGAATTTATGATGATTGCCTTTGTCCTTTCTGTTATGGCATTTTTAATATTCTCTATGTTTAAATGGAAATCATCTGTTGTCTCTACAAGTCTCATTATGCCGTTATGATTTTCTATGTAGAATTTAAACTCTACGAAATATGGGTTTAAGACAATCACCTCATCCCCTGGATCAAGCAGTGCCTTTAATATCACATTTAACCCCCCTGCCGAACCCACTGTCATTATGATATGCTCCTTGGTAAAAGGAAGTCCTGTTCTCTCCCTGTGGAATGATGCAATCTGTTCCCTTACATCTTCGTAACCACTATTGGACATATAGCGGTGCATGCCTTTTATATCAGAGTTTGCAATGCGCCTCAATTCTCTTTTTAATTCCTGAGGTGGCTCTGTTATGGGATTTCCAAGGGTAAAGTCAAATATATTCTCCGCGCCGTATTGTTTTTTAAGTCTTTCTCCTTCTTCAAACATGGCCCTTATCCAGGAAGAGCCCTTCATTGATTGGGAAATGCTCTTTGATATCATATTGTTACCCCTTTATATATCGTTTTCCAATATTTATGAAACCATCCGTTGCCTTTAATAGCTTTTCAAAGGGAACGCAATAGGCAATCCTGAAATAACCTGATTTGCCAAAGCCTCTACCTGGAACCACAAGTATCCTTTCCTCTTCCTGCATAATCTTTACGAATTCCAGTTCATCCTTTATGGGTGATTTTGGAAAAAGATAAAATGCACCCTGGGGCTTAACGCATTCAAAACCCGCTTCTGTTATTGTCTTGTACAAGTAATCCCTTTTTTTCTGATAATCCATCACATCTATGGAGTTTTCCTGAAACTTACCTATCACCCTCTGGAATAGGGCAGGGGCATTTACAAAACCCAGGGCCCTGCTTGAAAACATAAGGGCTGATACAAGGGACTTTATTTCTTTAATCTTGGGTGATATGGCAATGTAGCCTATCCTCTCTCCTGGTAATGCCAGGTCCTTTGAATGGGAGGTGACTGAAATCACGAGGTCGTAAATCTTAAAAACATTGGGGAGTTGAATGTTATCGAACACGATCTTTCTGTATGCATCATCGCATATGAGGTAAATCTTTTTTCCCTTTTCCCTGTGTTCATTCAATAACCTTGCCAGCTCCTTCAGTTTTTCTTCTTTATAGACAACGCCTGTGGGGTTGTTAGGGCTGTTAATGAGTATTGCCTTTGTGTTTTTCGTTATGGCCGAGGCTATCTTATCCACATCAAGCTGGAATGCTTTGTCTGTGCTAACTGTTTTTATTATACCACCATGGCTTTCAATATAGTATTTGAATTCCATAAAATAAGGCTTTGGAACAATTACTTCATCGCCCACGTTCAGCATGCTTTTCAGTAATATGTTTAAACCACCTGCACTACCTGAGCTCATATATACATGGTCTTTTGTAAAAGGCATGTCATAACGGGTCTTGAGGTATTCTGCAATCTGGCTCCTTACCTCTTCGTAGCCGTTGTTGGGCATATATCTGTGCATCCCCGGGATAGGGTTTTTTAGTATATCAATCAGTACCCTTATCAGCTGTTCAGGTGGCTCGATGTCGGGGTTTCCAAGGGAAAAATCGTAGACATTTTCATCTCCATAAATCTTTCTCAGTCTGATACCCTCTTCGAACATTCTTCTAATCCAGCCCGTCTCTTCCATCTGTTTTTTAATTATCTCTGATACCAGCATCACTCCTCCTTATAATCAAAAAAGCCATGAGGTCATCCCCCATGGCCCTTAAACTAAAAAAGCCATGGGATTTGCACCCATGGCTTTTGTCTTTCTCAAGACAAAATTAAGCCTGGGTGCAGGCCACTAAAGTAAAAATAAAAGAAACCGTAAAATATCACTTTATCTGTCATGATATAAAATTGTAGGTAAAGTAGCATTCTTTGTCAAGAAAAATCATACGAGAGTACGAAAAAATTCCATTTTAGTTTTTTGCAATATTTTTTTTACCGTTCTATGGTTCGCTTCACTTGAAATTCAAAACCCTGCCTTAAGACTCAGTAGGCTAAATTTGCTATCCTCTCGTTTCGTCAAAAACGGTTACCAAAAGATGTTGAATGTCCCTTAATATGAACTTTTTAGTTTTTCGTAATTCTCAATGCTTTCGTTATTGACAAGAATGATTTTTATTATTATAAATAAAATTACAATGCCTGGGTGGCGGAATAGGTAGACGCAAGGGACTTAAAATCCCTCGGTGTTTCGGCACCGTTCGAGTTCGATTCTCGTCCCAGGCATTTTTAATATTATAAATTGGATGGCAGAAACAATTGATATAAAAGATATAAAATTTACCATTTCCTTTTTTTCTCTTTTTCTTATTCTTTTTCTTTTGTGCCAGCCATGCATAGGTGAAGATACCTGTATTAAATGCCATACAGACGAAAACATGATGAAGGCATTGTATAAGCCGGCAAAGATAGAGGCATCTGAAGGTGAAGGGTGAGCTGGTGCACCTCCGCTGGTGCCAGCGGAGAAGATGTTTATGGGTTTTGTGGTGAATAAGAATATCTTAAAGGATGACCCCCACTTTTCAGAAGGCTGTTCGCTGTGCCATAAAGGTAATAACAGTGCATCAAATAAAGAAGAGGCCCATAAACAGCTCGTTTCAAGACCATCAAAGGATTTAACAGTATGTGAGACCTGTCATGAAGACATTGTGAAGCGTTTCAAGACATCCCTTCATTTTACAACTTACGGTCAAAGACAGGGCGTTATGGGAAGGTTCTCCCAGGAAGAATTAAAGACATTCGACAAAAAGGTATTTGAAACATCCTGTAGAAGCTGTCACGCATCCTGCGGGGATTGTCATGTAAGTTCTCCACCTGTAGGCGGGGTAAAGTTAGGTCTTATAAAGGGCCACAGGTTTGTAAAAAAAGATGAGATGAGAACCTGTGCCCTCTGTCACGGAGGAAGGGTATACCCTGAATTTACAGGAGAATATAGCGGCAGTGCAGACATCCATTATCAAAAAGGCATGGTTTGCACCGATTGTCATAAAAAAGAGGAACTCCACGGTGACGGTATTTTATACAAATCCATGAAGGATGTAAGGAGCAGACCAACATGTAATGGGTGTCATAAAGCAGGCATAGAAGATACGGAAAGATCACAGAAGGCACATAGTATCCATAAAGAAAAGCTATCCTGCTATGCCTGTCATGCATCAGGTCAGTATAGAAACTGCTATAACTGTCATTTAGGTAAAGGTGCAACATCAAAGCCGGGCTTTTATTTAGGTATAAACCCGAGGGATAAAAAGACCTTTACCACATTAAGGGTTATTCCTACCACAAAAGATACCTTCAAGGCAGTTAATATAAAGATGGTCCATTTTGACAGGTTACCAAATTACTGGGACACGGCAGTCCATACCATAAAAAAGAGAACAGACAGGACACGCTCCTGCGAGGCATGCCACAAAGAAAGAAGGGATTATCTTAATGAAAATATACTGATAAAAAACGGGTCCAGGGCAAATATGGAATTGATTTATAAACAAAAAAACAAATAAAGAGGAGGCGCCGTGATGCATTTAAAATTATTTAAAAAGGCTACGTTTTTTAGTTTTCTTTTAATTCTTCTTACTGTCTCTTTTGCATTCTCCATTGAACCTGTAGTGCAAACAGACTGGCTTGAAAAAAATCTAAATAACCAGGGTATCGTCATTGTTGATGTGAGAAAGCCAGAGGAATATAAGGCAGGTCATATCCCAAACTCAGTTAATGTGTTTTACGGTTCATGGGCTATAACGAAAAACAGTAACAGAAACGAATTACCTGCCTTAGATGACCTTATTGATTTAATAGGTTCTGCAGGCATAACAGCAGATAGTCATGTAATAGTCGTAAGTAAGACAGATGCCCCTCCTGATAAATTTGACATGACAAGGGTGCTATGGACCCTAAAATATGCAGGGGTAAAAAATGTCTCTATGCTCGATGGAGGATACAACAAATGGGTGGTAGATAAAAGGTCTATCTCCACAGAGCCAGTAAAACCAAAGTCAAAGACATTCAAGGCAGCATTGAACAAACACCTCATTGTCGATAAAAACTATGTCATGTCAAGATTAGGTAAGGCCATCCTTGTGGATGTAAGAGAGCCTGAATTTTTTCAGGGGAAGAAAAAACTTGATTTTGTGGCAAAGGCAGGCCACATAAAAGGTGCCGTAAACTTACCCAATTCCCTTGCCTTTAATAAGGATTCCACATTTAAGACAAAAGAAGAACTTGAAAAGTCTGCAGTCTCCGCAGTAGGTTCAGATAAGACAAAAGAGATAATAACATACTGCGATACAGGTAAAACTTGCACTGCCTGGGCAATAATTTTATCTGATATGCTGGGATATAAAGATGTAAAGATTTACGACGGCTCAGCCGAAGAGTGGACAAAAGACCAGGATGCACCATGGGAATAGTAAAGACCTTACCCCGCCTTCTGGCGGGGTAAATTATTTTATCAATTGAAGCATATCCCTCACTGCCCTATCGAGCCCTACAAAGACTGCCCTTGCAATGATTGAATGGCCTATACTCAATTCGTCTATTTCAGGAATCAAGGCAATCCTTCTCACATTATGATAGTGCAAACCATGTCCTGCATTTACACCGAGCCCTAATGCCTTGCCTATTTTTGCAGCTTTTACAACATGTTCGAACTCTTTTTCCCTTTGCCCATCTGTTGTGGCATCACAGTATCTACCTGTATGGATTTCTATCATGTGAGCACCTATTTCCTTTGACGCCTTTATCTGTTTTTCTTCAGGGTCAACGAACATGCTCACCTTTATACCTTTTTGCTTTACCCTTTCCACTACCCTTTTCAGTCTATCTGCAAGGGTTACCACATCAAGCCCACCTTCTGTGGTAAGCTCCTCTCTCTTTTCAGGCACAAGGGTTATCATATCAGGTAAAACATCTATGGCGATCTCTACCATCTCATCTGTTGCCGCCATCTCGAGATTAAGTTTTGTTTTAACCACCTCTCTTAACATCCTTAAATCCCTATCCTTAATATGTCTTCTGTCCTCCCTGAGATGCACTATTATACCCGATGCCCCTGCCATCTCTACAATCCCTGCTGCATAGACAGGGTCGGGAAAGTATGTGCCCCTTGCCTCTCTTATTGTTGCCACATGATCAATATTTACCATCAAATCAGGCATACAGAACCTCCTTGCTTTAAAATATTACAGTCTTTTTAATATTACCTTAACAATGTCAGGTTTTATCTTGCTAATAAACATGCCTTTTGTATCTACCTCCACATAAACTTCTTCCTCATCATTTATGAAATTGCCGTCAACGATCTTTGTCTCTATAACATCTTTTGCCTGGAGCGATTCCTTTGCACCCTCTACGGTCAGATACTGGGGAGACCAAGATTTTATTTTGTATATGCCCGACCACTTTTTATCGAGTTTAACTGATACCTTCAATCTTTTTTCTACCAGTACATCGGTCTCCACATTGATGGTATCGGGCTTTATGTTTTCTATTTTAATGCCCTTTGGCAGTAAAACATTATCCTTTAACAGATTCAGCGTATTTTTTCCTGCTTTTATGTCCGTTAAATCCAGTTTGATATGTATATCCTTTGCCCTTAGGTTTTTTATAATGGAAACGGGCCCACTGATCGATAAAAGCACCTGGTCAGGGTCAATCTGCTTTATTATCTGATGCGCCGGGAGATTGCTTAGGTTAACAGGGGCAGTAAGGGTCATCTTTGTGTCCCCGGTATATGAAACAGCAAACCAGAATAAAATAGCAAGAAAGATGGATAGCACCTTTAGCCTTATGTTGTTCAATACATACTTTTTTATCACATCCATCATCTTTTCTTTAAAAGTTCCTTTATCACGGATTTTAACTCATCTCCAGATATCTTTTTATATATTTCACCCCTGAAGGCATAGGATATGTAGCCATTTTCTTCTGAAACTACAATGGCTATGGCATCTGTTATCTCTGATATGCCTATGGCTGCCCTGTGTCTTGTTCCAAAGCTTTTGTCTATGTCTTCTCTCTGGGTCAAAGGAAGTATACAGCCTGCTGCCCTTATCCTGCCCTCTCTTATGATGGTGGCGCCATCGTGGAGGGCAGAGCCAGGATAAAATATACTTAAAAGCAACTCTGTATTTACCTCGGCATCGAGCTTTACACCTATTTCCATAAATTCTTCCAGTCCCACATCTCTTTCGATGACGATGAGAGCGCCTATCTTTCTTTTACCCATAATATTACAGGCATTTGCAATACTATCGTAGAACATGGTTTCTTCAATATAGGAGATCTTTCTCAAAAAGGGGCTTCTTCCAATGGCAAGGAGCATCCTTCTAATGTCGTCTTGAAATATGACAACAAGTATTATAATAATGGAGCCCACAAAGTTGCCCAGTATCCAGTTTAAGGTAAACAATTCGAGCTTTTTTGAAACATAGAATACGAAAAGGACTATTATTACACCTACAAGCAGTTGTATAGCCCTTGTGCCTTTTATAAACAAAAGCACCCTGTATATAATAATGGATACCACAATGATATCCAAGATATCCTGCCACCTTATAAATTCTGTCATGATTTCATAACCGCATCTACTAATTTTACAACCTTCAACGTCTTTTTTACATCGTGAACCCTTACTATGTTTGCCCCGTTCCATACAGATATGGCAATGCTTGCAAGGGTTCCTTCTGTTCTTTCATGGATTTCAGAACCTGTTACATGGCCTATAAAAGATTTCATGGATGTGCCTATAAGCAAAGGCAGTCCAAATGCCTTAAACCTTTTTAACCCTTTTATTATCTTGAGATTATCTTCAACCCTTTTGCCAAAGCCGATACCGGGATCGAGGATGATCTTTTCCCTTTTTATGCCACAGGCTGTGGCAAAATCAATCCTTTCCTTAAAGTATTCATTAATCTCCTCAATGACATCATTATAATAAGGATTTAGCTGCATATCCCGGGGTGTGCCTTTTATGTGCATTATTACTGCGTATGCATTAAATTTTGCAACTGTTTCTGCCATGTGTGCATCAAATGTAAGCCCGCTTATATCGTTTACTATGTTGGCCCCGGCGTATATGGCCTTTTTAGCAACCTCTGCCCTGTATGTATCTATTGATATGGGGATGTCTGACTTTGACCTTATACCTTCTATTACAGG
>CAZJOP010000097.1:0-7415 GCA_964547695.1 uncultured Syntrophorhabdaceae bacterium
TTGTAAAATTTCCACATTTCCACCTTCCACCCTTATTGCCTTTCCGTTTATTATGGCATCTGCAATCTTTTGATGTGCTGATATGAGAAGCCTGTGTAGTGTGGGCTGAGAGATACCCATACTCTGTGCTGCCTCATCCTGGGCCATGCCCATTAAATCCTTTAGCCTTAATGCCTCTAATTCATCATGACCGATGATGACCTCTTCTAATGCAATAAAGGGTATCCCTGCGGGCTTAAAATAAACGACATTGGGAATAAACCCTATCTTTCTTCTACATGGTGGCCTTGGCATACTCTCAAACTCCAAAAAATTTACTGTTATGAATATATATTCATAATCAAAAAAAGTCAATAGCAGGTATTAAAAATATCTATAAAAAAAGATTTAAAATTTATTGACAAGCTTTTTTTTACTGCGTTATTCTATAAAAAACATTGTTCTATATACAGAATTTATGTGAGTGTATGGGTTGCATTAATTTTTAAAAGTAGAGGTATATATGAAAAAGATTATGCAGGGTAATGAGGCAGTGGCAAGAGGGGCATGGGAGGCAGGTGTCTTACTTGCATCTGCTTATCCTGGCACACCCAGTAGCGAAATTCTTGCCGAATTGTCAAAATACAAAGAGGTGTATACACAGTGGTCACCAAATGAAAAGGTGGCGGTAGAAGTGGCACATGGCGCATCCCTTGCAGGCGGGAGGGCTATGGCATGTATGAAGCATGTGGGTCTGAATGTGGCTTCCGACCCATTTATGACCATTTCTTATACAGGTGTTGAAGGTGGTCTTTTAATAGTTGTTGCAGACGACCCGAGTCAACACAGTTCACAGAACGAGCAGGATAGCAGAAACTGGACAAGGTTTGCAAAAGTCCCCATGCTTGAACCAAAAGATGCAGAGGAATGCAGGTTGTTTACAAAGATTGCCTTTGATATAAGTGAAAGATTTGACACCCCTATTATCTTACGGACTGAGACGAGGGTTGCCCACTGCGATTCCCCTGTTAACATGGAAGAAAGGATGGAAGCCAAATTAGATAAAGGTCTTCGTACAAAGGATACGCCCAAATACGTGATGGTGCCCATGTATTCCAGACAAAGGAGGATACTAATCGAAGAAAGAACAAATAGGCTTATTCAATACGCCGATGGAGAGTTTCCCTACAATTCAATCGAGTTGAATGATACATCCATAGGTTTTATCTCATCAGGGGTCTCATATTTATATACAAAAGAGGTGTTTCCAGAATATTCCTTTCTAAGATTGGGTATGGTGTGGCCTCTGCCTGTAAATCTTATAAAAGATTTTTTTAAGCAGGTCAAAAAGGTCATAATAGTAGAAGAGCTGGACCCATTCTTAGAGACAGAGATAAGGGCAATGGGATACAAAGTATGGCATGGAAAAGACCTTATTCCATCAATCGGTGAGCTCTCACCGAGTATTGTGGAAGAGGCCCTGACAAAGGCAGTGCGAGGAAAAAGATACGTCTCACCCCCTGTGAGGGTAAAAACTGAAGAATTGCCGAAAAGACCACCAAACCTCTGTGCCGGGTGTTCCCACAGACCGCTTTTTTATGCATTGAAAAAGCTCAATTTGTTTGTATTCGGCGATATAGGCTGCTATGCCCTTGCTGTAGCGCCACCCCTTTCTGCCATGCATGCATCAACCTGTATGGGTGCCGGTGTTGGCGGTGCCTATGGTGCGGGAAAAATCTTAGGTAAAGATGGGCTTGGAAAGATATGCGCCGTAATAGGCGATTCCACATTCCTCCATAGCGGGATAGCACCTCTTATGGATGCTGTTTATAATAAGGGATATTCAACAACCATAATCCTGGATAACAGGATTACTGCCATGACAGGTCACCAGGAGCATCCCGGGACAGGCTATACGATAAAAAACGAACCCACCCATGCCGTAGATTACGAGGCCCTGGTTATGGCATTAGGGGTAAAACATATAAGAAAGGTTGATCCCTATAATGTAAAAGAGACCATGGAGGTCATAAAGGAAGAGGTGGAAAAAGATGATGCATCGGTTATAATAACAGTAAACAGCCCCTGCATGTTGCTAAGGCGGGCAAACCCTAAAGGGAGGTTCAAATATCCTTTTTTTGTGGTAGATGTTAATACCTGTAGGGGTTGCAGGACATGTCTTGAGATAAATTGTCCTGCCATAAGCTGGCTTGAAGAAAAAGGAAAGACAGAAGATGGCCACAGAAGAAGTGGCATGGCATATATAAACAAAGACATCTGTGTGGGCTGTGAGGTATGTGTTCAGATATGCAGATTTGAGGCAATAAGGCCTTCTGAAGAATAAAAACATGGCAGAAATGGCTGAGTCTCATAAACAGGATAAAAAAGAAAATCCTCATAAGTATACACATATAGTCCCTGCCGTGGATCAGGCACTAAAAATTCTTTTATACCTTTCTAAAAGTCCGAATCCAAAGGTCAATCTCACAGACATCTGTAAAAGCGTGGGGATACACAAGAGCAAGGGCTATTCCATATTAAATACCCTTCAGAAATACGGATTTGTCATAAAAGAAGAAAGCGGAAAACAATACTCCCTCGGGCCCGGGGTGCTATCTATTTCTCGCCGGGTGCTGGATAATATGAATTATAACGAGCTTGTATCACCCTTTCTAAAGACCCTTGCAGAGAAGACAAAAAGCACCGCACTTTTTGGTCTTATAAACGAAGACAGTGTCTTTGTTGTGGCAAAAGTTGAATCAGAAGAGCAGATAGGTGTCACCATCCGAATAGGTCACAGGTTTAACCTGACCCACGGTGCCCACGGAAAGGCAATAGCCGCCTTTCTTACAGAAGATAGATTAAAGGGACTATTACAACAGAAAAGATTATACTTCTACGGTGATATATCAAAATTTGATACGGATAGGTTTGAAAAGGACATAATTAAGTGCAGGGAAAAAGGTTATGCAGTGGATATAGGTGAATTGAACCCCGGCATAAATGTCATTGCCTCGCCCACATTCAATGCAAAAAACGAGGTTTTAGGTGCCATCTTTATAATGGGCACATACGAGGCATCAAAGATAGATGAATATGGCTCTTTAGTTTTTGAAAACTCAAAATCATTTTCTTTAAAATTGGGGGCAGATATGGATGTTATATTGAAAAGAAGGGAAGGGTAAGATGAAGAAAAAAGAAAGAGAAATTATAAAGACTACCACATGGTCTGCAGGGCCAGGTTGCCACGGTGGTTGCGGTGTAATAGCCCATATAGAGGGTAATCGACTTGTAAAGATAGAGGGTGATAAAGACCATCCGTGGAATCAAGGTAGACTATGTGCCCGTGTCCTTGCCATGAAGCAGTATGTAGAGCATCCGTCGCGGATAAGAAGGCCTATGATAAGAAAGAAAGAAAGGGGACAGGGAGAATGGCATGAGATATCCTGGGAAGAGGCCTTTGATTACATAGAAAAGAGGATGAAATCTATAAGGGATGAATATGGCCCTGAAAGCATGATCTTTGCAATGGGAACCGGTAGAGACATAGGACCATGGATTTGCATGCTTGCCTATGCCTACGGAAGCCCGAATGTGATGTTTGCATTAAGCGGCAATGCCTGCTACAGTCCCCGCATTGCAGCACTCGACACAGTCCAGGGTGATTACTGTGTTTTTGATGCAGGCCAATGGTTTGAAAAGAGATACGATGACCCGAGGTTTAAAGTGCCGGAGTGTATGATAGTGTGGGGTTACAATATACATGCCACATGCCCTGACAATCTTTTCGGTCACTGGATAGTAGATTTGATGAAAAAGGGGACAAAAATAATCTCCGTAGATCCAAGGCTTTCATGGTTTGCCTCAAGGGCAAAATACCACTTAAGAATAAGACCGGGCACAGATGCTGCCCTGGCTATGGGTTTTCTTAATATCCTTATAAAAGAAGGGCTCTACGATAAGGACTTTCTAAATAACTGGACCAACGGAGCACACCTTGTTAGAAAAGATACGGGAAGGTTATTGAGGGAGAAAGACATAAAACCAGAGGGCAAAAGCGAAAATTTTGTTGTATGGGATGAAAAGCATAAAAGACCTGTTGTATGGGATACGCACCTCCTCAAATATAACCCCAGCATAAAAAAACCTATGATTTCCGGTGAATGCAAGGTAAAGACCGTGGATGGAGATGAGCTTATATGCCATACGGTATGGGATGCCTTCTGTAATAAGGTGAATGAATATGACCCTGAAAGGGTTGAGGCCATTACAAAAGTGCCTGCTCTGGTTTTGATAGAGGCTGCAAGATTTTATGGAAAGAGTAAACCCGCTGCCATTCATTGGGGTGTGCCCATTGACATGACCCCTAATGTAACCCCACTGTGCCATGCCATTGCCTCTCTATGGGCATTGACAGGAAACCTTGATGTCCCTGGAGGGAACATAATCTCTCGATTTGCCTTTGATGCAGTGGCCTATGCCTTACCCGGTGCAGAGGGAATAATTAGACTCAAATCAAAAAAGCAGGACATCCCCAGGATAGGGGCAGATAAATACGGTCCCTTTAGAAAGTTTATTTGGAGATGCCAGACAGATACGGCCTTTGAGCAGATATTTACAGAAAAGCCCTATCCCATAAAAGGTATGTGGATCCAGACGTGTAATCCCGTAGCCGGTATTGGGATGGACCCAAAAAGATGGGTAGAGGCATTAAAAAGGCTCGATTTTATAGTTGGCGTTGATTTATTTATGACGCCCACCATGGAATATGCAGATGTAGTGCTTCCTGCTGCCACATTTCTTGAAAAAGATGGGGTGAGAACGTGGTGGGTGCCCATGCAGAGTATAAACAAGGCCATAAGGGTAGATGAGTGCAAATCCGACGCAGAGATCAACTTAGAACTTGCCAGAAGGTTTGACCCTGATTTTAAGTGGAATTCCTTAGAAGAGCTTTTCGATGAAATTATCAAACCTTCAGGTCTTAAATTTAAAGAACTGAAAGAGAAGGTATGGATTTTTCCACCAGAAGGCCATCCGAGTCATCCCTATCACAGGCACGAAAAAGGTCTTTTGAGACCTGACAGAAGACCGGGTTTTCAGACGCCAAGCGGCAAGTTTGAACTTTACTCTACCTTGAGGGAAGAATGGGGGCTTGAGCCCATGCCAGACCACGAAGAGCCTCCCTTTACCCCTGTGTCAAGGCCAGACCTTGCAGAAAAATACCCCCTCATACTGTCAACCGGCAGAAGGTCTCCGGCGTATTTCCATTCAGAGCACAGACAGATTCCATGGTTAAGACAGATTGATCCATATCCGGTTGTGGAGATCCACCCCGAGACAGCAGAGAGATACGGCATAACGGACGGTGAATGGGTTTTTGTGGAGAACTGGATGGGTAGAGCAAAGTTCAAGGCTAAGGTCACACCTATTGTGCCTACGTGGATGGTAATGGCCACCCACGGATGGTGGTTTCCTGAAAGGAAGGATAAAGATGAACTCTATGGTGTGTGGGAATCCAATATAAATCAATTGATTCCAATGAATGCCCACGGCAAAGACGGCCTTGGAGCACCGATAAAACATCTCCTATGCAGGATATATAAGGCTTAAGAAAGGACGGATGAAAATGGCAGAGAAAGAGATAAAGGGGCTGCTTATTGATTACGAATATTGTACGGGTTGTCATACCTGTGTGGTTGCCTGTGCCCAGGAATACAACTGGCCTGAGGGTATATCGGGGATGAAGGTTATGGAGATAGTGGAATCCCTGCCTAATAACAGGCACTACCTCGTATACCTACCATTTCCAACAGAGGTATGCACACTTTGCGCATCGAGGACAAAAAAGGGTTTAGAACCTGCCTGTGTAACGCACTGTATGGCAGCTTGCATGAAATACGGGCCAATAGAAGAACTGACAGAAGAGATGAAAGACAAAAAGAGGATGGTGTTATATAGACCCCGTTGAGATTGACTGTTATAGACATCTTTAGCGCTGATAAAAAAACATTTTTGAATTTATAAACTTAAAAACAGTGTGTGCAGTTTTAAGATGCCAGAATCTCAACAACCCTTGGAAATATGTATTCTGCATTGTCTGATCTGTATCCACCGTGGGTGATGATAAGGTATCTGCCTTCACAGATGCTATCCGCACATGCCTTTACTTCCTTTACAAGCTTTAGATAAAAATCCCTTGTCAACCCTATATCACCGTAATCCCCCTGGGCAGTGTCATGACCTAAGTTGTGGAGTATCATAAAAGGCTTGAACGTCTCTACCCTTGGTATAAATTCATTACGGACCTTATTCAAATATTCATCATCCGTTGTCCTGCCCCACACATCTATGTCTATCTTTGTCCCGTTTTCAATAACATTGTTATAACTGCAAAAACACACATGTAGTACATCGTAGTCCCCTTCAAAGACGCTACGGGTGCCATCACCGTGATGGCAGTCTGTATCCAGTATGGCAAATCTTTTTTGACCTGTTATGGCCCTAACATATCTTACAGCAGGACCCGAGCAAGACAGATATGTGCCACCCCAGCCCGAAGAAGGTCCTGAATGGTGGCCAGCACCTACAGAAAATACAAGGGCATTTTTAAGTTCACCTATTGATATAAGTTTTGCTGCCTCCACGCATCCTCCTACGGCAAGGGTTGCACCCTTATAATACCAGCTTCTTTTTACCTCCTGAAGATAGGTATGGGTATGGGTATTCAAAAGTATCTCTTCATCTACCGGCTTTGATTCGAAATATAGAACATTGGGCAGTTTTAATACATCCTTTAACACCTCTGGAAAGTTTCTGAATTTATCTCCTATTACAGGCCAATCTTTGTTTTTGAATTCCTCATGAAAAAACACCCCTGTTTTCATCATCTACTCCCCTTATCACAAAGCATTAAAAGATACCTGTTATTTTTAAATCAATTCCATGTTTTTTACAACCGTTTCTTACCCATATAATTTTAAAAGAAACTTATATTTTTTTGCAAAGGCACTTTTTCTTTGACGTTAAGGATTGATATACATATAGTTACAAGGACACGGCTAACTGCAATACTACCCTATAAAAGATAGATTGATCTCTGGGATGAGGATTAGTCATGGGTAAACAGAGAAACATGGGGACCAAAACGAGTGTTTTCGGTTCCCCCGGTAGAATCAACCATGATTTAACCACATTTTATGCAAGTAAACTTTATGAAGGATTGCCCGAAGAAGATAGTGAGATATACAGAAAACCCTATTCTTCCCCAGTAATTGATCAAGCATATGTAAAATTAGCAAGGCAAAGGATTAAGGTATTTTCTTCCAACTTTTTTGCCCCTAAATTGTTTGAATTTGAAGTTTAAAAAATTGCTTCACTGGATTGTTGGATTTTAAAAAAACACACTGTTTTATTGTAAAAACCTTTTTTCACAATTT
>CAZJOP010000098.1:0-3666 GCA_964547695.1 uncultured Syntrophorhabdaceae bacterium
CCTTTACTTGACTCATCATCTCGAGCCCGCCCATCCCCGGCATCATAAGGTCTACTATCAAAAGGTCATAGGGGTTTGTCTTTACAAGGTCAAGCCCTTTATTTCCATTTTCCGCCACATCAACAGCATAGCCTTCGGCGGCAAGTATTCTACGGCATCCTTCTCTAATGCCTTTTTCATCATCTACAACAAGAATACGGGCCTGTGTATCCATTATAATCTCTTTTTAATCTTTACTTGATTGGAGTTTTTGCCATCAATCCTTTTTGTTTCTCTCGAGCAGGGCATTTATCTTTTTTATAAGCTCTTCAGGGGACAAAGGTTTACTTGCATAGTCATCGGTCTTCATCCAGTATCCATCCAGTTCTTGTGAAAAATCTACGCCCGTTACACTCCCCACTGCAGTAAGCATCAGTATGGGTATGTTCTTGTAAAGGGGATCTGCCTTCAATGCCCTTGCCACAGCAAAACCTGTATCGTGCTTCTCCATCATGAGGTCAAGGACTATAAGATCAGGCTTATCAAACCTCACCTTGTCCATAACCTCTCGACCTGCATAGGCCACAGAGACCTCAAAACCATTGTTTTCAAGGACTGCCTTATTGAGGTCGATAAAATCCACATCGTTGTCCACAAGCAAAATTTTTGTCTTTTTACTCATAGCATCCTCTCCTATAATATTTATTGATGACCTTTTTTTGAGGTCATTGTTATCTCATTGCAATTTCCTCACTATCTGCCTCTTGAGGCAAACATATGGTAAATATAGTTCCTTTTCCGAGCTCTGTCTCCACGTCTATCTTGCCTTTGTGCCTTTCTATTATGCCATAGGATATGGCAAGGCCCAATCCTGTCCCTTTTTCCTTTGTGGTGAAAAAAGGTGAAAAAAGATTGGCCATTACTTCAGGTGGAATACCCGGCCCCGTATCCTGTATCCTTATTTTAATATATTTTTTGTCCTTTGTGGTAGTAATAATTAATCTTCCGTTTCCTTCCATTGCCTGAGCTGCATTAAGGATAATATTAAGAAACACCTGTTTTAGCTTTGTCTCATCGGCAACGATTGTGGGTAGCTCTTCATCAAGTCTTTTTTCTATCTTTATATTGTGAAAAAGGGATTGGTTTATAAGAAGCCCGAGGACATCTTCCAGTAAATCGTTTATGTTCACAGGGCCTGGTTTCAATTTTGTCTCCCTTGCAAAACTCAAAAGACCCTGCACTATCTCCTTTGCCCGATTTGCCTCGCTTATGATTAACTCTACATCCTCTCTCATGGGGCTATCCTTTTCAAGATTCTTGTGGAGTAAATGGGCATAAATCATTATGGTTCCCAGAGGGTTATTTATCTCATGGGCAACACCCGCTGCAAGCTGGCCTATGGAGGCAAGCTTCTCTGTTCTTATCAGTTGCGCCTGAGCCTGCTCTAAGGCCTGATGAGACATCTTAAGTTCCCTGTGGGACCTTTCGAGTTCTTTGTATATCTTCTTACTCTGCTCTAAAAGGTAGGGAAGGCAATATTCCTCATCGGCAATACCCTGGGCAACGGCAATGGCCTTTTCTCTACAGGATGCATAACCGCAGGCCCTGCAATCGAGGTTTTTGTTAGGTGGTAGTTTATCTATCTTTTTCAAGATTGCCCTGATCTGTTCTTCTGTGGGTGTTGGCAGCCTCTGCTCCATGTTCAAAAAGTGTCTCTTTAAATCAACGAATTCAAACCTGTCGAGTTCTGTTATGACACTTAACACATCCTGTTTTTCCATTTCCTGTTTTGCGTATCTTACAACCTTTTGTCTCCTTGCAATAACAGATAAATCCCTGCTTACAAAAGGCCCGTCCACGCAGCCGTGGCAGAATAAAAAATCAAAAAACCTTGCATTAATGTATCCTGTGGCAAGCTGGTTTAAAGATCCTATTGTCCTTCTATGACCGTATGTTACTGTTATGTCGTCCATTAATATGTCAAACTGTGAACCTGTGCTTCTATAAAGACCGCCTATAACAGATATTACCCTGCCGAGAAAGGGCTTTGGTCCGTCAAAGGGTGTTTCGTAATGGTTTTCCCTTTTATCTAACTGTTCTTTTAAGAGCTTTCTTAAGTCTTTAAATGTAATCACCTGATCAATGGCGCCTATCACCTCAGGGCTTGACATCTCTTTTATCTGGGCAAGACAAGGGGTGATGTATACGACCTTCCAGTCATTACCCTTGATTGCCCTTGCAATCCTGCCTATGGCAATCATGGGAGAAACAATGGGAACAAGGTTTTCTATTAGCTGAGGAAGGTATTTCTGAATGTAGAATACAATTACAGGACAAAAAGAAGATATAAGGGGCCTATCTGTTTTTTTATTTAGGATTTTTCTGTATGCCTGGCTTATAAGCTCTGCTCCAAATGCACCCTCCCATACCTCAGTAAAACCTATTTTTTTTAAGGCAGTTACAAATTGCCCTGGTGTCCAGAAATCAAGGATTGCAGGAAAGGCCGGGTCCACACATGCGATTGTCTTTTCTTTTTTTTCAATAAAATCCATTACCTGCTGAAGACCGCTTTTATAATCCAGTGCATGCTGGGGACACTCGGTAATACAGCTGCCGCACATGATACATCGATTACTTATAATTGTAACCTGGTCTTTATAAAGTTTTATAGCCTTTGCAGGACAAATTTGTATGCAATAAGAGCACTTGCGACACCTCTTGTTGTTTACTGTAATCTCAAAAGACTGTCCTAAATAGTTAGAAGCCATCTGTTTTTTAGACATCCTTTGGTTCATGGGCTAATCGCCTGATAAATAACCTATTCTTTATAACCTTTTAATTTTTAAGATAAAAATAAAACTTTAATCTGTGATAATATGCAAGACCACCGTCTAATTGTCAACAACAAAATCAATTTTTACTGGTATTGCTCAAAATGTATGTTTCCTTCTTTGGCTGACCTTTTTAGTAACCGTTGAACCACCGAATAAACTAATAAAAAATTCAGAAATGTTAAAAGTCTCTGTAGAGGCCCTTAATGCCTTGAAGATGACACGTATCATTACTGAAAACCAATAAATAACGGTTACTGTGTTTTTCTAAAAGGGTGATTGAGGCAGGGTCGAACTTCATTGTCCAGAAAAACTCGTTACCCATATCGAGGAGAAAAAGCACAATTATCTTACATATTGCCCTGTGGGTCACGATAAGAAGATTTTCACTTTTTTCTGAAAGGATTCTTTCAAAACCACTGGCAATTCTTTTTCTTACTGCTTCAAGTGTTTCAGCGCCTTTTATGTTAAGCATTTGAGGGCTTTTAACCCAGATGTCAAAATCTTCAGGAAAGTTCTTTTCAACCTCTTTTACTGTGAGCCCCTCCCAGATACCAAAATTTATATCTATAAACTCTTCCACGATTTCAATGTCTCCTCCTACGGTCTTACTCACTGCCTCGGCGGTTTGCATGGCCCTTAAAAGAGGGCTTGAAAAAATACGCTCTATGCCTTTATCCTTAAAATAATAAGATGCCAGTTCTGCCTGTTTTAATCCTACTTCGTTCAAAGGTATATCATTTCTACCCCTGAATATCTCTTCCTTATTCCATTGGGTTTCACCGTGTCTTAAAATATAGATTTTTTTCATCATAACCCTCCAACCTCTAACCTCTAACCTTTAGCCTCTAACCTC
>CAZJOP010000098.1:3766-7379 GCA_964547695.1 uncultured Syntrophorhabdaceae bacterium
TTTTTTTCATCATAACCCTCCAACCTCTAACCTCTAACCTTTAGCCTCTAACCTCTAACCTCTAACCTTTAGCCTCTAGCCTCTAACCTCTAACCTTTAACCTCTAACCTCCAACCTCCAACCTCCAACCTCTAACCTCCAACCTTTAACCTCTAACCTCTAACCTTTAACCTCTAACCTCCAACCTCTAACCTCTAACCTATGTGCTATCTTCCTTTTCTTTTTTAAGTTTTTATCACAGAAGGCGGATAAAATCTACAACCCAATGTTGTTTTATTTTGGCCTTCTGTGTATACTGTAATGTTAATGCTTTAAAGGGGTTAAAAATAACTATGGATACCTTTTTCAATCCAAAAAGTATAGTTGTGTTCGGTGTATCAGACTCTCCAGAAAATTTAGGAAAGATTATAATAGAGAACCTTCAAAACTTCAATTTTAAAGGAAAATGTTATGCAATTGGCCCCTACGGTGGATACATAAATGAAAAAAAGATTTACACCAGTCTTAAAGAAATAGAACAAATCCCTGATCTGGCCGTAATACTCGTTCCTGCACCCCGTGTACCAGCAATATTGGATGAGTGTGGTAAAAAAGGCATAAGACATGCGATTATCGAAACAGGTGGATTTTCTGAATTTTCAGAGGATAGAAAAGACCTGGAGGATCAGATAAATTGTATTGCAGAGACATATAAAATAAGGGTTATAGGCCCAAATTGTTTCGGTGTTATAAACCTTGAAAAAGGGGTTGTCCTGCCTTTTTTTATATTAAGCCCTGATTACATGAAAAAAGGAAATGTCTCTATCGTATCCCAGAGCGGTGGTGTCTTCTACGACACGTGCATGATAAGTTCATGTGAAAATATCGGTTTATGCAAGGCTATAAGTATAGGTAACAAACTTTTAATCAACGAAAACGAGTGTCTCCAATATCTGATAAACGATAAAGATACTGAGATTATAGGCCTTTATCTCGAACATTTCTCAAACGGAAAGGCATTTATGGAGATTTCCGCATCCACTGAAAAACCCATAGTGCTTCTTAAGGCAAACAGGGGCCAGATGAGTAAAGAGATTGCAAAATTTCATACATCTGCCCTTACAGGGGACGATAGGATTGCATTCTCTGCCATGTCCCAGGTGGGTGTTATCTGTGTTGATTCCTTTTATGATTTTATAGATACAATTAAGGCCTTCAGCCTTAAATCCATGAAAGGGAAAAAGGTGGGTGTTATATCCCGGTCAGGAGGCCATAGTGTGCTTGCCGCAGATGCTGTGGAAAGATATGGATTTCAACTTGCAGATTTTTCCCAAAAATTCTTTTCTTCTGTTAAAAAGAAACAGATAAATGTGATTAGGGCTAGAAATCCCCTTGATATAGGAGATGTATACGACCTTGATGTATATACAGAGATCCTTGAGATGGCCCTTATGGAAGATGATGTGGACGGCATTGCCTTTATCATCACATACAGTTCAGAAAAAGACGGCATCAAGGTAAAAAGGTTTATAGAAAATGCAGGGGCACTGTCTGTCGCGTATAATAAACCTGTTGCCCTATCTGTAACCACAAATAGAAAAGAATGGTTCACAATAAAAAATGCAGGCCTGCTGCCCATATTTTCCGACTGTGACCGTGCCGTATGGGCCCTTATGAATTCTTATAGACATTATCGGTTGCTGGAGCAGAGAAGAATCTTTAAAGCTACAAAAAATGCCTTTCTATTTAAGATGTTGCCGAACCATGAAACAGAATTTAATCCAGTTTCCATTTCTTATGCCTTTAATCTTCTAAAAAAATACAATTTGCCCTTAGGTGAATTCAGATTCACCGGGAAAAAAACTGAACTGCCACATCTTGCAGCATCCATTGGTTATCCTGTTGTATTAAAAAATGTATCCCCGGGCATAATCCATAAAACAGAATCAAAAGGGGTAATACTAAATATAAGAGATGAAAACGAGCTTAATAATGCTGCAAATAGTATAGATGCCACAGAATATCTTGTTCAAAGGCTTTATCCACCAGGTTTTGAGATTATTGTGGGTGTAAAATTTGACAGAGATTTTGGCCATGTCATTGTTGCTGGTTTTGGTGGTATCTATACAGAAATCTTAAAGGATACCTCCATAAGGATTTTGCCCATAAATGATGAGATGGCAGGCCAGATGATAGATGAATTAAAAGGAAGTAGCATATTGAAAGGATATAGAGGCAAAAATGAGGCAGATATAGATGCCTTAAAAAGGATTATGCTGGGTTTGTCTCACATGATTTTAGAACATCCGGATATTCATGAACTTGATTTGAATCCTGTAATAGTCTATGAAAAAGGCAGTGGTGCTGTGATAGTAGATGCAAAGATGACAGTTGCCGGCAAGCCTCATGAAACATAAGGTCTATATATAAGACTAAATCTAAATAGTGGGAAGAAAATTTGAAGTGAGGGATAATATTTGCGAGAGAGGGGAGTTGAACCCCTACGGTTTTACCCGCTGGATCCTAAGTCCAGTGCGTCTGCCAGTTCCGCCACTCTCGCCTGCCTAATTTTGTTACATTTTACCATCATTCTCCAACAGATTCAACCTCTCTTGTAGCAAAATTGTAGCACCCATCCAGAACAGCGATCCCTCGCATTACACCCTCTTAACAATTATGGCCATACCTGGTGGTCATGGTAATAGACTTATGGCCGAAAAGCTTGCTTACGGTATAAATATCAACCCATTTTGGACAAGCCTTGTGGCGAAGATATGACTCAAATCATGAAAGTGCAGATTCTCAATGCTTGATCTTTTCTTAGCTTTTTCAAATGCGTCCCTGAGAGAGCTCAAGGATACAGGAAAAATCCGTCTGACGATGTCAAGTAATATGAAATGAAAAACCGGGCAACACTCCTTATAATAATATAATCAATGTTTTTTCAAAAGGAGGTGCCTCATATGATAATGACATACGTGGGTATAGATTATCACAAAAAATACTCTCAAGTCGAGGCCATGGATAAAGAAGAAAAAACTCTATCAAGGACAAAACTTTTAAACGACGAACAGACACTGAAAAGGTACTTTTCCTCCCTTCCCGAACCATGTGAGGTAGTAATAGAGGCATGTAGAAACTTATAGCTCATGTATGACATGCTGGAAGAGATAGATGAGGTACAGAGGATCCGTGTAGCAAACCCATTGAAGGTCAAGGCAATAGCAGGGGCAAAGATAAAAACAGATACCATAGATGCCCGTACCCTTTCTCACCTTCTAAGAGCCAATCTCATCCCTTGTATTTATGTGCCAAAGAAAATGACATATTGGGGCAGAGGATGTTTTTCGCACGAATGAATAACCATACCCTTATAGAGAAATACAGGATCTCCATGCCATATGTTTCAGATTTGTTTGGAAAAACAGGTCTTATAATTTCCCCCAAATTTTAGACAACCCATTAAGTTTGGTTTCCCTCTGATTCCAGTTACGATATGATAAGAATGGAAGGAGGAAGAAAATAGCTAAACTGAGAAAGGAAGGGGTTTATAGATATGGGAGAACCCCTTAACATTATAAGACAGTGTGAATCAATCAGCCATGCACGAAAGGAACTCACAAAGTTCTTTGAT
>CAZJOP010000099.1:0-7186 GCA_964547695.1 uncultured Syntrophorhabdaceae bacterium
CAACAACACAGGGAACAATCCCTGAATTACAAAGAAATTGAATTCTCCAGTCAGCCGATTTAAAATACCGTGGATTAACTGTGGAAAAATCCTTTTTGTAGGGGAAACCTCCTTCTCCCATGCCCCTTGGGTCATACCAGTCCATATCAGGATAAAGTCCTGCCACAATCTGAACAACAGTAAAACCCTTTTCAATCCTGTCTATTGTGAGCGTCTTAAAACCATCTTTTGTCAGTCGCTTGCATAGTCCCATCCACCAGGTATCTCCAAGCCAGAAAAAGCGCTCGCCATTCGAATAGGTGATTTTTGAATTGAAAACAGTCAATCCACCATACCTGTAAAGTGGGTTTTTCTCGTTTTTGTTTTTGATAATTTTACATTCTCCTTTTTCGCCAGAAAGTCCCTTTATTGAAGGAACTGAACTTGTTTCAAATGTGTGGATACCTGTTTCATCAGAAGAATATCTAATCTTCCATACATTTCCATTGTCCCAGAATCCAGGAACTATTCTGGTTTTTCCACCCGGACTGGTAAATTTTCCAGAAAATTCAATATCGTTGAAAGGGTCTTTGACCTTTTCTTTTGCCTTGAAACTGAACTCAACCACCCTATTACAGGAAGCCACAAGGTTTTTCATAATCCCCCTTTTTTAATAATAAGCATTAAAGTTTTTATGCCACATATTTTACTTTTATTTCACACTTCTTTACAAAATGTCGTCCTTTTTCAGGAAACTCTAAACATGAAACTCTAAGAAATTTGTATTGCTCACCTTTTATAAATAGGAAGACAAAGGAATTTTAAAATCCCCCTCACCTTAATCCTCTCCCACATCTTTTATTCCTGCTTCCCTCTCCCTTGATGGGAGAGGGCGGGGGTGAGGGTGGATGATGAAAGCACCCCTCACCTTAATCCTCTCCCGCAAGGGGCGAGGAAATGAAAGGGGGAACTCTCCCACAACCTTTATCGTTTGTTCCCTCTCCCTCGACTGGAGCCCTCTTTTTTGGTTCCCTCTCCCTCGACGGGAGAATCTACCTTTCCCTGCTCCCCTCTCCCTTGATGGGAGAGGGCGGGGGTGAGGGTGAACAAAACCCTCGTAAAATTTTTTTCACACGCTTTTCTTACTTGACATAAATGTGGCAAGATGTATGCTTTTTTATTTATTAAATGCTATTCACTCCTTTGTTGGAACCTTTAGCCAGTTTCAATCCTTGTTTTATTGGATTTTGTTCTTCAACATGTTTTCATAGAGATTTTTTTTGAGGAATGTCGGGGACTTGACAAGAAAAAAATTCGCAGTAAAATGTTTGTACAATGAACAAACAAACTAAAAAGGGGATTGACATGCAGGATTTTTCTCTTCACACAACTGACAACCTCTTTTCGGATGATATACGGAAGCTAATTTTTCGCCTTATTCTATCGGAAGAAAAATTTTCCCAGGCAGAAATAAGCCGGCAACTTGGTTTAAGTCGGGCAACAGTTTCCTTAATGGTCAACGAATTGAAGGCAAAGGGCCTGGTTGTTGAGAAAAAGATAGGTGAGTCCTCCAATAAAGGAGGAAGAAAACCTTTTATTCTTGGAATAAACCAGGAGAGGTTTCATATAATTGGCATATGGTTAGAAGGATTGGATATCGATGTTTATCTTTTGAACCTGGAAGGAAAAGTATTGCAACATCTCCAGTATTCTTTGAAATCCCAAACGTCTGGCAGCATGGAAAAACCTTTAATAGATGTTATTGTGACCTCAATAAGAAAGATGCAAAGTCATCTATCATCTTTAAGACCAGAAGGACACATTCTTGCGACAAGCATTGTAATGGGAGCAAGAATTAATCCTTTTTCAGGGGAGATTTTATACGCAAGGGGCTGGAATCTAAAGAATTTTCCATTGGGAAAAACTGTTAGCCAGCAGACAGGTTTTCCTGTGTACATAGAAGATTATCCTGCTGCATATGCATTAAAAGAATACTGGTTTGGCTCTGCGAAAGGAAACAGGAATTTTCTTTTTTTGACAGTGCTTCCTTTCTTAAGAGCAATCTTAGTTCTGGATGGCAGGATTTACTATGGAGCACATTTTCTTGCCGGTCAGATAGGTGGAAGTCTGGGAAAAATCGGAGGCAAAACTCAGGAGTATCTCTGTAACCTTATAGACCACGACATTTTCAATCTTCCTTGCATGAGACCAAAGAACCATGATTCTGGCGCAAGAAAGAAGAAAAACATGCATTTGATACAGGATGTTGATAATTTTATTGGACGTCTGAAGAAGAACAATAACCTTGCATCGAAAATTCAACAACTCTCATCCATAATCGGACAGATTGTTGTTAACACAATATTTTATTATGATCCCTCTTTGATTATATTTGACGGCATTAGCGAGAAATATCAGTCCATATTTGTTAAGAATATCCAGAAGGAATTGAAAAGATTTCTTTTCCCTGGTCTGCCTGAGCCAGTATCCTTATGTTTTCATAGGAAAACCGAAAAAGATAGAATTCTGGGCATACTATGCATGACCTTTGATAGATTGTTAAAAATTGAGAATCAATATTTTTTTAAGAAAGGTCATCTCCAGCAAGGAGGAAAGAAATGAACAGGACAAAGAATGCTTTTACTTTAATTGAGTTGCTCGTCGTAATAGCAATTATTGCAATCTTGGCTGCTGTTTTGATGCCGGTATTGAGTAAAGCGAGAGAAAAAGCAAGAGCTGCTGTGTGCGTGAGTAATTTGAAACAAATGGGCATAGCAATGGTAATGTTTTTACAGGACAGCCCCGGGTTGGAAAGGACAACGGATGGTTTTGAAAGAGAACATTATCCTATTTATTCTGGCATGGGTAGTTATTATTCAAGGTGGTATACTGCTTTGAATTTATACATAAAAAATCCACAGGTTTTTCGCTGTCCTTCTGACAAAGTCTGGGCTTTTAGTGATGGGAAAATCAGTTATGGATACAATATCAAAGGAACATTTGGTGATTTTAATCAAACTTTTGATGAAACACCATACAGACATACCTATGCTATCGGACCAGGAGACATAGAAAACCCGTCAGAAAAAATCATGATAGCGGATAGTGATGGAGATGAAGATTATGATTATGTCATTACCTGGTCAAAAGGTGGGTTTGTTACTGCCGGCAATCCCATTGATAGCAAAGTAAGACCTGTTGGCAACAGACATAATGGTGGTGCAAATATCCTGTATGTAGACGGACATGTAGAGTGGCACAAACAGAAGGATGTACAGTCGTGGGGAGATGCAAATTCAGGTCCGTGGAAGGTGGTCAGCTGGTTAACGATAAAGTATACCACAAATCCATAAGAGACCTTTTTGAAAGGAGGTGTCGAATGCTATTAAAAACTGAAATGCATTACAGGAAAGGTTTCACTTTAATAGAATTGCTGGTAGTAATAGCTATTATAGCAATACTTGCAGCGATGTTACTACCGATATTGGAAAATGCCAAACAATCTGCTTTGAAAATACTATGTCTTAATAATATGAGGATGAGGATTTTTGCCTTCCATATGTATCTTGAAGATTATGAATATGCCCCCTCTTCCTGGTACTCCGATTGTGCGAATCCTGCCAATAATAGGTGGCTGGTGGAAGATATTAATTATAACGTTCACATTCTTTATATTACATCCATCGGCCGTTATTTAAACTATAAGAGAGAGTTGCTCCAGTGTACAAACCCAATGAATGACGAATTTCTTGATTATACACATTTATACAGACATCCTGACCCGAACTTCTGGAGAGGTTGGGGAGGTGCCGGGATTTACTATAATTATGCAGCTTTTTCTCCAACCTCAATGATTGGAGGAAATAGTCTCTATTTCGGAAGGAAAAAATCCCTGATTGAACGAAGATACCATAATGTCTGGTTGGAAACCGATGCGAAGAATAATGTTGTCCGTCATAGAGGTTCTTATAACATTGGTTTTTTTGATGGACATGTAAAGAGTAGCTCAGCTGGTGTCTATAATAATGGAAAGAATGTCAAGGTTATTGGTTCCGGTGGATGGGGATCTACATGGACTGATGACAAATGGTAGGTGTTATTAAGGAGAGGTGGCACAATGGAAAATAGAAGTTTTCAAGGAAAGATGTGGAAAGTGATTTTTGTTTTATTCCTTATTGCACCAGGTTTTGCCTATCCTCAGGAAAAGGTTCTGGATATCACATGGAGGGGATTTGCACGGCATTTCACTCTGGAAAATTTCGTTCCTGACGCTAACGGCTGGATCCAGATACCGTATCTTGGGAAAGGCAGTATTGTTATGGAGAAATTTCCATATCCTTCAGGAACCTACAGGATTAAACTTGGAACAGAAGTGGACAAAAAGGGGTTTGCCAGTACTTTAAACCTGTACATCAATAGTGAGAAGGTTGATTCAATAAAATTAAACAAGGACACAGGCGGGGGTGCAGACTATGAATTTAAGGAGACAGGCATTAATCAGGGAGATAAACTGACGATAGAAGGTGTCAACGATGGCGATGAGTTTGTCCGTTTGAGCAGGCTGCAGATTATCAAAGAGGCGGAGGTAAAATTAGCATCTGCGGCTGCAAAGGAACCTAAAGAAGTTGCTCCATCAACGGGAAACATTATAAGAAACGGTAATTTTGAGAATATTAAGGATGGTCAGCCTGTTGACTGGACTTTTTTCAGTGCACCCCAGAATGTCCGTATAAACAGAGAGGGTGAAAACCATTATATTTTGCTTGATAACAGGAAGGACGGTGTATCTACTGTTCTGGAGCAGAAACTGGAAAAACCTCTGTATTCTGACAGGGAATACATTCTATCTTTTAAGGGAAGAGTAGAGGATACTGAACGAACTGTAATATGTGTAATGGTCACAAATGCCAACTGGGGTCCTTCAGATGCTCAATATCTTTCCCATTCCCCTGAATGGAAAGAGTATGGGTTACGGTTTAAACCAAAATCAGTCTATGACAGAGTTTTAATAAGAGTAGCCAGAGGAAAGGCAGTATTTGCAGTAGATGATATCAAAATCAGCGAGGTAGTTTCAGGACAACCGTCTTCGGTTTTGCCAGGGGATATAACGGGTCAGTTTTTGATACTAAAAAAAAAGAGTAATATTGTTGAGGTTGAGAACTCTTATTTAAAAGCAACAATTACTTCCTCTGGCGGGAAGATATCAGAGTTGCAGACAGATGGATATAACTGGACGTTTGGACCTTCAGAAAACTGGGCCACAGGACTTTCCAAACTGTGGATATCTGAAGATACTGCGAAAGAGTTGTTGACTGCAGAATATAAGATAACCATCCCGGAAGAGAGCAAGGAAAAGGTCAGAGTCGCTACCTCTTATACTACCAGAGATTTTTTGAAAGGACTTACCCTGGAGAAAGAATACACCTTTTTTTCCGACAAACCTTGTATTCATGTCAAGACAACCATTGTTAACCAGACGGGAAAGAATTTGAGTTTTACCCCGAGGATTAATAGTTACCTGAATATCTGGAAAACGATGGATGATAACCATCCTTTTTTCAGGGTTTTTATATCAGAGAAGAAAAGACCTGTTCAACTTTCTTTGGTGCCGCGGCTTGGCGAGACGGTTAAACGTGGAGACAAGAATTCTCTCTGGGCAGGGGTAATAGACATTAGAACAAAAAATGGAATTTTATTCCTTCTGGAACATGAAGGTCCTGATGAATGGATGGTATGGAGCGGGTTTGAAATGTCAAAAGGGACCCTGGAGATGTGTTATGGAACAGTGAGTTTAAAAAACAGGGAGAGATGGCAGGTATCGTATTACATCTTTTCTACCCATACCCTTCCGTCTTATGGTTATGCAACAAAAGATGTTATTGCTTCAGTCGGTGAACCCGATATTTATCTTTACTTTCCTGATAATCTGGACAAGGCGGAAATAAAACTTCAGACAGAAACAGGTGGTGTGTATGAATATTATAAAGAAAAAATCGGTGCAGGATATAGTTTTCATATCCCTCTTTCGTCAATCCTTGACCCGGGAAAAGGTAATTTAACAATAAAGGCGAGAGACAAAGAGACAAAAGTCGGGGAAATTCCGAGAAACACAGATATATTACCTGCCGCCATCGTTTCTCGCACAGATAAACCTGAAAGGTATTTACCTTTAACAGTGAAGGCGCCTCCTGCCCCTGGCAAAGACGGATTTCTTTATTATGCTTCTGACTATTATCAACATGAGATATTTGCCTCGCCGGATGTTCCATCAATGATTGCTTTCGGACAGGTTAGCAACTTACCAGAAAGCAAGCCAGTTCCAGATATCCGCCTTGTTCTTGATTTGCCCTCGGGCTTTAGGATTTATGGTGGAAGATTTATATCTACACCTATTGAATCAACGTCTGTTGAGATAGATAACAAAAAATATGAGAGATTCAGGATTAATATCAGTTATGGAAAACACAGAAGCAGGTCAGGGGTTACGGAATTGATAGTGAGTACTAACTTGAAAGCTCCTCAAACCCTGAAGGCGTATTATGCTACTGAGATAGGAGGGAAACTTTATTATCAAAGAGAAATCGCATTACATATTATTTCCGTTCCTCATGTTGGCACTCCCCAAAAAATATTTACTGCACTCTGGACGCTCTGGGGAGTTCTGGATGATTATCCTGATATAACTGCATTTAATAAGATAGGTTTTGCTTCTCCCAGTCCTGAGTATTTCCAGAGAGTAATTAAATCAGGAGTGTTGGCCAAGTCTGAAATAGCCCGTGGTTTTGCCAAATTTACAGCAAGAGAAGATGATGCCATGTGTGTAGACATTAATGGCAGAAGGAAAAAGGAGGGACTTGCTTGTCCGACATACAGGGGAAAGGATTATTATAATCTTTTGGAAGAAGGGAAAAAGGCGATAGACGTTGGCGTTTACGAACACGGATTTGACCCGGAAAGGCGAGATGGAAAAGAAATTTGTTTTTGTGAGAGATGTCTTTCTCATTTCAGGGAGTATCTTCAAAAGGTCTCCTCGCTTCCTTATAAAGACCCTAAAGAGTTTATGCGCACTCCATCCCAATATCCCGACTATCATAAACTATGGCTTATATTCAAATTGGAAAAGGAAAGTGAGAAATACAGAAATTATAGAGATGCGATGTTGAATTATATGCGTGAAAAGAATCTTAATCCTGACAGGTTTAAGATG
>CAZJOP010000100.1:0-7097 GCA_964547695.1 uncultured Syntrophorhabdaceae bacterium
ACATCGGCCTTTCAAGCCGGCAACGGGGGTTCAAAGCCCCCTGGGGACGCTTTTTTGTGTCTAAAACTTTATTTTCTGATATGTTTATAAACTTATGTCCTTATTCCTAATAAGCTTCTTCTCCATTTATAGCCTCATGCATCTGTATATGTTTATAAAGATTTTAAGGGTTTTTTATATGCCTGGCCATATGTATCTGGCGCTGGCCCTATTTATGGTTTTTATGATAATGGCCCCTTTATTTGTCCGCATGTCAGAGAAGGCAAATTACGACACCATGGCACTTATATGGGCATACACAGGTTATACATGGATGGCATTTATATTTTTGTTTTTTATAGTGCAGCTTTTTTTTGACATGTTTAACCTGCTTACTAATCTTATTGGCCTTATATTACAGAAGGACTTATTAAACAAAACTCTGGCACAAAAGGTTTATTTTTTTATTGCCTTAGCTCTCAGTGCCTGTGTTGTTGCATACGGATACTATGAAGCAGCCAATATAAAGGCAGTGACACTCACCATAAAAACAAAAAAGATCCCAAAGGAGATGGGCAGGATAAGGGTTGCCCAGATATCAGACGTCCATGCAGGGATTATTGTGGATGCCAAAAGGATAAAAAGGATAACAGATATAATAAACAGATATCAACCGGATATCCTTGTATCAACCGGGGACCTCGTGGATAAGAGAATAAACAACACAGGTAATAATGTTTTTTATTTCAAGGAGATAAAGCCGAGATTTGGAAAATTCGCCGTTCTTGGGAATCATGAATTCTATGCAGGCATAAAAGATGCCATTAGGTTCACCCAGGAGCAGGGCTTTAGGATATTAAGGGGCGAGGTAGTAGATATTCAGGGTAAAATCATCATTGCAGGGGTAGATGATCCGGCAGGTATGCCTTTTAATTATGTAGAGGTCTCAGAAAAAGACCTTTTAAAAGACTTGTCAAAAGATAGGTTTATAATACTTCTCAAGCATCAACCCATAATCAATGATCCTGTTAAGCCATGTTTTGACATTCAATTATCCGGTCATACCCACGGTGGGCAGATTTATCCTTTTCGATATATAACAACGATGGTTTATCCGTATCCTTCAGGTCTTATAACCCTTTCAGGTGGTAAATACCTCTATGTAAGTAAAGGCACAGGGACATGGGGGCCTCCTGTGAGGTTTCTTGCGCCCCCTGAGGTTACTATCATAGATATTGTGCCAGAATGATACGGCAGTAAAACTATGGTGAAAAATAAGACAAAACAAGAACTATCCCGCAGGTGATGCCATAATCGTATCTGCAATTGCCTTACCCACATCAGAGGTGGTGGCATGTCCGCCTATATCAGGGGTTTTTATGCCTTTATCGGCAATAACAATCTCAATTGCCTCAAAGATTGCCTTTGCCGCATCTAAGTAACCAAGGTGTTCGAGCATCATTACCCCGGATAATATCTGACCTATGGGATTTGCAATACCTTTTCCAGCAATATCAGGCGCTGAACCATGCACAGGCTCAAACATGGAAGGAAACCTTTTTTCAGGATTGAGGTTTGCTGACGGGGCCATACCAAGACTACCTGTAATGGCAGGGCCTAAATCAGATAGTATATCACCAAAGAGATTGCTTGCGACAATTACATCAAATCTCTGGGGATTTCTTATAAAAAGGGTGGTGAGATTATCTATGTGATACTGGTCGTGTTCCACATCAGGGTACTGTTTTGCAATTTCATGGAATATCTCGTCCCAGAACGGCATGGTGTAAATAATACCGTTTGATTTTGTGGCAGATGTGACCCTTTTCTTTGTCCTTTTTCGGGCAAGCTCAAAGGCATATCTTATGATCCTTTCCACACCTTTTCTTGTAAATATAGATTCCTGTATTGCCATCTCCTGCTCTGTCCCTTTATACATTCTTCCGCCTATGTTGGAATACTCGCCTTCGTTGTTCTCCCTCACAATTAGAAAATCTATGTCATTGGGCTTTATACCTTTTAATGGACTTTCTATGCCCATCAAAAGCTTAACAGGCCTTAAGTTTACATATTGCTGAAAGCTTCTCCTGATAGGTATAAGAAGACCCCACAACGAGATGTGATCTGCAACCCCTGGATAACCCACTGCCCCGAGAAAAATGGCATCAAATCTCGATAAGATATCAATACCATTGGGAGGCATCATGGTGCCCTTTGAAACATAGTATTCACAGCCCCAGGGGAAATATTCCCATTCTATCTTGAATCCAAACCTTTTGCCTGCCGCATCTATTACCCTTATACCTTCCGGCACCACCTCTTTTCCTATACCATCACCGGGTATAACAGCAATTTTGTGCATATTTAACCCCCCATTGTTTTATTTTTATTCAATGTTGGCAGATAGCAGCACGTTTTTCAAGAAAAAAATAAAAAGATATCGATGCAGGCCAGAAGATTGAGTTTAAATCAGGATTAATGAGTTTTGAAAATTTTTAGTTGATTTTTTAACAAAAAGTTTTTTATCCTTTCATTGCTTACCGGCATTTTTATGTCTTATTTTTTTAAGGAGGCTCGAGATGGATGAAGATTTTGTAAACCTTATGGCAGACCTTAAAGAACAGGAAGTTCTAAATTTGACACAAAAGAAGATTTCAAGCGGCACCGATCACCTTGAGATATTAAACAGTGCAAGGGCTGCCATGGAGATCGTGGGAAAGCGCTTTGAAGTGGGAGAATACTTTCTTCCTGATTTAATCATGGCAGGTGAGATATTAAGGGGGGTCTCAGAGATTGTAAAGCCGTATATAAAACATAAAACAGAGGTGCAGAAAAAAGGAAAGGTAATCATGGCAACGGTAGAGGGTGATATCCATGATATAGGTAAAGATATAGTGGTCTTTATGCTCGATGTTAACGGATACGAGGTTTATGATTTAGGTGTGGATGTCCCTAAAGAGGTGATTGTGGAAAAGATAAAGGAGGTTTCACCACAGGTTGTGGGTCTGAGCGGTTTTCTCACCCTTGCCTTCGACGCCATGAAGAAAACAGTGGGAGAGATAGAAAAGGCAGGTTTAAGGGATGCGGTAAAAATAATGATTGGTGGCGGTCAGATTGACGAGAGGGTAAAAGAATATGTAGGGGCAGATGCCTACGGTAAAGATGCCATTGCAGCAGTAAATTTGTGTAAAAAATGGATATAAGGAAAGGGTAAATATGAAGACAAGGTTGTATGGCCCGGGCGGGAGGGAAGTGGTAATAGGTGACGATGCACCAACAGTGATTATAGGTGAGAGGATAAACCCTTTTGGAAAAAACGGCATAAAGGAGGCTCTGGAAAAAAAAGACATGGATCCCATATTGAGGATTGCCGAGGAGCAGATTGCTGACGGTGCAGATGTCCTAAACGTAAGTGTCGGGGCCTTCGGGATAGATGAGGCCGCAGTACTTCCGTTTGTTGTAGAACATATAGCAAAAAGGTTTGATGTGCCCCTGTGTCTTGAGAGTAGAAATCCTGTAGCCCTGAAAAGGGCCCTTGATACAGGTTGTGGAAAGCCGTTAATTAATTCCGTATCAGGAGAAATGCCTGTTATGGAACAGTTACTGCCCATTGTGAAAGAGTACAATGTAGCGGTGGTACTCATAGCATCTGATGGAAAGGGGATACCAAAGGACCCTGACAGGAGGTTCAAGATCATTGAGGATATCTTAACACATACGGATAGAGAAGGGATTCCAAGAGAGGACATAGTTGTGGATACTATTGTGGATTCTGTGGCACTAAACGCAAAGGCTGCCTTAAATACCTTTGAGACCATGAAAATGGTAAGAAGTGCATGGAATCTTAATTTGATTTTAGGTGCCAGCAACATATCTTACGGTCTCCCCTTGAGAAGTTTTATAAATATCGTTTTTCTCTCAATAGCCATCAATTACGGTCTCACATGCGCCATAACAAATCCAAAAATATTAAAACCTTATATAATGGCTGCGGATCTCGTGGCAGGAAAGGATAGCCTTGCCAGGAGATATACTGCTTTTTGCAAGGGCCTAAAATCCAGATAAAACAATGGTTAAGAAAAGAGATGTTGTGAAACAGGCATTATCTTCTGGAGGATTACTGCCTTATGTTCCGAGGGGTGAGCTTTTTATAGACATGTCTTTTTTAAACTGGATGCCCTTACGTTCAGAAGGTTATTTTGAAAAGTTTAAAGAAATCCTTTTTATCCTCGAACTCGATATGGTGGGGATTTCCTCAAATGAAAAAGAATTAATAACAAAGAAAGATTTAGAGGAACTGGAAGATATTTTTCTTGTCTATAATGTCAATGGCCCATTTTCCTTTTATTTAGAACATTTAGGTTTTATTGAGACACTGAAGGCGTCAAGAAAAGATAGAGGAAAAATTTTGGCTCTCGGTGAAACGTATTTAAAATATTTCAAGGAAACATTGCCCCTTTACAGAGATCTGGGGTTTAGCGGCATTGCCATTGCTGACGACATTGCAGGAAACAATGGGGCATTCTTATGCCGAGATGACTTTGAAGCTTTACTTAAGCCTTTCTATTTAGAGATGGTCAAGGCAATAAAGACACATAATCTATATGTGTTTTTTCACAGTGATGGTAATCTTGAAAGATACATAAAAGATTTTGTAAACATAGGATTTGACTGTCTTTATACATTCGATGGTCAGGCAGGTATGGATGTATATAAAATTATGGAAACCATACAAAAAGAGGTCTGTTTTATGGGACACATAGACCTTTACGAATGGGATTTGGAAAAGATTGAAAAGGAGATAAAAAAGGCAGAGGAGATGTTTTTAAGGGGAGGAATGATTATAGGTTCCACCTCAGGGCTTTCCAAATCTCTTTCATTAGAAAAGGTTCTGGCTCTTTATCCAGGATTGAAAAGGGCAATAAAAGATGAAGCAATTTGATGTATCTTTTTTGCCTTTTAATAAGACGGTAAAATTAGAAGAGGGCAGAACCTTACTCGATGCTGCAAGAAAGGCAGATATAACACTACAATCCTTGTGTAACGGAAAAGGTAGATGCGGTAAGTGTAAAGTGAGAATACTATCTAAAGCAGGTTTTTCAGGGTTAACCAGAAGAGAAAAAAGAGTTATCTCAGAAGAGGAAGTCGCAAAAGGTATAAGGCTTGCCTGTCAGACTGAGGTGTTCGGAGATTTGGTGCTTGAAGTGCCTGAAGAGAGTATTTTTATGGGTTTTGTAAAGGATAAAGTGGCAAATAAGGGGCACATACCCATTCAACCCTTTGTTAACCTTTACCCCATTGAGATTACTCCCCCGAGTCTTTCTAACAACGAAAGCGATGTGGAAAGGATTAAGAGGGCATTAAAAGAATCTTATAATGTGGAGGTGTCAAAAATAGATTCCTTTTGTTTTAAAGATAGGCCATTAACGATAAGAAAAGAGAACTGGAAGGTTAATGTCATCGTTTCAGGGAATGAGGAAATCCTTGATATAAGACCTGTGAAGGATAGAGCATTATACGGTATTGCAGTAGATATTGGCACAACAACCATCGGGGCATATCTATATGATTTAAAAGATGGTTACCATCTCACCTCAGGCTCCATGTTAAACCCACAGATAAAGTTTGGAGCAGATATTATGTCAAGGATAGGTTACATTGGAGAAAAGGGCACAAAAGGACTCGTTGAGCTGCACAAATGCCTTATAAAGGGTCTAAATAGTCTTATAGGTGATATGTGCAGGAAAATAGGTATATCAAGGAGAGATATATTTGATGTAACAGTAGTGGGAAATACGGTTATGCATCACATATTTCTAAATATCAACCCCTTAGGCCTCGGGATTTCTCCTTTTACGCCCTATCTGACTTCATCGATTAATATAAAGGCCAGAGATCTGGGTATTACGATTAATCCTTCAGGTAATATCTATGTTCTTCCTGTAAAGGGAGGTTTTATTGGGGCAGACAACATTGGTGTTGTTCTTGCCATAAAACCATATCTATCCGATTATGACCACCTCATAATAGACATAGGAACCAATGGCGAAATAGTGGTGGGGAACAAAAAGAGGCTTGTTTGTGCATCATGTGCCACAGGTCCTGCCCTTGAGGGCGCCCACATAAGATATGGCATGAGGGCAGATACAGGGGCCATAGAAAAGGTCTCTATAGATTTAGAAACCAAAGAGGTAAAATATGCCGTCATAGGAGGCGGAAGGCCAAAAGGGATATGCGGTTCAGGTATTATAGATGTGGTTTCAGGGCTTTTTAGGGCAAAGATTATTGATAATTCAGGACGATTTAAAAAGGATATTAATACCAGAAGATTGAGAAGCACATCAGGGATGATGGAATTTGTTATAGAATGGGCAGACAATACAGCTATTGGAAGGGATATTACCATCACCCAGGAAGATATAAGAAATGTGCAGTTCGCCAAGGCGGCAATATACGCTGGTGCAAAGATATTACTCAGGCATTTAAGTATAGATAAGCCATCAAAGGTTATGCTTGCCGGTGCCTTTGGCAGTTATATAGATATAAAAAATGCATACACCCTTGGTATGTTTCCTTGTGTTGAGATGTCCAATATCAGATCAATGGGAAATGCAGCAGGAGAAGGGGCGATTTTAGCCTTATTAAACAGGGAGGAAAGAAAGGAAGCAGAAGAGATTGCAAGGAGAATCGAGTATGTTGAGCTTACCCTTGAAAAGGAATTTCAGAAAGAATTTTTCGATGCCCTATATCTCCCCCACAAAAAAGACTTTTTTGATGTAACGGACCCTTGAAGATTATCGATAGACCCCGTATTCTTTTACGCATTTAATCATAGCATGGATTGCATCGGGTTTTGCCTCGTTTAAGGCAGAGCCAGGGGCAACGATGAAACCACCATCCCTTCCTGCAGTATCTATAAGATTTTTGCAGTAGTCTTTTACCTCTTCAGGTGTTCCTGTTAAAAGTAGACCTGCCGGGATGTTCCCTGCAATACACGCTATATCCTTTAAGGCCTTTTTCGCCTTTTCCATATCTGTTCTGTCAAAATGACACAGGCAGGTGCCCTTTGGCAACTCTTTCAGATAATCGAGTCTTGTATTATAAGCACCTTCTACGAA
>CAZJOP010000101.1:0-7010 GCA_964547695.1 uncultured Syntrophorhabdaceae bacterium
TTTCTTCCTGTATCAAATCTATCCATGATTATAGTGGAAAGGCATGAGGAGGATAGCTTCAAAAACGATATGGAATTTAAGTTTAATGCATGGGAGGTGGCAAAAAAGAGGGCAGAGATAGAAGGCATACCATTAATCTTGGGCAGCGTTGCACCAAAAATGGAAATTTTTAAAGGCATTGAGGAAAAAGAATTTACACTAATAGAGGATGAACTGCCCCTATTAACAAATTTTTCTGAGGTAAAGATAAATAGAAAGATATTTTTTTCAGGTTCAATCCCCTATGAAATGGAAAGAATCATAAAAGACAAAGATGGGCAAAAAAAAACGACCTTTGTCTTTACCCCGCGAAAATACTACAGTTCCCATATTCAGTGCATAAACTGTGGTCATATCTTTATATGCCCTTTGTGTGCGTCACCTGTGATTTATAAAAAAAGGCAGGACAGGCTGTTCTGCCTTTCCTGTGAGGAGGATTTCAATTACAAAAGCCTTTGCCCTGCATGTGGTAGTGATCTTATAAGATTCTTTCAATTCGGGGCAGAATTTATCGAGGAAATACTGATTGGTTTAGCCCCGGACAAACGTATCAGCCTTTTAACTGCCGACAATATAGAGGAACAAACCAAAAAATTCGAATTTAAAACCTTGGAGGATAAAGAAATAATCATCGGGACAAATATCTTATCTAAATGCTATGGCATAAAATGCAATACAATGCTGTTTATTGGGATGGAAGATATGCTGGCCATGGCAGGATACAGGGCAGAGGAAAAGCTATTTCAGTTTATTTATAACACACTGGATGCATTGAATCCTGATGAATTATATTTTTTTGTTGATGAGAAAAAAGGGTTCGATTTAGAGCATTTCGTTTCTTATAAAGAGTTTTACAGAAAGGAATTAGAAAAGAGAAGGCTTGCCGAATTTCCACCTTATAACAATATATACCTTATAGAGATAGAGAAAAAGACATTGCATGCTGGTGAAAGGTCATTAAAGGTCATAAATCAGAAGATAGAGGCTAATAATTTGAAGGCATACATGAAGGGTGTTGTATTTGAAAAGAAGAAGAGGTATAGATGGAAGATACTGTTAAGAGGCTTTGACGAAAGTATAAAGGACTTTCTTTTGTCCCTTTATGACATTCAGGATGTCACCATAGAGGTTAACCCCCTGAATATATAAAAACTTCCCTCCCTTTTTTGTGCTTTTCTTATTCCTTTACTGTCTTGAACATGGCATGAACATATCGGATAGCAGAATAGATGCTGAAAAATAGCGCAGCATAAATCATGACCATGCCTGGATAATAGAGAAATTTACTGTATTCGCTGAATAGTAAAAAGGCAATCCCTGTCAACTGTAAGGCAGTTTTTAGTTTTCCTGCAAAAGATGGGTATATTATTATGCCCTCTGTGGCATAAAAGGACCTTAAACCGTTTATGATAAACTCCCTTGCCACAAGGAGGATTGTCACCCACAGGGGAACCATCCTGTAATATGAAAGGGTTATAAGCACAGAGGAGACAAGGAGCTTGTCTGCTATGGGGTCAAGATACACGCCGAGCCTTGATGTGAGGTTCATCCTCCTTGCCATAAAACCATCAAGCCCATCGGTTATGCCTGCAAGAATAAATAGAAGCCCTGAGGCAAACAAAAGATTCTTTTCCTGGGATGTAATGAGGATAATGATTATGGGTATAGAAAGTATCCTTATAAGGCTCAGTCTATTTGGTAAGGTCCAAATAGAGGCCTTTTCATCTTTAACCTTCATTTTGTTTTTTTAGTTTGTTGTAGTAGTATTTCACCCTTTTTATGTATGTCCTTGTCTCTTCAATGGGAGGAATACGCATGTTATTTTCCATAACCCTTGCAGGGCCTGCATTGTAGGCGGCAAGCATCAGTTCAAGGTCACCTTTAAAAATCTCTTCCAGCATCTTTAGATACTTTATACCACCTTTTATGTTTTCATGGGGGTCAAAGGGATTTTCCACATTCACGAGCCTTGCCGTGTCTGGCATAAGCTGCATAAGACCCTGGGCACCTTTTGGTGAAACTGCAAGGGGATTGAAATTTGATTCTGCCATTACAATAGCCTTGACTAAAGATGGGTCTATGCCAAATGACTTTGCATGTTCATGAATTAGCCTGTCATAGTCCTTATTATTTATGTTTGTGGTTTTAAAGACAACGGATTTATTATCATCCGGGACAATGACATGATATTTTTTACCCACCGGTGCGATGTTCGTAAAGTGATAGACACCTCGTGAATCAATATAGCCGTAAATACCACATATGACATTTAAGGGGAAAAAAAGGGCAAAAAATATTACGATTATCTTCAAATACATGGAATTTATTGTCTTAAACTTTTTATTGCTTGTCAAGTGTTTTACGTTATTATAGTATAAAATGCTATGAGAGGGATACTTTATGTTGTAGGAACACCTATTGGAAACCTAAAGGATATCACCTTAAGGGCCATCGATGTCTTAAAAGAGGTAGATTTTATCGTGGCTGAAAATAAAACCCATTCCTTAAAACTTTTGAACCATCTAAACATAAAAAAACGTATAATAGGGATAAACAGTTATACGGAAAAGAAAAAGTCAAAAGACATCGTAGAGCATTTAAAAAAGGGTGAGTCTTGTGCATTAATAACGAGCGCCGGAACACCGTGCATATCGGATCCGGGAACTGTGCTTGTAAGGGCCTGTTACGAGTCAGGCATTGAGGTAAAGGCAGTGCCCGGTCCTTCTGCAGTTGCAAGCGCCTTATCCATTTCAGGTCTTTTTGTGGATAAGTTTTTGTTTTACGGTTTTCTTCCTCAAAAAAAGGGTAAAAAGATAAAGATATTCAAGGAGCTGTCCCAGCTGCCTTTCCCTGTTGTGTTTTTCGAATCGCCGAGGAGGATTACGGAGACCCTTGAGTGTATAAAGGAAGGATTTGGAGAAAGGTTTGTGGTAATCCTCAAGGAGATGACAAAGATTTACGAAGGGATAACAAGGGGAAATGTGTCGGAAGTAATATCATGTTTTAAAACCCAGAATATAAAGGGTGAATTTGTAATCATTGTGGATAGTAAGCACACAGCCTTTGATGCAGGGGCTTAAAAAGAAAAAGCCAAAAATACCATTTGTTTTCGCATTTATAAGGTTTTTATTGATTGGTAAGTGGGAATTTAAGAATAAATGTAGAACCTTTTTGTTTTTCGCTTTCCACCTCTATGGTGCCATTGTGTTCTTTTACGATTTCATAGACTATGAATAAACCGAGCCCTATGCCCTTTCCCTGTGGTTTTGTTGTAAAAAAAGGCTTGAATATATCTTTTATAAAGCGGCTTTCAATCCCTTCACCGTTATCCTTGACAGAGCATTTTATGAACCTGTGATTTATATTTGATGTTTCTATTGTGATTACACCTTCGTTATCTCCTATGGCATCTATGGCATTTTTTATAAGGTTTATGAAAACCTGGCAGAGCCGAGAAGGGATACCCATTATAATGCTTGGTTCCGCGTTAAAAACCTTTTCGATCCTGATCCTTTTATTTTTATACTGGTTGTAAAGTATCCTCAACGCATCTTCAATGGGGTTATGGATATCCACAAGCACCTTTGTCTCTTCCTTCTGACGTGAGGCATCGAGTAGACTTCTTACAATATCCCTTGCCCTTTTTAATTCATTTAAAGAAAAGACCAGATCTTCGTGCATCTCTTTATCTTCTTTTATATGGTCAATATAGTATTCGAGGGTGCTCATGACAGATGCAATGGGATTGTTTAATTCATGGGCCACGCCTGCGGCAAGCCGGCCCACTGCTGCAAGGCTTTCAGCCTGTATTAGAGCTTTTGTCCTTTCTTCCACAAGCTTTTCAAGGGATGCAGAGAAATCCTGAATCTTTCTGTATGCCTCTGCGTTATCAAGGGCGAGACCTACATGGTTGGCAAGCATGGAAAGGATTTCCATATCCTCTTTGGCATATAGCCCTCCATCACCCCTTTGACCGAGCAAGATGTATCCTGGATGGGCCTTTGAATGGATTGGTATAAAAAGCCTGTAGCCTTCTTGCCATAACGGGTCATTTTCGGCAATGACACTTACTGATTCGAGCCCGTAGAGGTTCGGCACCATCTTTATATCACATCTTTCAAGTAAGAATGCCTCGGTTAACCTTTTTATAATGGTATCCTTTATATCCTGAATGTTATGGAGTTGCATAATTTCAAAGCTTAAATCTTTAATAGATGCCCTTATCTTTAAAAGCCTTTCCTGAAAAACATTCGTGAGAAATTGCTGGATCTTTTCTTTGAAAAAGTGGATGACAAGAAATGTAAGGACCATGGCAATAATATAGGGTGTGCCGCTCTTTATGGGATAAAAAAACAGCCTTTCCAGCACAGAAGAGGCGCCTATAAAAAATCCCATGGATATGAAAAAAAGTATAAAAAAGACAAGGCCTTTGTTGAGAAAGATCCGCCATTCCATTATATCATGCTTGTATACTGCATACCCGAAAAGGCTCATGGGGATAAATACAAAATTTCCTAAGGGGTATAATTCGTATCCATTCATGATTATCACATCAAAATGATTCACAAATGCTGCGAGACCAAAACTAAGAAGTATGTATTTGATGCGTGTCTTTTTTTCTGCCACCTGTTCTTCCCTTAAATTCTTTATATATAGACAGATGGAAATGGCCACGCTCAATGTGCTGAAAAAACCGAATATAAGAAAAAGGGGTCCTGATTGGGCAAAATAGCCAAAGAAAAAATGTCTTGCATGGGTAAGATATAATTTATGCTGTGTTATAGGTATAAGAAAAAAGGCAATAAGATAAAAGATTTTAACAGCAACACGCCAGTTTTTATATCCTGTTGCAAGTGTGGTAAAATGAAGATAAAGGGGGATGATAAAAACAAGGAAGATATGGTCTATTCTACTTATTTTTAATGCAATTTCACCATCTTTAATAATTGTAAGGATCGTCTTATCCATATTTAAAAGGCAGCCTACAAGGCAAATGAGAGAGAACAAGAGATTCAGCCTCGATGCCCTTGCCTTAAATATACCCATGATAAACAGAAGAAAAAGCACTATGGCGCTTAAAAGGGGTGGGATACTGTATATGTCCATTTTAAACAGGAAATTACAATAACTTTTTCACTGGTTCAAGAAAATTTTGTGTTGATTATTAAATTTAAAATGGTATTAATTTAGTATATGAGGCCTAAGATACTATACGATGCAGTGGCCTTCATCCTTGCCGGAGGTGTTGGTGCACGCCTTTATCCACTCACAAAAGACAGGGCAAAACCAGCAGTACCTTTTGGGGGTAAATACAGGATAATTGACTTTACATTGAGTAACTGTATAAATTCCGGGGTAAGAAAGATCTTTGTCCTTCCCCAGTATAAGTCCCATTCTCTGATAAGCCATACAAGGGATGCCTGGAGCATTTTAAATCCAGAACTCGGTGAGTTTATCACACATCTTTCACCCCAGATGAGGATAGGCGATGAATGGTATAAAGGCACAGCAGATGCGGTGTATCAAAACCTTTACCATCTCGAACAGGTAGAGGGCGATTATGTCCTTATCCTCTCTGGTGACCACATATACAAAATGGATTACAGCCACTTTATCAGGTATCATAAACAGAAAAAGGCAGACCTTACCATCTCTGCCATTGAGGTAGATATAGGCGAGGCGCACCGTTTTGGTGTCATAGAGGTAGATAGCTCATCAAGGGTCTGTGGTTTTGAAGAAAAACCAGAACATCCAAAACCCATTCCACATAAACCTGATAAGGCCTTTGTTTCCATGGGGGTCTATGTATTTAATAGGGATGTGCTTATAGAGATTTTGAAAAAAGATGCAGAATTGGAATCTTCCCATGACTTTGGTAAAGACATCATGCCCCTTATGTATAAAGATTACAGGGTATTTGTATATAGATTCGGCACAGGTGGCACAGGAAGGGATGCAAACTACTGGAGGGATGTGGGGACCATAGATGCATACTGGCATGCAAACATGGATTTGGCGTCTGTAAGTCCTGTATTTAACCTATACGATAAAAAATGGCCCATCAGGACATACGAGGGCCAATATCCACCGGCCAAAACAGTATTCGCCGATGAAGACAAGGGCAGGGCAGGAAAGGCACTCGATTCCATTATCTGCAGCGGTGTAATTATAAGCGGAGGCAGGGTAGAAAGGTCTATCCTTTCTCCAGGTGTAAGGGTAAACAGTTACGCTGAGGTAACAGAGTCAATACTTTTAAATAACGTAACGATAGGTATGAAGGCAAAGGTTAAAAGGACCATTATCGATAAAGGTGTAAGAATACCGGATGGGATGAAGATAGGCTATGATTTAAAAAAGGATGCCGAACGCTTCTATGTCTCAGAAGGGGGTATTGTAGTAATCCCGAAGGGCACTGTATTAAAATAGTTAAACCCACCGGTTACAAAAAAGACCCATCTACTGCATTTAAAAGCTAAACACCTTTTTATAGGTTCTCTATTGCCTCTTTAAAGTATTTTGCCGATCTTTCAATGATGTCCATCTCAACGCAGTAGGCAAGCCTGAAATATCCCTTTCTGCCGAAACCTGTGCCGGGAACTGCAAGGATATGGAACCTCTGAAGGTGTCTTATAAACTCTATGTCATCTTCTATGGGAGATTCGGGAAATATATAAAAGGCTCCCTCTGGTTTTATTACATTATAGCCTGAGTCTTTAAGGATATTGTATATGGCATCCCTTTTTTTCTGATAATCTGCTATATCTACGCTATTTTTTTGAAACTGGGCAACAATCCTCTGCATCAGGGCAGGGGCATTGATAAAACCTAAGATTCTATTGGCAAAGATAGAGGCATCGATAATTTCCTGGGCGCCTTTAATCTTGGGTGATACGGCAATGTAGCCTATCCTCTCTCCCGGTAATGCCAGGTCCTTTGAATGGGATATAATGGATACCGTATCTTCGTAAATA
>CAZJOP010000102.1:0-6936 GCA_964547695.1 uncultured Syntrophorhabdaceae bacterium
CGAAAAAATCCCCGACCTTTCAAAGAAGACCTTAGATGTTTATGATTTGTATTTTGTGTTTCCTGCAAGATTAATCGTATTCGATAACTTCACAAGAAGGATTACCTTTCTTACCCTTGATTCACTAAATAGCTCAAAAGCCCAAAAAGAGTCAGATCGATTGTATAAAATCCTTCGCTCGTCCCTCAGGCTTAACAAGGACACATCCTTTGAAATACAGGAAATGAAGCATCTTATCACAGAGGAAGAATTTAAGGATATGGTGGTTAAGGCAAAGGAATACATATTGAAAGGTGATGTTATTCAGGTAGTAATCTCCCAGAGATTTGAAATCAAAACAGATATAGATAGCATAAGTCTTTACAGGGCATTGAGGGTGGTTAACCCATCTCCATATATGTTTCTTTTAGAGTTTCCCGAGTATAGCATTATCGGCTCCTCGCCGGAGACTATGGTGAAGGTTGAGGCAGATAATGTAGAGGTAAGACCCATTGCAGGCACCAGAAGAAGGGGCAAAACAAAAGAAGAAGATGAAGAGCTCGCAAGAGAGCTTTTAGCAGATGAGAAGGAGCTTGCTGAACATACCATGCTTGTTGATCTGGGAAGAAATGATGTGGGTAGAATTGCAAAGATAGGAAGCGTCACTGTCTCTGATCTCATGAACATTGAAAAATATTCCCATGTAATGCATCTCGTGTCTTCTGTAAAAGGCAAGGTTAAAGACGGTATTGATGCCTTTGATGTGTTCAAGGCCACATTCCCTGCAGGCACTGTAACCGGTGCACCAAAGATAAGGGCAATGGAGATAATAGAGGAACTGGAGATGTCAAAAAGGGGAATCTATGCAGGTGCGGTGGGTTATTTTTCTTATAATAAAGACATGGATTTCTGTATCACCATAAGGACATTTCTTAAAAAAGAAGATAAAGTCTACATACAGGCAGGGGCGGGAATTGTTGCAGATTCAGTCCCTGAAAACGAATACATGGAAACCCTTTACAAGGCCGGTGGTCTTATAAAATCAATTATGGAGATAAAGGAGATAATAGGCTGATATGCTCTTAGTCATCGATAATTACGATTCTTTTACCTATAACCTTGTTCAGTATTTTGGTGAACTCGGTGAAGATGTGGTGGTCTTTAGAAACGATGAAATAACGATTCCTGAGATAGAAAGGCGTTCGCCTGAAAGAATAGTCATCTCTCCTGGGCCCTGCACACCTAAAGAGGCAGGTATTTCTGTGGATGTAATCAGGCATTTTGCTGGCAGGATACCCATTCTTGGCGTGTGTCTTGGTCACCAATCAATTGGATATGCATTTGGAATAGAGGTGGTGCCTGCAAAGACCATAATGCATGGAAAGACAAGTCCCATCTTTCATGATGGAAAGACTATCTTTAAGGGTTGTTTGGCCCCTTTTTATGCTACAAGGTATCACTCCCTGGCCTTAAAAGACGGAAAGATGAGGGAATTGTTTGAGGTTTCTGCTATAAGTGAAGACCATGAGATAATGGCCATTAGACATAGGAAGTTTAACCTCGAAGGTGTGCAATTTCATCCTGAATCCATTTTAACAAAAGAGGGTAAGAAGATTTTGAAGAATTTTCTTGAAATAAAGGGAGGATTAAGGACACATGACGATTAGAGAAGCCATTGAAAGGGTGGTAAACCTCGAAGATTTGAAAGAGGACGAGATGGAAAAGGTAATGGAATCTATTATGACAGGAGAGGCAACGCCGTCCCAGATAGCTGCCTTTATAACTGCTTTGAGGATTAAAGGCGAGACCGTGGAAGAGATTGTGGCTGCTGCGAAGGTGATGAGAGAAAAGGCAGAAAGATTGTGGATTCCTCAAGCGGATAATGAAAACACACCTGTTATGGATATCGTGGGAACTGGTGGGGATGGTTTTATGACCTTTAACATCTCAACTACATCTGCCTTTGTGGTTGCAGCAGGGGGTGTTAAGGTGGCAAAGCATGGAAACAGGGCAATCTCCAGTAGGTGTGGAAGTGCGGATGTATTGGAAAGTCTCGGGGTAAATATAGAGGCAACCCCAAAGGAGGTGGCAACGCATATAGAAAAAACTGGTATTGGATTTCTCTTTGCCCCCAAGTTTCATGCCTTAATGAAATACGCATCGGTTCCGAGAAGGGAAATAGGGATAAGAACTGTGTTTAACCTTTTAGGACCCCTTACAAACCCTTCTTTTACACAGCATATCCTTGTAGGTGTTTTTAAGGACGGACTGTGTAAGGTATTTCCCCAAGTATTGAAAAGGCTCGGCACAATAAGGGCGATGGTGGTTCATGGCAAGGATGGCCTCGATGAGGTTTCAATCTCCAGTGAGACTGAAGTGGGTGAGCTTTCAGGTGAAAAGATAAGATACTATTCCATAAAACCAGAAGACTTTGGTTTTAAAAGATACCCCATAGATGAGATAAAAGGTGGTGATGGTGAGACAAATGCCAGAATCCTGAAAGATATCTTATCCGGTAAAGAAAACGGGGCAAAAAGGGACATAGTGATTTTAAACGCCGGGGTGAGTTTCTACATAGCAGGGGTGTGCCAGACGATTAAAGAAGGCATAGCATATGCCACCCATATCATTGACTCAGGCTCTGCTTTAAAAAAATTAGAGGAATATCTGGAGGTGGCAAAGAGATGACCTTTCTCGAAAAGGTGGTGGCAGAAAAGAAGGAGCTGGTGAGGGCAAAAAAGAGACAGAGATCGATTGAGGATTTAAAAGATATTTCATCAAATCTTAAAAAAAGACCATTTTTTGAAGCATTCAAAAAGAGGTTTCCCGAGGATGTAAGGATTATAGGTGAGATTAAGATGGCATCACCTTCTAAGGGTACACTGAAAGAATGCGTAAATCCTGAAACTCAGGCAATGATTTATGCCGATGCCGGTGCTAAAGCCGTATCAGTAATCACAGAAGAGAGGTATTTTAGGGGTAGTTTAGATTTTGTCCCACTGGTTAAAAAGGCGATTTCCCTGCCTGTGTTAAGAAAGGATTTTATCGTTGATGTTTATGAGATATACGAAAGTAAGGCCTCTGGCGCCGATTGCGTGCTTTTGATAGGCGAGATACTTGAAACACAACTTCTCAAAGATTGTTTGAGAGTGGCAAAAGAGATAGACATAGATTGTCTCTGTGAGATACACGAATTGTCCACCTTTGAGAAAATATCCGATGTTGACGGATATATACTCGGCATTAATAACAGGGATTTAAAAACCTTAAGTGTTGACATTTCAAAGGGTTACAAAATACTCGATCATATCCCTTTCCACATACCTGTCATCATCGAAAGCGGGATTGAAAAAAGAGAAGATGTTCTGATGTTTATGGAAAAGGGGGTCTCTGGCTTTTTGATAGGCACTGCCCTTATGGTTGCCAAAGACCCATTTAAGAAGCTTATTGAATTACGAGGAGAGGATGTTGCCCAGGATTAAGATGTGCGGGATAACAAACTTAGAGGACGCCCTTTTTGTTGCGGATATGGGCGCCCATGCAATAGGGTTTGTGTTCTACAGGGGCAGTAAAAGATATATTCAGCCTGAAAAGGCCGAAGAGATTGCAAAAAGACTGCCTGTTTTTGTTTTAAAGGTAGGCGTATTTGTTAATAACCCTTACGAAGAGATAATTGAGATAAAGAAGCAGGTCATGCTGGACAGGGTTCAAATTTACGACGAAGGCCTTTTAGAGAGACTTGACCCCAGTATTACCATTATAGGATACAGGATAAAGGACGAGCAGGATATAATAAGGGCAAAAACATCAAGGGCATTTCCTCTACTTGACACATATCACCCTTCTTTATACGGGGGCACGGGCAGAAGTTTTGATTGGGGCTTGATAAGAGACTTTGGAAGGCCTTTTATCCTTGCAGGAGGGATAACCCCTGAAAATATTAAATCCGCCCTTTTTTTAAAACCTTATGCCATTGATATTGCATCAGGCTGCGAGGCAGCACCAGGCATAAAGGACCGTAAAAAGGTAACAGAGATTTTTAATATATTAGACGAAAAGAGGAACAAGTGATGAAAAAACAGGGTTACTTCGGTATGTACGGAGGTCAATTTGTCCCGGAAACATTGATGCCCAATCTGATAGAACTAAAAAATGCATTTTTTTCCGTGGTTAAGTCGAAAGATTTTAAAAAAGAGTTTTATGCATACTTAAAAGATTATGTAGGCAGACCCACCCCCCTTTATTTTGCAAAAAACCTATCGAAAAGATACGGATTCAGGCTATATCTGAAAAGAGAAGACCTGTGTCACACAGGGGCACACAAGATAAACAATGCCATAGGACAGGTGCTTCTTGCAAAAAAGATGGGAAAGAAGAGGATCATCGCAGAGACCGGTGCCGGTCAGCACGGTGTGGCAACTGCCACGGCAGCAGCCTTATTAGGCCTTGAGTGTGTTATCTATATGGGTGTTGTTGATATGGAGAGGCAGGCAGTTAATGTAACACGTATGGGCATGTTAGGGGCAAAGGTCATAGGCGTGGAAACAGGGGGTAAGACCTTGAAAGATGCCATAAACGAGGCATTAAGAGACTGGGTAACAAACATAAGAGATACCCATTATGTTTTAGGGACTGTATTTGGTCCCCATCCTTATCCTACTATGGTAAGGGAGTTTGTCTCCATAATAGGCAAGGAGGCAATCGTTCAGATTGGAAAAAAGGAGGCTATGTTACCGGATGCGGTGATTGCCTGTGTAGGTGGAGGCAGTAATGCCATGGGCATATTTTACCCTTTTATAAGACATGAAAAGGTAAAATTGATAGGTGTAGAGGCAGCAGGAAAAGGCATTAATACTGGTTTACATGCAGCAAGGTTTGCCGGTGGCCGCATAGGTATCTTTCAGGGTGCAAAGAGTTTTGTCCTTCAGGATAAAAATGGCCAGATATTAAATACCTATTCTATTTCTGCAGGCCTTGATTATGCAAGTGTTGGGCCTGAGCATTGCTATCTAAGAGATACAGGGAGGGTTACCTACAGTTATGCAGAGGACAAGGATGTAATAGATGCCTTTAATATGTTATCCTTAGAAGAAGGTATAATCCCTGCCCTTGAAAGCAGCCACGCATTGGCTTATCTAATAAAACATCATTCAGAATTTAAAGACAAACTCGTTATCGTCAACCTCTCGGGCAGGGGAGATAAGGACCTTTCAACAATCATTAAATATCAGAAGGGGTGCTATGAATAAGATAGTAGAAAGGCTCAAACAATTGAGAAAACAAGGTAAAAAGGCATTTATACCCTATATCACCGCAGGAGACCCTGATTTGGAGAGAACAAAAGACATATTGGAGATCTTTGCAGATGTAGAGGCCGATATAATAGAGCTCGGCGTGCCCTTCTCAGACCCCCTTGCAGATGGCCCTGTAATCCAGAGGGCAATGGAGAGGGCATTAAAAAACCACATCGATTTAAAAGATATTCTGATGGTGGTAAAAGGTTTTAAAGAAAAATATGACATACCTGTTATTCTCATGGGATATTATAACCCCTTTTTTCAATACGGGTTGAAACGTTTTGGAGATGACTGTTTAAAATCAGGGGTGGACGGGGTACTAACGGTTGATATGCCACCGGAAGAGGCAAAAGATATGAAGGCTGCCCTTAAAGGCAATGGCATTGCCACCATATTTCTTGCAACCCCTGTCACAGACAAAAAAAGGATTAATAAAATCAAAAGAATGGCAGAAGGCTTTATCTATTTTGTATCTGTAACGGGTGTAACAGGTATAAGAGAAGAGTTACCAGTGGATATAAAGGAAAAAATAAAAGAGATAAAAAACAGTATAAGATTGCCTGTTGTGCTGGGTTTTGGTATATCCAGCACTGATACAATAAGAAGGTTTTACGATACATGCGATGGCTTTGTAGTGGGAAGTGCAATTGTGAAACAATGGCACGAGGTATGCTCAGGCCACATAAAAAGAGAGGAATTTATTTATTTTTTAAAGGCGTTATCCCTTTTTTGTCACAATGGAATAGACGAGATGAGACAAAAATGAGTGATTTAAATTTAACTGGATTATGATTATAAAGATTTTAGTTTTTTCAAGGGATTAACAGCCAGAATCCAATAGAGACCATTATCCTGTATATCCCGAAACTTATGAATGTGTGGCGTTTTATAAAGTTGAGTAAAAACTTAACACTGAGCATGGCAAAAATAAAAGAGAATATAAAGCCCAGAGAAAGGAAATGTATTTGAGATATGGAAAATGCACCCATGTTTTTTGCAAGATCCAGCACTGTGGCGGCAAGCATCGTTGGAATGGCAAGGAGAAATGAAAATTCCACTATAGTTTTTCTCTTAAGGCCTAAGATGAGACCCCCTATAATTGTGGCGGCAGACCTCGAAACCCCTGGAATCATGGCAATGGACTGAAAAAGACCAATAACTATGAGGGTGCCTATGGGTATGGATTCTATATCATCTACGGCATCCGATCTTTCTTTATGGAAAAGCTCAAACACAATAAGGCATATGCCACCTATAAACATGGACCATAATACCACCTGTTCGCTTTTCATGAGGTATTGCTTTATGATTCTGTAGCATATAAGACCCAGGACCGCTGTGGGTAAAAATGCTATTATAACCCTTTTTATAATACGAAGATTTAATAGGATTGACCTCCAGTAGAGCACAATAACAGAGAGTATGGCACCGAATTGAATAACAATCTCAAAGGTTTTTAAAAACTCTGTTTGAGTAAGACCCATAATGTTTGCAGCAAGCATAAGATGACCTGTTGAGGATATGGGCAGAAATTCTGTAATTCCTTCAATAATTCCAAATATTAACGCCTTTGTAAAGTCCATCTTCGATTTCCTTAAAAAAATATTGCGCCCAGCAGGATTCGAACCTGCAACCTTTGGATTCGTAGTCCAACGCTCTG
>CAZJOP010000103.1:0-6930 GCA_964547695.1 uncultured Syntrophorhabdaceae bacterium
TAACTTTTTTATAGCCTAAAACTTCGCTTAAGATAAACCACCAAGAAGTGGCAAGTCTTCCATTGCAGCATAAGATAATGATTTCTTTTTCCTTATCGTCGCCTATAAATTTCCTTGCAATAACGTTTAAGGTATATATATCTTCGAACTTACCATCGTCCTTATAGATTAAGGAAAAGGGGAGATTTATAGCAAATGGTATATGACCCCTTTTTTTAGTCTTTGAATCTATTTCCCTTCCTGAAAATAAAGATGGTGTTCTTGCATCAATTACAATACCTTTTTCTATTGCCCTTAACACATCTTCTTTTCTTGCAAGCACATCTTCGTTCCACTTGCATTTTTCCCTGCATTTTTCCGGTTTTTTCCAGTCTTTTTCCACAGGGTATCCTGATGAAACCCAGCTATCAAAACCGCCGTCAAGTATTAAAGGGTTATTGTGGCCTGCATACTTTATGGTCCAGGCAACCCTTGTTATATTAGACTTATTTATCTCTGTATCCTGCTTGCCCACTAAAACAACATGCTTATATTTTTTAATACCCGTATAACATACCATTTCTTCAAGGTCATCTTTAAGAGGTAATTGACAATCAAGGTGTCTATCAATCGTTTGCCAGCCCATACATGTAAGGCAGATCGAACCAGGGATATGGGCATCTTTAAACTCTTCAACCTTTCTCACGTCAAGGACGATTATGCTTTTGCTATTGAGGGCTTCTTTTAGCATTGATGCCGTAATGATAGAAGGCAATTCTTTATCTGCAGCATGAACAGTAAAGATTGTTATAAGTAAAAAAAGGATTATGTAAATATATTTCATAATGCCCTCCTGGCATCTATGAATTGAGAAATCTTTCTAAGATTTCCCTTTCCAAGGTGCTTCTAAATGATTTTTTTATGTAGCGCATGTAAATTATAGCCTTAAAGAGTCAAATACTCCAGACTTATCTTCTACAGCCACCCCCACCTGAACATGGAGGGGTATCACAGCGTTCTTGTCTTCCACAGCATGTATGGCCACCCTGAGAGGTAAACATATGTTTACATTTTGAAAGCGTGGGGGTTGATAATATCTTTTCTATCTCTTTGCTACCGCAGCTTCTACATACTATATCCGTTTCTCCTTTACCGATGCCTATCAAATATTCAGAAATAGCACCACACTTATTGCATCTGTATTCATATATGGGCATCTTTACCTCCTACTATGAATTTATGTTGCATTTTTTATATGAACGGGTATAACCCGTATAATAATCATGTGGCAAGGCAGGATAACTGCATATGTCCTGGGTTAACAAACCCTCAAAGGAGTCTGTTGCCTGCCTCCATAAACCATGATAAGTTGGTTGGGTCAAAGAACCCTCGTCAATATGGAGGATTGGTATGGAGGTGTCTCCTGCCATTGCCAGAAAATCTGTTATGGAGGTGTTATTATGTCCTATAACACATTCATCGGTATCGATATCTCCAAGGATTCCTTCTGTGTTTGTGCCATAGACATTAACAAAAACATCCTCTTCGAGAGCTCCTTCACAATGGACAGAGATGGATTTGAAGGTCTCATAAAGAGGCTCAATGATTTCCCTAAGGAATCTATCATTATAGGCAAGGAATCCTCTGGCTGCTATCACGTCAACCTCTTCTCCTTTTTGGTAAACCAGGGATTTAAGTGTTGTGTCATCAACCCCCTCCTCATATCCAACTTCATGAAGATGTCTTTGAGGAAGACAAAGACAGATAAAAAGGATGCAAAAACCATAGCCCTCTTTCTTCATATGTTCCATGAATCCATATCGGACAACCACATCATCTCCTCTGAATTCAGAGACCTTGCAAGGGAGAGGGAACATCTTGCCCAGGAGATTGCAAGGATAAAGAACGATATAGAAAAGCTTCTGTCTGTTACGTTCCCTGAGCTTGAGAAGAAGGTGAATATCTTCAGTAGATCCATCTTGAGACTCATATCTTATTTCCCCTCTGCATACAGGATAAGAATGGCATCCCGAAAAGAGATAAAGATGGCCATGGAGATCGAGAGGGGAAGAAAGACAGATATCTCTCTTGAAGAGATCATAGAGCTTGCACGGGCATCCATTGGATCTTATCATCCTGGGAAGGAACTCATCCTTTCGCAAAAGGCATCCCTTGTTGTCTTCCTCATAGATAAGATAAAGGAGATAGAAGAGATGCTGAAAGATATGTGTAAAAAAAGTGAATTGAGCGGGGATATGGATATCCTTACATCCATCAAAGGTATAGGGGATGTAACAGCCATGCAGCTTCTCTGTGAGATGGGTGATATCAAGAGATTCAGTTCTTGTAGAAAACTGATTGCCTATGCAGGGCTTGACCCAACAGTATACCAGTCCGGAAGATTTGAAGGAAAGAGTAAGCTCTCCAAAAGAGGCAACAGGCATATAAGAAGGGTTATATGGATTATGACCACTATGGTTATAAGGTTCAATGAGGTATTTGGTGCATACTTCAGAAAAAGAAGGAATGAGGGGCTTCCCTATAAAAAGGCTGTTATTGCAACTGCCCATAAACTGATAAGGGTTATATACTCCATGCTTATTCATAAGAGATATTTCTCCTACGATGGGCTCCAGAATGTTGTATATGAGAGGGGGAATTCATAATAGTTGACTCCTTATGTTTTTATCTGTTTTTCCAACTTTATTTTTTAGTCATTTTTTATCAATTGTGAATATATATTCATTACATAAAATTGTCAAGGATGATCTGGTGTTATTTTTAATAAAGTTTTTAAAAATTTAATGTAAACCCTGCGATAAATGCATGGTCTACTTCGTATCTATTAAGCCCTAACTTTAGCCCGGCATCTACTGTTAAGTGTTGCCCAATCTTATAGTTTGCCCCGAACAGGAAAAACGCAGGGGGTGTTTTTGTCTTTGGTTCGCTATTACTTTCAATGCCTATATCCCCTCCTATCGTTAAATTTTTTATTGGTTCTATGGTCAATGCAAAGGAAGAAGAAAGTAAGTCCTTTCTTTCACCTACTTTATTTTCGTTTCTTTGATATCCTGCATTAAAATGTAATCCCAATGGGGCAATCTCCTTTGAAATAATAAATTTTCCCCCATAGGTAATCCTTCCTGCTCCAAATTCCTGTTTATAGTTCCCTGAAGGTAGAGTTATTCCTGGTTTTAGGGCTATGGCAAAACTATTTTTTTCAAAAAACCTCCACTTTGTCTCAAGAGAAATATCTGATAGCTTATCTTTTTTAAAAACAGTCACCCCATCTTCTCTATCCTTTTTCCACATATAAGGGATGCTTATTATTATATCGAGGTTGTCTTTTATGCCATAGGTAATAACTGCTTGCAGTTCCGTTTCTTTTTCTTCTTGCCATACATCGTCTTCATTTGTCTTTTTTAAAGAGGATTCAATGCCTGCCTCCATCTGTATACTATTTTTACCAACAGTTCCTGCATCATCTGTTACAAAGGGTCTACCAGCAAAAATAATGGAGGGTGAAAATATGAAAATTAGAAACACTACTACCATACAAATTTTAAAAAAATACCCCTTTCTCTCTTAGCGAGTTCCATTTTTTTCCTCCTGATATGATTTTTTATTGATTTGCTTTAAAGAGGCGCCTAATTAATTCATGTTATATTACCAATCTGAAAGACAATTGTTGTGATGACATAGGCAATAAGTGTTAAGCCAATAAGTTGAAATAAAGCCCACTTCCAGGAACCACTCTCTTTTGCCGTTACTGCCATAGTTGCCATGCAGGGCATGCTTATAAGACAAAATAGCATTATGCAAAAGCCGATAAGAGGAGAGTATTTTTCTTTTAATTTCTCCCTTAATGATTTAGAGATATTTTCCCCATCTTCTTCTTTACCTCCTAAAGAATAGATGATTCCTAATTGCGCCACAAAGACCTCTTTAGCAGCAAAGGCTCCTATAAGGGCTGTTCCTATCTTCCAATCAAATCCCATTGGTTTTATTATAGGCTCAATGGTTCTTCCTATTCTTCCTGCAATGCTGTAAGAGAGCATTTCTTCATTTTTTTCATTTTCAATTGCCGCAAGTCTTTCTGTTTTTTCTTTTTTGTCTTTTATCGATGATTCAACAGATTGTATTTTGTTCTCAAAGTAATCGATTTTTTCTTTAGGCAGTTTTGGAAAGGATGATATAAACCAAAGAATTATTGAAAGCAAAAGAATTATTGTTCCTGCCTTTTTAAGATAGAGCCAGCCTCGCTGCCACATATGAATTAGGATGCCTTTTAATGTAGGCATGCGGTATGGTGGTAACTCCATAATAAAATGGGTTGATTCACCTCTAAATATAGTTGCGCGAAGTATCTTTGCAGCAAAAACGGCAATAATAATGCCTATTATGTATATAAACCAGAGCATAGGAGTTTGGAGGCTTTTTGGAAAAAAGGCAGGTATAATAAGGGTATAAATGGGTAACCTTGCTCCACAGCTCATAAGAGGTATTACAAGCATTGTTGTCAACCTATCTTTTCTGTTTTCCAAAATCCTTGTTGCCATAATAGCAGGGACAGAACAGCCAAAACCGATTAAAATGGGGATAAAGCTTTTGCCATGCAGACCTATTTTATTCATCAGGCGATCCATAATGAATGCCGCCCTTGCCATATAACCCGAGTCTTCCAGAAGTGATATGGCAATGAAAAGGAAGAAAATATACGGGAGAAAAACAAGGACATTACCAATACCGCCTATGATACCGTCAACAAAAAGCGATTTTAATGTGTCATTACCGTTCATTGGCAATAGTGCTTCTATATTATTTCCAAGCAATCTAAAAAAATCCTCTATTAAGTCTGCAGGTATCTTTCCAAATATAAATGTTAGATAAAAGACAAGATACATAAGTCCCAAAAATATGGGGACACCGAAAACACGGTTTGTAACAATTTTATCTATTTTGTCTGAAATTGTATGGCGTATTTCAATGGTAGAATGCACAGCTTCTTGACATAACCCTGATATGAAACCGTATCTTTTTTCTGCAATTAATGTTTCTGGTGGCTCACCTGTAAGTTTTTCAATGCGATAAATACTTTTATCGACCTCTCTTTTAACGCTTAAGAAGCTTACTTTATTGATAATGTCCCTATCGTTTTCAAGTAGTTTTATTGCAAGCCATCTGGTATTATATTTTTTAAACAGTTGGGAATCATCTTTAAGCATAGTCTTAATCTTTTCAATCTCTTCCTCCAGTTCATTGCCATAATTAATAATATTGGTATTATTAGGAACATATTCTTGAGATGCTACTGTAATAATTTTTTCTAAAAGTATATCATCTATCCCCAAACCTCTATGACCAACTGTTTCCACTACCGGTGCATTTAAAAAGCAGGAGAATTTTTCTACATCAAACCTATATCCCCGTGACCTTGCTTCATCGCTCATATTAAATATCAACACCATAGGGACGCCCATTTCCTTAAGTTGCACAGTAAGATAAAGGTTTCTTTCAAGATTTGATGAATCAATTATGTCTACAACAACATCAGGTCTTTCATCTATGATAAAATTTCTTGCCACAATCTCATCAATTGAATACGCGGTAAGGCTATATATTCCCGGCAGGTCAATGACTTTTATCTCATATTCTTTGTATGTTATATAACCTTCTTTTTTTTCAACAGTTACACCTGGATAATTACCTACATGTTGTCTGGCCCCGGTCAATTTATTAAAAATAGTTGTCTTTCCTGAATTTGGGTTTCCTGCAAGGGCTATTGTGATATTTTTCATTTAAAATCCTCCTGATTAAATTTAGTTATATAAAATATTATTAGTCATGCCTAATAAATACCGCAAAAAAAATTATGCCACTATTATCTTATGGGCAATGCCAGAACCGATTGCTATTTTTGACCCCTTTATGGAGATGACAAGGGGGCCTTTTGTTGAATTTTTAACAACAAAAACCTCAGTTTTTGGCACAAAACCTATGGCGTTTAGTCTTGATTTTAATCTGTCACTTCCATCGATTCTTATTATCTGAACACGTTTTCCTTCTCCAATGTAAGAAAGTGGGATACCGGATTTATTAACAGTCGAATTCATATAATCTCCACTTCAATCCCTTTTGCCTCTTCTTTTCTTAAGGAGAGATGATAACCCCTCACTTTTATCTCAATGGGGTCTCCAAGAGGGGCAATACGCTCAAGCTCAATAACTGCACCGGTTGTTATACCCATGTCAAGGATGCGTTTTTTTGCATCCCCCTGTAATAAAATCTTTAGAACCCTTGATTTCTCACCTGGTTTTAAATCCTTGATGGTTAAAGTTTGCTTTGGATCTTTATTTTTTTTAATTTGGGCCTTTTTTAAATCATCAAGGCAGGATAATATGCAGGTCTCACAATTTTCCATCGTGCCTTTATTGTCACAATTATATGCAAATCCTCTAATCCATTTATCCCCACCCCTTGGGCATATCTTGACGAATTCTACAAAATTAACAAAGCGCTCCACAAGTGCTTTAGGTATTGAATGCTCCATCTTGCACGCTGCATCATCTGCTGCATCATAGGGGACTGCAAGCACCTCAATAAAAAAATCGCGAAGAATTTCATGTCTTCTTGCCACATCCTTTGCAGTAGCCTCGCCTGTCTCTGTAAGGGTTATAACATCATAGGGTGTATAATTGATGAGGTGTTTTTCTGCAAGCAGTTTCAGTGCACCTGTAACAGATGGATACGTTATATTCAATCGTTTTGCAATGTCTCTTGGCCTTGCTGCCTTCTTTTCCATAATAATCTGATATATAACCTCAAGATAATCTTCCAGACTTGCAGACAAAGCATCAGTGTTTGTCATAATTCACCTCTACAAAAAATTAGTTAGGCCTAAATAATTAAAATAAACCTAACAATTTGTCAAGAAAATTTTACAAAAAATTT
>CAZJOP010000104.1:0-6914 GCA_964547695.1 uncultured Syntrophorhabdaceae bacterium
TGCATTTTTAAGACGGTGCATTTTCTACTACATAGAATTCCCCGACGAAGAGATGATGGAGAGGATTGTCCGCGTGCATTATCCTGATATTGAAAACAAACTTTTAAGAGAGGCACTTAAAAGATTTTACTGGATCAGAGAGGTGGACGGCTTGAGAAAAAAACCGTCTACAAGCGAACTGCTTGACTGGATAAAGGCACTCATGATAGGCGGTATAAGTGCGGAAAGGATTACCTCCGAGATACCTTTTCTCGGCACACTTCTTAAAAACGAACAGGATACCGCAAGGTTTATAAGGCTATCCAATACCCAGCAGGGTGGGTTTGGGTTTAAAAAGAGGTTTTAAAGACCTGTTATGTTTACTGACTTTTTCTTTTTACTTAAAAAAAAGGGCGTGCCTGTTACTATCACTGAGTGGCTTTCATTCATGGAGGCCCTCTACAAAGGTTACTTTCAATCGAGTCTTAATCATCTGTATTATATTGGCAGGGCATTTCTTGTAAAGAGTGAGGCATATTATGACATGTATGACCTTGCATTTCAGGAGTATTTTGGAGGCATTGAGACAAGCCCCTTAGAGCTCGATAAGGTGCTCGAGTGGCTTGAAAATCCCTTACATAGGCTTCCCAAGCTTACCCCTGAAGAGCTTGCAGAGTTTCAAAAAAAGCTCGAAGAGTTTAGAAAGCAGCACGACATGGAAGAGCTTTTAAGGCAGTTCAGGGAAAGGCTGAAAGAGCAAAAAGAAAGGCACGATGGTGGAAGCAAATGGATAGGCACCGGCGGCACATCGCCTTTTGGTGCATTCGGTTATCATCCCGGCGGCATCAGGGTCGGAGGGGAATCGTGGATGCAATCTGCCGCTAAGGTGGCAGGGGAGAGAAGGTTCAGAAACTATAGAAACGATATCATCCTCGATGTGCGTCAGACAAAAATGGCGCTAAAAAGGTTAAGGGAGCTAAAGCGGGAAGGTGCAGAGGAAGAGCTCGATGTAGAGGCAACAATCGACAGAACAGCAAAAGAAGGTGGTGAGGTGGAGCTTGTTTTCACAAGGTCAAGGGAAAACACGGTAAGATTGATACTGCTTATGGATACCGGCGGGTCCATGCTTCCCTATACAGAACTCTGTGAGAGGTTATTTTCTGCTGCATCCCAGATGGAACACTTTAAAGAATTCAGATACTTTTTCTTCCACAACTGCATATATCAGGATGTATATGAGGACATGGCAAATTACAAAAGGGTGCCCACAGAAAAGCTGTTTTCCAATTTTCACAAAGGATACAAGGTCATTATAGTGGGCGATGCAAGGATGGCATATTCCGAACTCTTTGATGTAAACGGTTGCATTGATTATTTCTATACAAACGACAAACCGGGCATTGAGTGGCTTATGAGGATAAGGGAACATTTTCCTTATTCGGTTTGGCTGAATCCTACGCACAAAAATTTCTGGGGTCACTATACAGTAGATACCATAGCAAAGATCTTCCCCATGTTTGAGTTGACCATTGACGGTCTTAAAGAGGCCGTAAAGGCACTGACTTCAAAGCAGAAACATGCTGTAAGACAATAAAAAAGTATTAATTTTTCCTGCTTTTTAGGATATACTCTATATATGCCCTTAAAGAGGCTCATCTACCTTTTTTATGAAAATAGGCTGGAAAAAGAGGTAAAAGAGAACGGGTTAATGCCTACCCATGTGGGTCTCATCCTCGACGGCAATCGCAGATATGCAAATAAGATGGGGTTTGATGATGTCACAAAGGGTCATAAGGCAGGGGCAAAAAAGCTCGACGATGTATTACAGTGGTGTGCGGAATTCGATATTAAGATTGTTACCATCTGGGTGCTTTCCACGGACAACATCCACAGGGAGAAAAAAGAGATAGAAGGGTTACTTGGCGTTATAAAAGAAAAACTCCTTGATTTGATGGAAAACCCAGTTGTAAAGAAAAACGGGTTTAAAATAAGGACACTGGGTAATATAGACGTCTTACCTGATGAATTAAAAGGGGTGATAAGAAAGGCAGAGGATAAAACAAAGACGCATGATAGACGTATCTTAAACATTGCCATAGGTTACGGCGGTAGAGAAGAGATTGTAGAGGCTGTAAAAAAGGTTATAAAGGAAAAGAAATTTTCCACACCCCTTGAGCTTGCAGAAAATATTACCGTTGACGACATTACAAGCCATCTATACACAAACGGCATTCCTGACCCTGATTTAATCATAAGGACAAGCGGCGAAATCAGGTTAAGTGGGTTTCTCCTGTGGCAGAGTGCATACAGTGAATTCTACTTTTGTGATGCCCTGTGGCCAGCCTTCAGACGTATTGACTTTTTAAGGGCTATAAGGAGTTATCAACAGAGGAACAGGAGATTTGGGAGATGAATGTTTACGAGGACAGGTTATTAAGTCTTAAAAAGACAGAGCTTTTTAAATCATTAAGGGATGATGAATTACAGGCACTGGCCAATCAACTAAAGGAAAGGATTTATCCTCCCAATACAGCCATAGTGAGAGAAGGCGCCCAGGGTGATTCCATGTTCATCATAAAAGACGGTAAGGTAGAGGTGAAAAAGAAAGAGCCATCCCTGGGGATAGACTTAACCATTGCCACCCTTGAGACAGGTGCCTGTTTCGGCGAGATGGCGCTTCTAACAGGTAATCCCCGTTCCGCAACGGTCATGGCCGTGGTTCCAACAACGGTTTTTGTCCTCGATAAAAAGGATTTTGAAAGATTGCTCATGGAGCATAAATCAATCTCCATATCATTAAACAAGATAGTGGCAGAGCGCATAGAGTCTTTGAACGCACAAAAGGGTGTGGGCATGGTCTCTCTGGCGAAACTGAAACTTGATGCAGATGTCCTCTCTTTGGTTCCAGAACAACTGATGAAAAAATACAGAATCGTGCCCATTGCGTATTCAAACAGTACCTTAACCCTTGCCATGGTCAATCCAAATGATTTACCTGCCATTGACGAGGTGAGAAAGATCATAAAAGGTCTTGCCATTGAGCCTGTTGTCATCTCAGAGGATGATTTCAAGGCATTCATGGAAAAAGACTATCCCGAAATCATGAAAAAGGGGGAAGAAAAGGCAGAGATAAACATCGATTCTCTCCTCGAATCCATGGACAGCGTCCAGTCTGATTTTTTGAAGGATGTGGAGATTGAAGAGACAAAAGAAGAGGAGATGGGCATAACAGACCTTCAAAACGAGGCACAGGAGGCACCTATTGTAAAACTCACAAACAACATTATAGCCATGGCACTAAAAAAGGGTGCCAGCGATATACACATTGAGCCCATGGAAAGGTCCTTGAGGGTTAGATACAGGATTGATGGTGTGCTAAGAGAAGAGATGGTACTACCGAGAAAGGTGATACTGCCCCTTGTGAGTAGAATCAAGATCATTTCAAAACTGGACATAACAGAGAGAAGGCTCCCCCAGGATGGAAGAATCACCATGAAACTCGGTAACAAGTCCATTGACTTCAGGGTATCCACAATACCTACAAAGTTCGGTGAAAAGATATGCACAAGGATTCTGGATAAGAGCAACACTGCCATGGGGCTTGACAGGTTAATTACCCACAAACCCACCCTTGAACTGGTTCGGGAGATGATATCAAAACCCTATGGCATAATATACGTAACAGGGCCTACAGGCAGTGGAAAAAGCACAACCCTGTACAGTGCCCTTGCAGAAAAAAACAGTGTTGATGTAAACATTTCCACCGTTGAAGACCCCATAGAGTACGATTTGCCGGGCATAAATCAGGTGCAGGTAAATCCAGATATTGGACTTGACTTTGCAAGGGTGCTCAGGGCATTTTTAAGGCAGGACCCTGATATAATACTTGTAGGTGAGACAAGAGACAAGGAGACCGCCAAGATTGCCGTAGAGGCAGCCCTCACGGGACACCTTGTATTTACAACCCTTCATGCAAACGATGCACCAAGCACATTTATGAGGCTAAATGAGATGGGCATAGAACCATTTCTCACAGCCACATCCATTATCGGTATCATTGCCCAGAGGCTTGTGCGCAGGATCTGCCCTGAATGTAAAGAAAAGTATAAGCCGGACAGTGTAATATTAAAATATCTGGGCTTACCGGAAGGCACAGAACTATACAAAGGTAGAGGTTGCGATGCATGTGCCTTAACTGGATACAAAGGCAGGGTCGGCGTGTATGAGGTGCTCATGGTAAACGACACGGTGAGACACCTGATTGCAGAAGCTGCAGAGACACAGGTAATCAGGGAAGAGGCGATAAAATCGGGCATGAAGACCTTAAAAGACTACTGTTTGATACTCTTACAGGAAGGCTTAACAACAGTAGATGAGGTATTAAGGACAGTAGCTATACAGACTTGAAAAACGACTCAATTGTAAAGACAAAACTTATCTCCTGGATTTTAAGGGTATTTCTCTATTTATTAGCAGCTTCTCTTATATCACTGATTTTTTACCTGTACCACGAAGGCGCATGGAGGGATATCTTAAACTACTATAAATTCTTTTACGACCCAAAGCGCCTTAAGACCTTCATTGCCTCCTTTGGGCCTCTGGCAACATTAGTTTTTGTTTTAGCACAGTCGTTGCAGGTTATATTTGCCCCCATTCCTGGAGAGGTTACAGGTTTTGTAGGCGGTTTTTTGTTTGGTAAAGTTTGGGGCACCATACTATCCACCATTGGTCTTACCATAGGTTCTCTTATTGCCTTTGGTATCACAAGGGCTTATGGTATGAGGTTTGTGGAAAAGGTGGTAAGAAAAGAATACATAGAAAAATTCAATCACTTTGTAACCCATAAGGGTCTTTACATTACCTTTATCTTTTTTGTCATACCCGGCTTTCCAAAAGACTCTCTGTGCTTTCTTTTAGGCCTAACCAGAATAAGGATAGCAGACTTTCTTGTTATGAATATCATAGGAAGGCTACCGGGCACCTTAATGCTTACCCTGCAGGGAGATGCACTAAGGCATGGAAAATACCAGGCATTTTTTATCTTCCTTGTTGTGAGTTTGCTACTTATCGTGGCTTTTTATTTTACAAGAAATTATCTCATCTTTTACTTTGAAAAACTGCTAAAAAGGTTTTTTAGAAAGCCTTAGTTTTTCTTTATAGATTAAGGGATAAAAAAAGGGGCGTAAACGCCCCTTTTCTGAATGATGTCATTCTTAGAAGAAGTAGAATGCAGCAAATCTGTAGACATTTGATGTGCCTTTTTTACCCTGACCTGCTGCCATCTGAGCATACTCGGCATAGTTATGATCCCAGGAGAGTGTGAATTTGAGGGCAGGATTGGGGTCATAGGCAAGGATGGCTGCATACTGACTTACCCTTTTAACTGTAGTTGCAGTAGCTTTACTGTCACAGTAACGTCCGCTCAGGTTTGCCTTGACGTCAGAGTATATGAGGTCTAACATCACATTGTTTGTAAGATATACATATAGCTGTGGGCCCCAGCCATACAATGTAGGAGCAGTTTGACTTCCATCGTTCCTGTAATAACTGTTAGCCGCTGTCCCTAACACATAAGGACCTATGCTACCAGGGTTCTGTGCGATATAGCCATATGCTGAGAAACCAATGGAGCCTGCCTTATTGCCACCCTTTTCAGGAAGAATGGGGATAAAGAAGCTTCCATGGGCACCCCAGGATTTAACGGTTTTATCATCCCAGCTTGTTGACGTATCAGTTCCAGTTGAAAGGCCAGTTGAAAGGGCTGTAGTGTTTCCTGACTTCCACGCCTTCTTCTCATTGCCATAGAATCCATCCACTACAAATGTGAGTTTATCATTTCCTATCTTTCCTAACTTTGCTGTTGAATACTGGATCCTACCGTGAGCAGAAAGACCTCCCATTGTCCATGTGTTTACATCTCCTGTAACTTCGTTAGCTCCAACTTGATTATTATTCAGGAAGACACCGAAGAGCATTGCAAGGTCTCTATTCATTGCAAAGTATTCCACGTTAAACTGGGGGACACGGCCTGCACCGATTGATAGACCCGTATCGAGCCATGGTACCAATGTTAAAAGTGCCTGACCCATGCCTGTCAGTGTTCCAAAGACCTGAGTTGTGTTACCTGCAAGGGTCACCTCGAAGTTCTTGTCTATCAATTTGATGAAGGCATGTCTTAATCTGAAGGCGCCTTGATGATTATATGTACTGTAGGTAGTTGTTACATTATTTTTATCTTCTGTAATTCTAGAAGCATATCTTGGTCCTCCACTTCCATAGAAGTCACCTTCTATGAATGCCATGGTCTTCATGCCCCATGCATCAGGGCCTTTAATGGTGAAGTTAAACCTTGTCTGGACACCATCCATAAACCAGTTACCGTATTCATCCCCAGCAACCTTTTGTGCCTTTGAATCCCTATGAGGTAACCAGTACTGGTTAGCCCTTAACTCATCTGAATAACCCAACTCAACCTTTACATAACCACCGATTGTCACATCCCACCTGCTCGTTGCTGAGCCTGCATAGGAGATAGCAGGGACAGCAAGAAGGAGGGCAAGTGCAATTACAAAAAACTTTTTCATTCCTACCTCCTTTTTGATTTTTTTATAAATACTCACTTATTTAAACCACCTCCTTTTATTAAATTTTTTTAATGTATAGCAATGGGAAAAACCTTTGTCAAGAAAAAAATTAAAATTTTTTAATATAAGTCTTTTATGAGATATCACCTGGTAAGAATCTGAATCCTATCTCAATGGTATCTGAATTAAAGGAAGTGGGGATGGGAGGCAGTGGATCAATGGACCTTATGGCCCTCAATATGGATTCATCGTAGAGTCTGTTGCCGGATCTCTTTTCAAAGTTTATATCTATTATCCTTCCGTCTTTTCTAACCTTTATGGTCACAATGCTTTCCAGGTCCTTTTTTGTTG
>CAZJOP010000105.1:0-6883 GCA_964547695.1 uncultured Syntrophorhabdaceae bacterium
AAAGCATAAAAGAAATTTTAAGGAGGGAAAAATGGCGACAGAAGTGACGGTTCCAATGGTAGGGAAGATAGTAAATATACTCGTAAAGGTAGGGGATCAGGTCAGCGAAGATGACCCGATTGCAACCCTTGAGGCAATGAAAATGGAAATGCCCATAGTTTCACCTGTAAGTGGTGTTGTAAAAGAGATAAAGGTGTCTGTAGGACAGGAAGTCGATGCTGATGCTGTGCTTGCTGTTATTGAATAACACGGAGCGATAAAATGTTAGTTGCTGGAATTGATATCGGCTCTATAACCACAGAGGCCCTTCTTTTTGACAGAGATAAAGGGATTGTCGGTTATACAATTCTTCAAACTGGAGCTGATTCGAAAAAAAGTGCTGAAATGGCCCTTGAAAAGGTCCTTGCGTATCCATCCAAACAGATATCAGACCTATCTTATATAGTGGCAACAGGATGCGGAAGAAAAAGGGCCACCTTTGCAAATCAGGCAGTTACTGAAATTACATGTATTGCAAAGGGTGTAAACTACCTTTTTCCTGAGGCAAGAACCATTATTGATATAGGTGGTCAGGACACAAAGGTGATAAGGGTCGATGAAAAAGGCAGGGTCGTTGAGTTCGAAATGAATGACAAATGCGCTGCAGGGACAGGTAGGTTCATCGAGGTTATGGCAAAGGCATTAAATGTAGACCTCGATAAAATCGGTGACATCTCTTTGCAGTATAAAAAGGAACTGACCATAAGCAGCATCTGCACAGTTTTTGCCGAGTCAGAGGTGGTCTCCCTTGTAAGTGAAGGAGAGGCACTGGAGGATATCCTTTATGGTATACATAAAGCAATCTCTGACAGAACCATGGGGCTTCTCACAAGGCTTGGTGGTGCTCAACCTGAAATCATCATGACAGGTGGTGTTGCAAAAAATATTGGAGTTGTAAAGGCACTGGAGAAGGCACTAAACAATCCTTTAAAAATCTATGTGGAGCCACAGATAGTAGGTGCATTGGGCGCTGCTATGGTGGCACTTGAAAAAGCTTAAAAAAAATTTACTGAATTGAAAAAGAGCCGGTTATAACTACCGGCTCTTTTTTTTAGCCTCTTATGAGGTGTTGAATCCTTTTTGTAAAATTTATTTTTCCTTTCTTTTTGCCTTAAGCTGAAATAAAAGCACCGGGATTATAAAGATAACTGCCAGAATATCAGTTATGAGCCTCGGTTCAATAAGTAAAATAGAGGCAATAAATAAAAGCATTCTTTCCCAGACGCCCATACGCTCAAACCACCAGCCAATAACCGCACTTGAAAGAAGACACACACCCACCATAGCAGTAAAAGTAACCCAGATGATTTCCATAACATGGCCGTGCATAAGCAGTGCGGGATTAAAGACAAACATGTAAGGCACAATAAATGCAGCAAGACCAATCCTGCAGGCTGTAAGCCCTGTCTTCATGGGGTCACTTTTTGCAATACCTGCGCCTGCATATGCTGCAAGGGCAACAGGGGGTGTAATAGCAGAGATAATGGCAAAATAAAATACAAAAAGATGGGCTGAGAGCACATTTACCCCGAGGTTGGTTAAAGCCGGCACTGCAAGTATGGCACATATTATATAGGCAGCTGTTGTGGGCAGTCCCATACCAAGTATAAGGGAGGCAATCATTGTAAAAAATAAGGTTAGATAAAGGTTACCGTGGGCCAGTTGAATAATAGCGCCTGAAAATTTAAGACCAAGACCTGTTAGCGTCACCACCCCTACCACAATACCTGCAGCAGCGCAGGCTGCCACAACACTTAAGGCACCCTTTGCCCCTGATTCTAATGCCTTGATAAGGCCCTTTAGATTCAAACGTGTTGATTTTTTTATTGAACTCAAAATAAGGGCAGCTATAATTGCCCAGAATGCTGAAAAAGAAGGGGACCTCAACTCAACGGCAAGAAAATACACAAGCACAAGGGCAGAGATGGCAAGATAACCCTGACTTTTTAAGGTTCCCCAGAATTTTGGCACCTCTTCTTCAGAAAGACCACTTAAGTTTGCCCTCCTTGCCTCCATATGTACTGCAGTAAAAAGTCCCGTATAGTAAAGGACGCTGGGGATAATTGCGGCAACACATATTTTTAGATAACTCTCCCCTGTCATCTCAGATATAACAAAGGCCGCTGCGCCCATTACAGGTGGCACAAGCTGACCCCCACTTGACGCCACTGCCTCAACTGCAGCGGCAAAGTTAGGTGCATAGCCTGTTCTTTTCATAAGGGGTATTGTGTAGGTACCAGTTCCCACCACGTTTGCAACAGCGCTACCAGATATTGTTCCGAAAAAACCACTGGAAATAACTGCTACCTTTGCAGGCCCACCACGCCTTTTCCCGGCTATGGAGTTTGCAAAATTTATAAAAAAATCACCTGTCTTTGTTGCCTCGAGAAAAGCACCGAATATGACAAAGAGGATAACAAAAGTAGCTGAGACACCGATGGGCACACCGTATATACCCTCAAGGGTAGTATACATGTGCGTTGCAATCCTCTCTATGCTATAGCCCCTGTGGGCAATGGCATCAGGAAGATAAGGACCAAAATATGCATAGAGAAGAAATACGATGGATACCATAACAAGGGCAAGCCCGATAACCCTTCTTGTCATTTCAAGGACAAGTAAAATTGTGATGACGCCAAATACTATGTCCCACTTTGTGGGCATGCCTGCCCTATCCACCAGGGCATCCATATTGATTATAATATACATCCCGCATAGAAGACTCAAAGTGGCAAGACAGATATCCACTACATTTATCTTTTTTCCTTTAATATAAGGATATGTGAGAAAGGTTATGATAAAACCGAAACTTAAATGTATGACCCTCTGAGACCAGGGGTCAAGACTTCCCATACAGCCTGTGTATAGATGAAATAAAGACATACAAACTGCAAAAAATATGGCAATTTTTCCAATAACACTTGACATGATCCCTACCCCTTATTCCATAATATTTTTTTAGCTACCCCGCAATTTAATGCAGGGTAGCTTAAATTTCTAAAGAGTTTTTAAGGCAAATTATAAGTGCGCCAGCTCACAGATTATGATTTATTTTACCAGCCCTATCTCTTTATAATATTTTAATGCACCTGGATGGATGGGGATTGGACTATATCTTGCCGATGTCTCTGCAGTAGTAAACTCAGCAATCTTATGGGTATTGGTTAGCATCTTCTTGTTTTCAAAAATTGCCTTTGTAACCTTGTATACAAGGTCTTCAGGTGTATCTTTGTGGCAAACTACAGAATTCCACACCGTAACAGAAAGCACATCCTCTGTTTGACCCTTGTATGTATTTTTCTTTAAAGTCCACTCTGTATAAAAGGGATATGCTTCTGTTACCTTTTTAACCTCTTCTTTTGTAAAAGGAATAAAGCGGAGTTCGTGAGTTGTGGCAAGGTCGATTATAGATGAAGTAGGAGGTGCCACATCCCAGATACCTACTTCGATAATGCCATCCTTTAGCTGGGTGGCATTTTCAGCAAATGAGAGCCTATAAACCTTCATATCAGAATACTTAACTCCAAGCAAAGGTAGAATAAGGCCTGATTTGTATTCTGTCCCACTTCCCGGGGCACCCACTGAAACCTTTTTGCCTTTTAGATCAGAAATCTTATAGATGGGATATTTCTTTAATGTAACAATATGATATATATGGGGATACATCTGGATAACAGACCTTAAGACATCCACTTTATTGTCTTTAAACTTTCCCTCACCAACGTATGCCTGATACACTGCATCGTTCATGGCAAGGCCGAATGTTGCCTCTTTCTTTGCCACAAGGCGGATGTTTTCCACTGATGCCCCCGTGACCTCGGCTGTGGCAAATACATTGGGAACCTTCTGGTTAATAATCTCCGCTAATGTGCCACCATATGGATAATAAACACCCCCTGTGCCACCTGTGGCAATGACAAGCCTCTGTTTTTGCTGTGCCCCTGCAACCCCCACAATACAGAACATTAAAGTAAAAGAAACCAAAATTATTATAAGCCTCTTCATAACCCAACCTCCTTTTTTTAATTGTATACAATGTATATTAATATTCTAAGGATGTGATGTCAAATAATTTTTTTGCATAAGGCCTATATTTTTAGTTTTAACCAGTAATATTCGTATGTTGAGATCTGGATAATCTCGAAGGTAACAGGCATATTTACTAAATCTTTTATCTTTTCTATTTTTTTTCCGTTTATTTTTATGAAAAAACCCCTGTCTTTTGTATTCCTAAAGGTGATAGAGCTAAACCTCCTTGGGGTAAATCCACTGGTAATACCATAGTATTCTTTAACACCATAAGATGGGGTTTCAATGCCTTTGAGTAAAAGGGTTTCCCCCTCCACCATCAAAACCTCTTCAACCCTTGCATCGTATATGGAATTGATGTGGGAAATTACAATCTCATCTTTATCTTTTACCTGTTCTATGAAAAATATCTTGTCATCCGCTCCTTTTATGAGAAAACAATTTGTTTTACTGTAAAACGGGAGAAAAATTGCAACAAAAAACAAAAAAACCAGTGAAATTAAAATATTACGTTTTAACCTGTTCTTAATACTATACGGTGCAATAAAATAGCTTGACCTCATTTTATTCATAATGATAAATAGATAACCAATAACAGCATAAATTACAACTGAATAAATTGAGGGCACTTAAAATATACCATTTCACCAGGAGGGGATAATGTTAAACAAAATGGAGATCTCGGATAAATTGGTGACCCTTGAAGATGCGGTAAAAAAGTTTATAAAAAACGGGAGCCAGATTGCCTTGGGTGGCTTTACTGTTGTTAGGAATCCCATGGCCTTGGCATATGAAATTATAAGACAGGGCATAAAAGACCTGCATATAGTCTGTCACTCCCAAGGTCAGGCACTGGATGTATTAATCGGTGCAGGTTGTGTAAAACGTCTTGAGATCGCATACGGCGGTAATGGCAGATATGCACCTACGTGCATCAGGTTTAAAAAGGCCATTCAGCAAGGAGAAATTGAATTTGAAGACTATTCCAATTATCAGATGAGTTTAAGGTTTCTTGCCGGTGCATTAAGCATTCCTTTTATACCCACAAAATCAGGTCTTGGTTCAGATTTATTAAATTACGAGGGATTTTCAGGAGATACAAGAAAGGAGAGAAAGGTAGCAGGCAAAAAGTATGCCATGATGCAAAACCCATTTACAGAAGAAAAAGATGATGTGGTATTGCTGCCTGCCCTAAATCCTGATGTGACAATCATCCATGCCCAGTATGTAGGTGAAGACGGCACTGTCCGTATAAAAGGTCTCACATTTGCCGATATGGAAGAGGCAAAATCAGCGGATGTGGTCATAGTAACATGTGAGGAGATTGTGCCACGCTCTTTTATAAGACTGGACCCTGACCAGAATTCTCTGCCACCCTTTTTTGTGGATGCCATTGTAAAGGTGCCTTACGGTGCACATCCCACGGGGTGTTATGGCTTCTATGATTATGACCCAAAACATCTAAACATGTACAGGATGGTGGCAAATGATGATGAAAAATTTAAACGATACCTTGATGAATGGGTATATGGTATTAAGACCCATGAGGAGTATTTAAATAAGGTGGGGGCTGAGATGCTTATGAAGATAAAGGCAAATCCTGTGCTGGGCTATGCCGTTGGACTTGATAGAAGATAAAAAATTGGGGGTTTAAACTATGAGTATAGACTATTCTGATAATGAGATGATGGCCATAAGCGCCGGAAGGTTTATAAAAGACGGAGACATTGTATTTGCTGGGACTGGAGTTTCCATGCTTGCTGCAACTGCTGCAAAAAGGATTTATGCGCCAAAGGCAGTGGTATTTTTTGAAACAGGTGGCATTGACCCATCCCTTGATGAAATCCCCATGGCAGTTTCAGATTTAAGGGTCATGAGCGGCACATGTCTGAATTCAGGCCTTATCGAAGCATTCTCCATAGTGGGTCATAGAAAGCTCCATACCATAGCATTTCTCGGTGCAGCACAAATCGACAAATACGGAAACTTGAATACAACATCCATCGGAGATTATTACAGACCAAAAACAAGGTTCTCCGGTAGTGGTGGTGCCTGTGATGTGGCATCCTTTGCATCAGGGGTTATAACATTCATGCAGCATGAAAAGAGAAGGTTTGTGGAAAAACTCGACTATCTTACAAGCGTTGGATGGTATAAGGGTGGTGATTCAAGACGCAAGCTTGGTCTTGTAAGAGGTGGTGCCCTTGCAGTAGTTACAAACCTCGGGGTGATGAAATTTGATGAGGTAACAAAGGAAATGTATCTTGACCAGTACTATCCAGGTGTATCAATTAAAACCATTCAGGAAAATACAGGGTTTGAAATAGATGTATCCAGGGCAAAAGAGGCAATCCCTCCCTCTGAAATGGAACTTATGATATTACGAAACGAGGTAGACCCACAGAGGTTAATTTGTAAGGCGTAATATAATAATATAAAAAGAGGGGTAAAACATTTTTTCACAAGGTAATAAATTTCTTGACAAACTAAAACATGTAAAGTAGAAGTTACATATCGAGTTTGTATACAGTATCCAAATTTATAGATAAATTCAAAAAGGGGGGTGATAAAATAACATTTTTTTAAAAAAATATCATAGGGGGTTAAATATGGCCATGAAGAAATTATGTTTAATGTTAATTGCATTTATCTTTATCTTTAGTATCTACCTTGTGGTACCTTATAAGGCGCATACCCAGTCGCCCATAGTTTTGAAGTATGCAAATTTTCCACCTGCCACTACATTTCCCTGTGTTCAGATGGAACGATGGGCTAAAGAGGTAGAGAAACGGACAAATGGAAGGGTAAAGGTCCA
>CAZJOP010000106.1:0-6726 GCA_964547695.1 uncultured Syntrophorhabdaceae bacterium
ACAACATACCCGATGAACCTGTTGTGCTACCAGAAAGCATAAATTGGACACCCATGGTAGACCAGGAAGAGGTAATGAATCTCAAACGGGTTGTAAAAAAGGCCAATGGCAAGCAGACACCCTACCAGGTAGACCTTATGCGTTACTATCAATGGATGCACATAAACGACATCTTCAGCCGACCCCTGGAAGAAAGCTATCAGGCAAAAATAATAGAAAATTTTAAATGGGAAGACTGGGTCGATGTGACAAAAACCATTTTAAAACCTGTGATTCGCACAGATACGAGGCTAAAGAACGAAAGATACAGAGAAAGACCTGTTTCTTTAAAATAACATATAAGTTTTGTAATTACTTATCAAAATTATAATTTGGGTTTTCCCTGTGGTTTTAACACGTTCTAACTACCTTTATGCATTTTTTTATTGCCTATTGCCCTACATTGTGTATTTGTTATAAAATCATTACACCCTGATGAGAAAAATTGATAATATCTATGATAATGAAAAGATAACTCCAAAGGCAAGAGGCAGTATTCACAAAACTATTTTGTCTTGGTTCTCTACAAAAAGACCTGGTCTAATACTAGATGCCCCTGCAGGATATGGTCATCTTAGTATGCATCTTAAAAAAATGGGCTTTGATGTGGTTTGCGGTGAAATAGATCCAAAAATTTTCAAATACAATGGGTTAAAATGTATATATATTGACCTTAATGAAAAAATCGATTTTCCTGATGGGACTTTTGATTACATTTGTTGTGTTGATGGTTTAGAACATATGACCAATCCATACAAAGCGGTGCAGGAATTTGCCCGAGTGTTGAAACCAGGGGGTTATGGAATTTTTAGTATACCAAATTATTCCAACATAGAAAAACGTGCCAAGTTCTTTTTCAATGGATACTTAACAAAACCCAAATCTCTTGACGATTATTTACAATCAAATTGCAATCTCTACAATTTTCATAATACTCCCTTGACTATAACTCTAATGAATTTAATCTTTGAGATTAATGGGCTTGAAATAGAACAAATCTTGAGGGACAAAATAAAATGGAAACAATACTTCTGGCTTCCATTAGTTTTTTTATTGAAACTTCATGCCCACTTACAATCAGAGACGAAATGGAGAAAGTTTAGATATGACCTTACATTAAAAAATGAGGTAATTTTAGGAGGAAACACACTAATTTTTGTTACAAAAAAAATTCACAATAAAAATTAGGTTCAGTAGGAAAGGAATTTTAAAACCCTTTAATTTTCTTATTCCTAAGATTTAGATTCGTGTGACATCCATTAAGACATCTAAATTTTTGGGGATGGAAAACCAGAATATGCTGCCCTTCCCTAACTGACTCTTTACCGATATTATCCCATGGTGTGCCTCTATTATAGCCCTTGCAATAGAAAGACCCAATCCTGAGCCTTCGCCATCCCTGTTCACCCTGTGAAATGCATCAAATATATAAGGTATGTCCTTCTCGCTAATCCCTATGCCTGTATCTATTACCTCAACGATTGTATTGCCGGCATCAGATAAAACCCTGACTGTTACCTTACCTCCTTCTTTAGTATATTTTATTGCATTGTCTAACAGATTTGACAAAACCCTGTCTATCATCTGGGCATCTGCTTGAATAATAAGGCCATCATCCTTTTTATATTCAAAAGAAATCTGGATAGCCTTTTTTTCTGCCTCCAACTTTATCATCTCAATCTGTTTTTTAATGGCCTCTTCTAAATTATAAGAGGTTAGCACAGGTTTATATTCTTTTCTGTCAAACCTGGAAAAATCAAGGAAATCTGTGATTAATCTTTTTAGTTTTTTTGTTGCCCTATTTATAATATCTACATACTCTCTCTGTTTTTCTGTCAATGGCCCTGCCTTTTCTGCCATAAGTCGCATTAAAAAACCTTCGGCAGCCACGATAGGGTTTTTCATGTCATGGGCAAACATGGACAGAAGGTTTTTTCTCTCTTTTTCAAGTCTCTTTCTCTCTGTTATATCCCTGAATAGCTCGGCACCGCCCACAAACTCACCGGAGATGTCAAAAAGAGGAAAGGCCACAACAACCACATCAATCCTGCTGCCGTTTTTTCTTTTTAGCTCTGTTTCAATGGCAATAGAGGGAGTATGTTCATCAAAGATGGCCTTAAAAATAGGACAGGATTCTTTATCTTTTGAACCGTGGATGATCTCAAAGTGTGGTCTTCCCATGACTTCTTTTTTTTTATAACCCGTTAATTCCTCGGCTACCTGGTTAAAATCATGGATATTGCCGTTTTTATCGAGGAGCATAAAACCTATAGGCAGGTTGTCTATTATCATCTTATGGATATAAGGTGTAGATAACAGCGATTGATTGTTTGTGGGGTTGGTCTCGTTATCCATGTTTTTTTCCATCAACACAAAGCTATCATGCTTTTTTATACCCGCAGATGTAATTTTCCTTTTTTATTAGAGAACTGTCAAGGCTTTTAATATAACTATCTGATTTTCAATATACTTCTCAAGAAATCTCCTTGACAATAAGGTATTCGCTCGCTATTTTAATCATGGTGTTGAATGAATTTAAAAGAAAACGTTAGGCACTAAAGATGGAAGACCACAAGCAAAGTAGGAATATTTTCGTATACACTATCAACAATGAAGATATAATTGTCAATTATAGCAGGAATTTTCCAACCTTTGCCAGAGAGAATGATTGGTCATCAGAATTAAGCCCAGAGGCAGTTGTAGGTCATTCAATCTTTGACTTTATAAATGGGATAGAAACTAAACATTTATATGAAATTCTTTTTGAGCATTGTAGAAGGGGAAAACACATTGGACCCATACCTTTCAGATGTGATTCTCCGACAGAGCGAAGGTTTCTGGAATTATATCTGAGACCGCTATCACACGACCATATTGACATAATTACAAAGTTGTTAAAAACAGAAAGTCGTGAGCGTGTGAAGACCTTAGAGATCAATGTACCAAGAAGTGAAGGGTTTATTCGAATCTGTAGTATGTGCAAGAAAGTTGCCATTCCAGACGATGGATGGTTTGAAATTGAAGAAGCACTACTCTTATGGGTATATTCGAAAAGGATAGATGTCCGCAATTGACTCATGGCTTATGTCCAAATTGTTACCAAAGAGCTATCTCTCAGATAAAAAATATGTAATTACTTAAATCAAGAAAACATAACGCTTATACAATATTCTTGACTTTCAGAAATTTATTTTGTTAATTAATTCACGAGGAAAAATATGGAAGGTAAAACAAACAATTTAATCTTTTTAATATGAGAAGCCCTTGGAGGGCCAGGCTGGTCCTCTACGGCAATAAAGCAAGCAGTTTCTCCGCCTTAAAGCCTGCATAATACAGACCTCCTTAAGCCGGGCGCGGGAAACTGCGACCGGATTTTTTATCTTAAGGAGGTGTCTATGTCAGATTATAAACAAATGTGGTCAGAATTGGGTCTTGATCTTAATGCCCACGATGCCCTTCTCTCTGTCCTTTCCGAGGCATATCAGAATATCTTTCTCTCACAAAAGATGCGGCCTCAAGGCATGAAGTATTTTGATTTTGTGATGAGTGAGGGTGTTGTCTTCGCAGGTGGGGTGGCATTAAATAGTTGCGTTAAGGGATTAATTGCAGAGGAACTCAAAAGACCTGTCTTTGTCCCTGATGATCCCCAGACAGTAGGGGCATATGGTGCAGCATTGTATGGGCAAACAAAAATATAATAGCTTAAGTTTATTTAATTGGAGGAATATATGGATGAAAAAAGAGTTTGCAGGCGGGCATTTCTAAAAACAGTTGTTACCTCAGCCACTGCATTAACCCTTTCACCTAACATCTTAAATGCCAAAAAGTTTAAGGCCGATACGCTACAGGTATGGTCTTGCGGAGGGCTCGCAGAGGCTTTAAATACTGCTAATGCTATCTACGAAAAAAGGACAGGGATAAAAATAGCCTATACAGGCGCATTCGCTGCAGCCCTCGGTAAATCACTATTAGGTGGCGCGGTAACAGAAATCTTTTGCGGCAGGGTCTTAAAGCTTGCTAAAGATTTAAGGGCAGCAAATAAGATGCTCTATTTTAAGCCCTTATGCTTTACAGAGTATGTAATTGTTACCCCATTAGGAAACCCTAAAGGCATTAAAACCATCGAAGATTTAGCCCGTCCAGGTGTGCCTGTAATACTTCCTCTTGGTGCATCCCCACCAGGGGGAGATGCTGTAATGGCTATTTTGAAAAAGGCGGGTATTGAGAAGGATGTCCTCAAAAATATGATAGAACGTGAGACATGTGTCATAAAAATGATGCCTGAAATAATAGAGGGAAAGAAAGCGGTATCAATAGTAGAACGTAGGCTTACAAGAATCAATAGATTTGAAGGCAAAGTGGAAATTATACCCATACCGGATACGCTCTTTCCTCCAGGCCCACTTACATTTACCATTGGCGTGATGAAATATGCCAGAGACAGAGAACTCGCCGATGATTATGTAAATTTTATCCTCTCCCATGAAGGACAGGCCATATTCGAAAGACAGGGATTTATACCTGCCTCCTCTGAAAGGGGAAAGATGCTCATCGAAAAACTGGAGGTAAAAGATGTCTGATGTGGTTGAAAAAAAATCCATCAATCCATTGACCTGGATAAGAAGGGTCACACAATTTGGTATGCTTGGAGTATTAGGGCAGTGGTCTTTTTACGGTATATTCAGGTGTCCTTTCATCGTCCCCTTTGTAACCTGTCAGACCTGCCCTGTTATTACTTGCTGGGGAAGGATTACAAGCCTTTTCTGGGGATTCTGGCTTGCCCTTTTATTATCTGTTCTTCTTTTCGGTCGTGCTTTCTGCGGATGGGCTTGCCCTGTCGGTCTTGTCAATCAGCTAATAGGTAAATTATCAATACTAAAACTAAGAACAAGAAATCTGTTCACCCATGTAGCCCCAATCTGGTTTGTTGTCAGTATGGTAGTTGTCCTTGATTTCTGGATTGTCCATCACAATCCACGCCTGATGATTCCCATAAGAATAGGTGAATTCTGGAAATCAATCTCCCTTTCCTTTGAACATGCCTCTTTTTCCTGGCTTTTAAGAACCTTTATTGTTCTCGGATTAGCTGCAGGTGGATTTATAATTGCAAATCTCTGGTGTCGTTTTGTCTGCCCAACTGGTGGTTTGCTTGAGGTCGCAAAACGGATTTCTCTTTTTAGATTCTATAAGACAAGTGCATGTAACGATTGCAATAAGTGTTTGAAAATCTGTGAGATGGGGAGCCGTCCCGATGAGTTTAACTGTACCAACTGTGGTGATTGTTTAAAATCCTGCCCTGTTAATGCCATAAAGTTCGGAAGAAGGAAGGTATGACATGATACAAAAAGGATGCTTTGCAGAAAAAACTCTATACAATCACCCCTGCTTCTATGGAAGCGCAAAGGCAAGATGGGGAAGGATTCACCTGCCTGTTGCAAGAAAATGTAATATCCAGTGTAACTTCTGCAATCGAAAATATGATTGTGCCAATGAAGGAAGACCAGGGGTTACAAGATTTATCCTTAAACCAGAACAAGTCCAAGACTATCTGGAAATCATTTTACAGGGAAGAAACGATATTTCCGTCATCGGTATTGCAGGGCCTGGTGACCCTATGTGTGAACCTGAACTTACCATAAAGATATTGAGTTCAATAAGCCTTGAGTATCCCCAAATGATTTTATGTATTTCCACCAATGGGTTAAATTTAGAACACTATATAGATGATTTACAAAGGATAGGTGTAACCCACATCACAATAACGGTCAACGCCGTTGACCCTCTAATAGGTCAAAGGATATACAGATGGGTGAGATATAAAGACAAGATTTATCGTGGTTATAAGGCCTCTGAAATCCTTATTAATTGTCAGAAAGAGGCCATCAAGAAGGTCAAATCAAAGGATTTTATGTTAAAGATCAATACCGTTGTAATACCCGGTGTGAATGATATGCACATTAACGATATTGCCTATGAAATGGCCGAGATGGGAGCTGATATAATGAACTGCATCCCCGTAATCCCAGTTGCTAACACACCATTTGAAAACATTTCTGAACCGGACGATAACACAATGAACAGCATAAGGGATATGGCATCGAGATATATACCCCAGATGTACCACTGCGCAAGATGCCGTGCTGATGCTGTCGGTGTTTTAAATTTCAAAAAATGCGAAAATGGACACTCGGATAAATACAACATCACGGGAGGTTAATTATGCCTGAATTGATAGATGCAAAGGGACTTGGCTGTGGTGTGCCTGTTATTATGGCAAAGAAGGCCCTGGAATCTCACGATGAGGTTACCGTCATCGTAGATGACATACCCAACCTTGAGAATCTAAAGATGCTGGGAAGATACCATAGGTGCTATGTAGATGTTATGAGGAGGGCTGATAATAGCTATCTTATAAATCTAAAAAAGATAGAAAGCTAATTGGTTTAATTTAATTAAGTTTTTAAAAGATAGGGGCAAAAGATGAAAAGTTATTTTGAACCATTAATAGAGGATGAATTTACAGGAGAGCCGCCTACAAAAAGACTCATTGCCCACATTCAGAAACAGAGGGCTACGGGTAAGGGTGTGGTGGGTATATACTGTGGATATGCACCCTATGAGGTCATCCGCAGTCTTGACCTTGTACCTGCTACCCTTTGTGCATTCTCCAATAAACCCATAGAAGAA
>CAZJOP010000107.1:0-6719 GCA_964547695.1 uncultured Syntrophorhabdaceae bacterium
AGCATAAAGCGGCAACCATCGATGAGGCAGAAAAGATCATAAACCTTGCCAGGAAAAACCATTGCACAATAGAATCTCGCCTTGCATCAGATACCGTTGAGGCTGAGAGGTTCTGGAGAATTAGAAGGGACACACTGCCTGCCCTAAAGGCAAAAGGAAAAGACCACCTTGAGGCAGATGTGGTTGTACCCAGATACGAGCTTCCTTTTCTTGTCCATGCCATAAAGGAGATAGAAAAGGCCCATAATGTCAAGATTGCTACCTTCGGTCATGCCGGTGATGGAAATCTCCACGTCACCATTCAGTATAGAAAAAGAAGCTTTATAGAAACAGAAGATGCATACAATGTCCTTGAAGAAGTGTATAAAAAGACGCTTGATATGTCTGGAAAATTAACAGGTGAACACGGTGTGGGCATTACAGTAAAGAACTATATGACACTCCAGATGACCCATCAGGAGCTTGAACTCATGAAAAGGATAAAGTATGCCTTTGACCCAAAGGGGCTTTTAAATCCAAAAAAGATCTTTCCAGAAAACACATAAAATAACCCGTTCGACCAGAGAAAATATCAAAACATGAAATTCCCCCACCTAACCAAAGGTTATAATTTCATGAGTTTTGTAGCCTTTGACAAATCCTTTTTTCATCTGTTCAAAAAAGTACTTTACCACCTGCTCATCGCAATTTTCAAGGACGAAGTCCCTTTTTTCTCTATCGTATGCCACAAACCTCTTTTCATTGATTAACTTTGAAAGTATCTCCTTTACTATATCGCTGTTTGATTGGCCAAAAAAAAGTCTGGGTATCTCTGAAACATGCATTGAGCCATACCTATCGGCAAGTCCTTTTAAAAAATTTACAAACCTTGCGAGCTTCATTACGGTAAAAAGCGTTGTCCTTGAAAGATGGGGGCTTGCAGGGATTAACACACTGGATCTCATATATTTTATCTTCTCTTTCCAGTTTGGGCCTAAAACCATCTCGCATGCATCTATCCCTGGGACGACATAAAAGGCGCTTGGACCCAGAAGGCATCTTTTTTCAGAAAGAAACATCATGGTATCCATTATGTGTTTCAGGGTTTGTTGAAAAAGCCCGACTATAAAATGCACTTCAATTAAAAGCCCCGTTGATTCAAGATAGGGAAGGATTTCAAAAAATGTTTTGCTACTAAATCTCTTCTGGGTTTTAAGGATGGAACTCGATAAATCAACCATTGAAAGGTTTATCCTTCTAAAGCCTGCATAAATCATGTCATTTATGATTTCTCTATTTAGAGTCTCAGAGTAGATGCCGTTCATTGCAGAAAGTATCAGGTTTTTATTGGAGAAGATTTTTAACGTATCTTTAAAATGCTTGGCATCATATGTAAGCATATCATCTTCAAAATCTATCCATTCTATGCCGAGTTCTGTACACGCCTCTAATTCTTCTTCAATGCTCTTTAGGCTTCTTTTTCGAAATGGCACCGGAATTCTACCGCAGAAGGCGCATCCAAAAGGGCAGCCTCTGGATGTAAGGAAAAAGGTGTAGCGCCTTTTTCCAATGCGATATTTGTCTGCATCTATCAATCTCCTTGCAGGAATGGTATCTATGTTACTTTCAATATTTATGGGTGAAATAAAAGGCCCTTCATCTGATTTAAAGCAAAGGCCTTCTATGTCTTTTGAATATCTTAAATCACCCTTTTTCAACATAGATATGAGCTTAAATAGGGGAGTTTCACCCTCCCCTCTTATCACAAAGTCCACATCCGGGCTTTTTAACACCTCTTCCGGTAAAGAAGTAGGGTGGGCTCCACCAAAAACTGTAATAATGTCTCTGTCTATTTTCTTGGCAATGTCTGCAATGTTTAAGGCCTCTTCACTATATGGAGAAAATAAAGAGGATATGCACAATATATCTGGCTTTTCAGCTTCGATGGTGTTTTTAATGTCCTTTTCTAATGAGCCGAACCTACTGTATTTCTTAAATAGAGAAAAAGGGCTAAATAACGATTCCTTGTAGTAATGGGACAATTCAGGAAATGGATTTGTTTTTGCTGGTCGGGGTTTTACATTCGTTCTAAAATCAATAATTTTTACATTGCATAAGGATTTCACCTTTTCTGCAAGATAGAGCAGCCCCAACGGGTATGTCCTTATGCCCGTATCATAGAAATCTTCAATAGGCGGTTGTATAAAAAGTATTTTCACAGCTCAATGGGGCAGCATTCAATGCCCTGGGCATCAGCAACTGGTTTGCACACCAGTTTATCATGCAAAATATTAAGCCCTTTCATAAGGGAAGGATCAGATTTTAATGCCTCTTTGTAACCCATATTTGCTATTTTTAGTGCATAAGGAAGGGTAACGTTAGCTAAAGCAAATGTGGATGTCCTTGGAACTGCACCAGGCATATTTGCAACGCAGTAATGTATAACCCCATCTACAATAAAGGCAGGATTATCGAGATATGTTGGTTTTGTTGTCTCCACGCAACCTCCCTGGTCTACTGCCACATCTACAATAACTGATCCTTCTTTCATCAGTGAAAGCATCTCTTTTGTAATAAGTTTAGGCGTTTTTGCCCCTGGTATAAGAACAGCGCCTACTACTAAATCTGCTATGGATATAAGCTTTTCAATATTATATCTATTTGACACCACTGATTTGATTCTACCTCCAAAAATATCATCAAGATACCTTAGTCTTTTTAAATTAACATCAACGATATATACATTTGCCCCTGTGCCAATTGCCATCTTTGCTGCATTCGTGCCTGCAACGCCACCACCTAAGATAACTACATTTCCTGGTTCAACCCCCGGGATGCCACCTAATAAAACACCCCTACCTCCATTTTCTTTCTGTAAAAAAAATTCACCCACCTGAATGGACATTCTTCCTGCTACTTCACTCATGGGGGTCAGAAGCGGCAGCGTTCCATCATCAAGCTGTATTGTTTCATATGCAATACCAATGACCTTTGCTTTTAGGAGGGCTTTAGTCAATTCAGAATTAGGTGTTAAATGAAAAAACGTAAAGATTATTTGATTCTCTTTCATAAGGTCATATTCAGACGGAAGGGGTTCTTTTACTTTCATTATCATCTCGGCATTGCTATACACTGCTTTTGCCGAATCTACTATTTCTGCACCTGCTTTTTCCAATTCTTCATCTGTTATGCCACTACCTATGCCTGCTGATTTTTCTATAATTACTCTATGGCCATTTCTCTTTAAAGTTTCCACGCCTGCAGGCACAATGGCCACTCTATTTTCAGCCTTTTTTATTTCTTTGGGTATACCTATTATCATTTTACTTCACCCTAAGGTTTTTTATATTATAAATCAAAAAGCTATGTTTCTTTAAAAAAATAAATTTTTTAGTCAGGGTATTCTCAATATTTGTAAGAGTTTAAAACTTTACATGTTTTGAGCCTTTTGTAGATTAAACCAGTTAAGATTAAAGGCAGAAATGTGCGCATCAGTAAAAAAAATCTTTATTAAAAGGCGTTTAATAACAATTCAAATGAACATTTGCTTCTATGGCCATGATCTCTTTTGTCTTTATTGTATTTTCATCCATAGCTGTTTTGAATTGTGAGAATGCCCCAGACTCAAACATGAAAACAGTATCAGATGCTTTGTGGCGGTCTATTGTTACAATCACAACCGTGGGATATGGTGATTAGTATCCTACAACCTTATTTGGCCGAATTGTAGCTGCAATATTAATGATGGTGGGCGTTGGATTTTTTGGGATATTCACTGCTTACTTGGCATCCATCTTTCTTCAAAAGACACAGATAAAAGAGATAAAAAAAGAGCAAGGGATTTTAAAAGAGCTTAAAAAGATTCAGGATAGGCTGGAAAGATTGAAAAAAAGGCAGTAACCAGAGTCCTCTATATAGTTATAAAAATAAAGGCATTGGATAAGTGCCTTTGCCTTTGGATAGCATGCCCTGGTATGCAGGATGTATTATGGGTCATGATAGTTTAAAATTGGGGATTTTACCGGGATTATAATGGCAGATAGTAACCCTTGTCAGTGTTTTTAGTTACATAATCTTATCCATCAGAGATAAAATCCTTGCCTTTTTATCAGGTTCGCCTTCTACAAGGTAATAGGAGAGAAAAGGCCTTCCGCCCCATTTTTCCTTAAAAGACCTTACCCCTTTGTTTATCCCGAGCCCGAGGCTTACATATCTTTTATTTGTTTCCTTTGCCATCTTTATCATCTCATAAAATAAAAGATCCGATGCACCGGGCACATAAGAAGTCTTTGTCCTTATATTGAACATGTAGAATATATAGTCTTTTGAAAACACATCTACTACATCAAAGGCTATAAGCCTGTTATCTCTGTCTTTTGCATTTACAATCCAGGCAGTATCTGAGTTTTTTATATAGGCATCAATATTATAGATAATCCATCTTGTGGCCTCATCCAGTTGCGTGTCACGAAGAAATAACTCAATTATGCGCCTGTGTTCAAGATCAAATGTTCTTGTCCTTTCTATATAAAGGTCTCTTTTTGCCCTTTCTATCATATTTCTGTTTTTCTGATTGAGGTTAACGGCATCCACATCTAATCTATAGTATTCGTCGCTGGATAAAAGCCTGTAGTTTATACCTTTTACAGGATACGAAGGCAAAATCACCCTCACTCTATTGCATGCTGTCTTTGAGATGGCCGTATCCAGTATTTCTTTTAGCTTACCAACCTTAAAATCCTTCTCCAAGGGATGGCCAATAAAGATAAGAAGCCCTTCTTTTATGTAATATATGTAAGGTCTTGAAAAAAATGCCTCTGTATCAGAGATGCCACAGACATATGTGTATATATGCTCTGGTATACAGGCATTTTCATATATGCACCCCCTATCTTTTTCTTTCTCAATCATGATACCTTTGAGACATTAAATCCATGAGACTGGAACATGGCACTTAATCCCTTTATGTGGGTGGTGCCCACAAAGGCTATTGCATTTCCTTGTTCCATATAAGGCTTCATGCGATCAAACAGGATAGGGTCTCTATCTTCTATAATTGACTTGTATCGGGTGGGAAATTCTATAGTGGACTTGAGCATGTTATCCAGTTCACCCCTTTTGTAATACAGGGCATGTCTTTTTGCAAACTCCTCCCATCTGTCAAAAAAAGATATGAATCTGACTATCATTTCAACAGGTATTGCCTCAAGGGCAGATACCTGCTCCTCTATGGTCTCGAGATAATGGATCTTCTTTTTTAGCCTTTTTGCCACACTATGGGCATCAAGGTCAACAGAGTATATCCAGCCCCTGTTTCTCAGAAATATGGTCCAGATTCTGAAAAATGCCATCCACGGTGATAACCCCTCTATCTCTTTTTTTAGTAGTGAAGGGCTATCAGATTTCAAAATGCTTAAGTATTCTTTGAAGCTGTCTTTGTAATAAAAAGATGTAATCTCCTTTTCCATTGCCTTTATTATGTTTTTGTCTATAAGATTTAAAAGGGGGTTATTTTCACCACATGCCTTACCTAAACCCCTTATGGCATCCATATTTCCTTCATCAAGGGGTCCTTCAAAGAGTGCCACGTCCATATCTTTCATAATCCTTTTAAAGTGGGATTTGTAACTTACAGGGAAAAAGTGGGCACATCCGGCAAGATAACTTATCCTTCTATTGATTTCTACCCTCCACAGCATCTTAAATTTTTTTCTAAATGGCAGCAACATCACAGTTTACCTCACAGTATAGATTGAAGGGATTTTAATGGCTTTTTTATGTCAAATCCCCTCTGCCACTTGATAAATTCATAGGGTATGGTGGGTCTACCACCCCATTTTTCCTTAAATCTTCTTAAACCATCTGTTACGCCCAATCCCAGATTGATCTCCGCCTTACCCATCTGCCCTGCAATCCTTACCATCTCCACAAATAATAAATCCGATGCATGGGGGACATAATGGGTCTTTGAATGGCATCCCAAAATATAGGCAAGGAAATTATACGCACCGTAATCAAGGCAGTAGAATGCTGTAATCTCATTTTCTTCTGTGACTGCACTTAGAAGGATTGCGCTCTCAGAGCGTTTGAAATATCCTTCCAGGGAGTTATAGAGGGATACAATTAGGGGATTAAGTGCCCTTGTTTTTACAAATTCATCCCTTAATGCACTGTGTTTTACGGAAAATATCCTTTCTTCTGTTATTTTTAGCCTTTTTGATGCCTTTTCAACCTCCCTTAAAAGCCTCCTTTCTGGTCTAAACCCTTCGACTAAAAGCGTATAATAGTAATCTTTTTCAAATTCTATGGCCCTTTTTTTAAGCTCTGCAGGCATCTCAGGTGCAATAATCCATAAGCATTCGGGGTCATAGACATATAAGAGCGTCTCTATATGTTCTAAAATCTTTTGAGGTGTTTGTAAACGAGAGGAAAGGGGATATCCTATAAACATAATCGAACTGTCTTTCACAAAAAAGAGAAAGTCATCAATCATGCCAGCTTTACCGCCTGAAATAGCCTCCATGAGGCTGATTATATGTTCAGGGATATAGGCAAGCCTTGTTATCTCTTTCTGCTTTTCCGGCGGGATTGAAAAGTCTCTTTTAGGCAGGTCTTTATTTTTTATGCCTTTCATCCTAAGATGATTTTATCAAATAGAATAACATATGTCATTGTGGAATTTATCATTGTGAATTGTGGCTATAATGAGCTGAAATTGGACATAAGGCTCATCAAGACAT
>CAZJOP010000108.1:0-6634 GCA_964547695.1 uncultured Syntrophorhabdaceae bacterium
CCACACATAATGTCCCCCTTTTATTTATGTTTTATTAATATGCCTTAGATTTACGGTAAAAAGATCTACAACTGTGCCTTCCTCGATCACTAATCCCTCCATGTAAGAAAACCCTTTAATAATAACGCTGTCTTTGATAATAGCATCTTTTATAACAGTGTTCGGACCCACCATTACGTTTTTGCCTATAATGGTATTGCCTAAAATGTGTGTATCAGGATAGATTACTGTATCTTTTCCTATCTTTACGTTATCTTCAATGTAGATATTTTTGTCTAACAAGGTAACGCCGTTTTTTAAATGGTTTCGGGCAATCCTTTCTTTCATAAGTAAATTTGCCTCAAGCAATTCTACCCTGCTATTTATGCCGAGCACCTCCATATGTTCAGGGTGGTAATAGGCCATTACATCTATGGAGGCGTTATTTGCTATTAAACATATATCGGTGAGATAGTATTCACCTTTTCTGTTATTGTTTTTAATCTCTTTTAGCAAATAAAATAAATCCCTGGGTATGATGCAGATGCCTGTGTTTATCTCTTTTATTTTCTTCTCGATATCATCTGCTTCGGCATCTTCTATGATTGCCTTTATTCGGTTTCCATCCCTTATAATCCTTCCATAACCAGAGGGGTCTTCTACCTCTGTGGTCATAAATGTAATCTTATTGCAGGTTCTATAAAACTCTATAAAATTTTTTAAGGTAGAGGCTTTAATCAGAGGCACATCTCCGTAGAGGATGAGGGTATCTGTGTTTTTAAGCACATCTTCGGCACATAGAACTGCATGGGCAGTGCCTTTCTGCTCTATTTGAACCCTGTAGTCAATATTGTATCTTTCGATAAAGGGTAAGATTTTATCCCTTCCAAATCCAACAATCACGGTAAGGCTTGAAGGCTCAAGCTCTCTTGCCCTCTCCATTACATAGGATATCATAGGTTTTCCCATAATTTCGTGCAAGACCTTTGGTTTATCAGAAACCATCCGCTCGCCCTTGCCCGCGGCAAGTATTATTATGCCCAATCCTTCCATATTTAATCCTTTTTCCCTGAAATCCTCACTATCAAAATGCTCAACTCGTAAAGACCCCAGAGGGGAAGGGCCATGAAAATCTGGCTTGCCACATCCGGGGGTGTGATGACGGCACTTATGATGAAAATACCCAGTACTGCATATCTTCTCTTTGAAGAAAGCATCTTGTGGTTTATTACGCCTATCTTTCCAAGATAAAAGGCAATAAGGGGTAACTCAAAAATAAGACCGAAGATCAAAAGTAATTTCAATGTAAGGCTCATATATCCCTTTAAATCCGGCATGGGGATGATGAATTCTGCTGCATAGCTTACAAAAAACCTGTATACAAAAGGCATGACAACGAAATAACAAAAAAGCGCACCCATTATGAAACAGATGCTTCCGTATAGGATAAATGGGAGTGCATATTTTTTTTCCTTCTCGTATAACCCAGGAGAAACAAACATCCAGATTTCATAGAGAATCACCGGGGAGGCAGCAAATATTCCAGTAACGAGAGAGATTTTGAAGTAGGTGATAAAGGCCTCGGTTACATATGTAAATATAAAAGAACTCTTTTCCGGCATAACGGCGATAAAGGGTTTCATTAAAAAATAGAATATCTTTTCCTTGAAATTATATGCAAAGACAAAGGCAATACCAATGGCAATAATGCATACAACTATCCTGTCTCTTAATTCCTTCAGATGGGAAATAAAGGGTTGTTTTTCTTCAGGGGCAATCTTTTTGACCATGAATTTTACTCAATCGTGAACGGTTATAAAGGGGGTTTATCTTCGTCTTTTTTCTCTTCGTCTTGCTTTTGCTCGTTTTTTTCCTCATCTGAATCCTCTTCTTTTACAGCCTCTTCCTCTATAGTCTCTTTCACCTCATCTGCCATCCTTTTAAATTCACCCAATGCCTTTCCAATTGATTTGGCAAGTTCCGGTAGCCTTGAAGGCCCAACCACAAGTAAGGCAACAATAAGGATTATTATAAGTTCCGGTAAGCCTATGCCGAACATAAAAGTAACTTATCACACTTTAGATTAAATCAAAACAAAATTTTAAATTTAAAGGCTCATGGAAAAGGCTTCTACAGGGTGAATCGCCATTTACAAAACATATCCGGTGGGTGTTCATCAGGGGGTGCAAAGATACACTCTACCTTTATATTGGGGTCTATTTCCTTTGCAAGAGAGATAAACTCGCCCTTATGCATATGTTTACAGACGAATTCATTAAGACCCCTTTTTAACCTTGATTCCTGGGTCGGGCAGTGGGGCACCGTGATTATCACCTCATCGTCTTTTTCTTCTATCTCATATCCCACGATGATGGTCCATGTAAAATACTTAAGCATCTTTACAAAGCCCTTAAGTCCCTTTTCTTCTATATGAAACCTTTTAATTAAATCACGGGCTGCCATTGCAGGCACTTTTGCCCACACCTGTTCGTTTATTCTCTCTGCAACCTCCTGACCAAACCTCTCTGCCACATATATAAACCAGAAGGCATCTACTACCCTGTAATGCCAGAGGAGAAATTCAATGTAGCTTTTAAGCTCTGGCCCATCCATGTTTTCGAATACCCTTAAGTCCATATACACCCCTTAAATACTGTCATTCATCTTCCTCTTTTAATCCCCTTGCCTTTATATCCTTTATGGAGTTAAAGATGTCTTTGTTTTCGTATACGATCCTGAATAGCTCTTCTGTTATGGGCATATTTACCTTCATCTTCCTCGATAACATATAGGCTGCCTTAATCGCAAAGTATCCTTCCACCACCACATTTTGGGCTGATACGATCTCTTCAGGGCTTCTGCCTTTTGCCAGTTCCATACCAAATGCCCTGTTTCTGCTTAGTGCCCCATAGGATGTAAGTATCAAATCCCCCATGCCTGATAGACCCATAAAGGTAGCATCCCTTGCCCCCAATGCCTTACCCAATCTTTTTATCTCAGCCAGTGCCCTTGTGACAAAGGCAGATTTTGTATTTGTGCCCAAGGATAGACCTTCGATGATCCCTGCACCTATTGCCATCACATTTTTCATGGCACCGCCCAATTCAACGCCTATTACATCGTCTGTTGTATACACCCTGAAATTATCATCGTGGATGAGGTGCTGGAAATAAAGGGCCAGTTCTTTTTTTAAAGAGGCCACAACAACGGAAGTGAACTCACCTCGAGCCACCTCTTTTGCAAAGGAAGGGCCTGAAAGGACGGCTATCTCTGTGTCTTTTCCGCACAGCTCATAAACAACCTCACTCATGAATTTTAGGGTTTTTATCTCAATGCCCTTTGTAAGTATAAGTATTTTTTTGTGTTTCAGTAAATGAGATACAGGTTTTAGTGTTTCCCTTAAGGCAAAAGATGGGGTTGCAATGACTATATTATCTGAAAAAAGACATACCTCTTCTGACGAGTCTGTCCCTTTAATCTTTCTGGGTAGAATAAATCCCGGTAGATAATATCTGTTTTCTCGATGTTCATTTAAGATGTCAATAAGCTCTTTCTCGTAAACCCATAAAAGGATATTAAAACCCTTTTTTGCAAGGTGTATGGAAAATGCCGTTCCCCATGCACCGGCACCTATGATACCGATCCTCTTGTTTTTATCCAACAGGTCCATTGATAGACTTTTCTAATCCCCTTTTAATCCTCGCTTGCTATGGCAACATCACTTATCTTTTCACCTTCTTTTAGGTCCATAAGCTTAACGCCAATGCCGCCCCTTTTCTGAACAGGGAGGTCTGATGCATGGAATCTAATGGTCCTGCCTGTATCTGTTACGAGAATCACCTCATCCCCTTGATTTATCTCTTTTATATGGACAACATCCCCGTTTTTCTGCCTGCATTTTACATTTATTATGCCTGTCCCTCCTCTTGATTGACCTCTGTATTCACTGCAGGGTGTGCATTTGCCGTATCCCTTTTCTGTGACTGTAAACACCAAAGAATCCTCTGAAACAACCTTTGCAGAGACCACCTCATCACCGGTTCTTAATCTAATGCCCTTTACGCCGTAAGCCTGCCTGCCCATCTGCCTTATCTCCTTTTCGCTGAATCTTATGGTCATACCTTTTTTTGTGCCCAGCATAACCTCATTTTCTCCGTTTGTTTCAAGGACTTCCACGAGGCTGTCGTCTTCTGGCAAGCTGATGACCTTTATCCCTGTGGATCTCAAGTTTTTAAGCTCTTCTAAACTTATCTTTTTAACGATACCTTTTTTTGTTATGAGAAAGAGAAACCTTTTTTCAGAAAATTCTTTTACATGGGTCACTGCTGTAATCTTTTCGTCTTTTTCGATATTTACCATATTTATAATGGGTTTTCCCCTCGACGTTAAGGGTGCATCAGGTATGGCATAGACCTTTAGCATATAGGCCCTTCCGCTGTTTGTAAAAAAGATAATATGGGAATGGGTGGAAGCAATATACAGATGGTCCACCACGTCCTCTTCCCTTACTACAATACCTGTTTTTCCCTTACCACCCCTTAGCTGGTGTTTATACTGGTCAAGGGGTGTCCTCTTTATATATCCTTTGCTCGTGATGGTGACAACCACCTCTTCTTCCTTTATCATGTCTTCAATGCTAATTTCCGGCAGTTCATCCACGATCTCTGTCTGTCTCTTATCTTTATATCTATTCTTTATCTCAGTGAGTTCTTCCTTGACTATGCTTAAGAGTACCTTTTCGTCATCGAGGATTGTTCTTAATCTCTTTGTCTCCTCTATTGTGGCATTTAATTCTTCAATAATCTTTGTCTGTTCCAGGGATGTAAGTCTCTGGAGTCTCATTTCAAGGATGCTTGTCGCCTGTTTTTCTGTGAGGTTAAACCTCTCAATAAGGTTCGACTTTGCCTCTTGAGTGGTCTTTGATGCCTTTATTAAGGCTATTACCTCATCGATGTTGTCTAAAGCGATCTTCAATCCTTCGAGGATGTGGAGCCTTTCTAATGCCTTATTTAACTCAAAGATAGAGCGTTTTGTTACGATCTCTCTTCTGAATTTTATAAATTCGTTAATAATGCCTTTTAGATTCAATACCCTTGGTTCATTATTGACTATGGTCAAGAATATAATCCCGAAGGTGGTCTGAAGTTGTGTATGCTTGTAGAGTTTGTTAAGGATAGGTGTTGCCAACTCCCCCTTTTTTAATTCAATAACAATCCTCATGCCCTCTCTACTGGATTCATCCTTCATGTTGGAGATGCCTTCAATCCTTTTGGAATTTACAAGCTCCACGATGCCTTCTATGAGCCTTGCCTTATTCACCTGATAGGGTATTTCTGTAATAACTATCCTTTCCCTTCCGTCTTTTTTATGTTTTTCGATTACACACCTTGCCCTTAATATGATGTGGCCTTTACCTGTGGTATAGGCCTCCCTTATGCCCTCTCTTCCGTATATTATGCCCTGGGTTGGAAAATCAGGACCAGGGATGATATTCAACAACTCATCTATGGTGATGTCCGGATTATCTATTGTGGCTATTATGGCATCCACCACCTCGGCTAAATTGTGAGGCGGGATGTTTGTGGCCATGCCTACCGCAATACCTGATGAACCGTTTATAAGGAGATTGGGTATCTTTGAGGGGAGCACCACAGGCTCTTCAAGGGATTCATCGTAATTTGGTCTAAATAGCACCGTTTCTTTTTCAATGTCTTTCAAGAGTTCCTCTGCAATCCTCGAAAGCCTGATTTCCGTGTACCTCATGGCTGCCGGAGCATCGCCGTCGATGGAGCCAAAATTACCCTGACCGTCTATTAATGGGTAACGGAGTGAAAAATCCTGAACCATCCTTGTAATGGCATCATATACTGCCTGGTCACCGTGGGGATGGAATTTACCTATCACATCACCTACTATCCTTGCAGACTTTTTGTATGGCTTGTCGTGGGTATTGCCCAGTTCATACATGGCATATAAAATCCTTCTATGCACAGGTTTTAAACCGTCTCTCACATCAGGAAGGGCCCTGCCGATGATGGTGCTCATGGCATAATCAAGGTAGGACCTCTTCATCTCCTCTTCTATGGGAACAGTAATTACCGATTGCTGCATTCCTTACGCCTCCTGAAATTCCTTTTTTTATTAATCTAACATAAACCCTTTCTCTGTGTCAGCTAAAATGGTGATTGAATTTTATTCAACAAAAGACTGTAAAAGGCCATAAGGCATAAAATTCTATGGATATAAATCCTTGACAAAGAACAAATGGGTGTATATCTTTTTTTATAAAGAGAGACAATTGGGGGTTTTAAATGAACCAGTTTAAGACATTTTTCTTAATGGCAATCCTTACAGTTATCTTTGTTGCCATAGGAGGCATGGTAGGTGGAAAAACAGGGGCATACATTGCCTTTTTCATAGCCTTTATCATGAATTTTATAAGTTACTGGTTCTGCGATAAGATCGTCTTAAAGATGTATGGTGCCCAGCCTGTTTCTGAAAACGAGGCGCCTCAATTATACAGAATAGTATACAATTTAAGCCAGAAGGCACAGATACCCATGCCAAAGATATATGTTATAGAAAACGACAGCCCCAATGCATTCGCAACAGGTAGAAATCCTGAACACGGAGTTGTGGCAGTGAAACAGGAATA
>CAZJOP010000109.1:0-6455 GCA_964547695.1 uncultured Syntrophorhabdaceae bacterium
GGGCTTGCATAAGACGCTTACATAGCCTTGTGCCAATAAATCCAGAACCACCGATGATTGCAATATGAGATTTCATTCTTCAGAACTTGCAAATTGTAAGTGCAGATTGCTTATATGTCAAGATTCAGGATCTGCCGCCCACAACAACCGACATTCTTCTATAACAGCCCCACATGCTTTAACGCCTCAGCAACCTTTGGGTCTTTGGCTGCAAGTTCCTTTAATGCCTTCTCAAGCCTCTCTTCCCTTTCCTCCAGTTCCTTGTTTTTCCTGATAGCAGGTGCAAGGGCAGTGCGTCTATCCCAGATTACAAAGCCTATCAGGGCAATCATGCCACCAATAACTACATAGATTAAGTCCCTTATGTCATCAATCCTTCTGTTTGTATCATCAATCCTCTGATTTACCGCCTTAAATCCCTCTTCAACTTTAGCCTCAAGCCTTTCAACCTTAAGCTCAACATTCCTAAGTCGATCCCTATCCTCTTTTGTAAAAGGAACATCACTTGCATAAACAGTAGATGTGCAAATCAATGTAAGAATAGTCAAAAAGATAAGCCTTTTAATCATGTCCATTCCCTCCCTTCCTGTCTTACCTCATTTCTCACATTTCCCGCCTTCGTCTAATTTAAGAATAGCAGAACACCGAAGGAAAATCAAAATCTGTTATGGCAGGTCAAAAAGTAGCCTGCCTTTTTTCTTCGACGTCTTCCATTAAATTATAAATCTCCGAGAAGACAAGATTCTCAAAAATAGCCCCTTCAGTTTTTCTCTCCATTCAAGGTCTATTTCCATTTCCTTCAACTTCTCAAGCAGAATCTCTCCAACAAAATGCGTCTTTTTAAAGTTAATTTTTGCAACGTTTAGGTAAATTTTATCTGTAGGGTTTTTAAACCGTTACGAAGTGCTGAAAATTTGCCCTTTTAACCCCGTCCTTTCTAAAGCTCTTACTACTCTCATATGACTGACAGAAGGAACTTCACCCAATTAAACGGCAACCTCAACTTCATAGGTTTTTTTGCCTGATGTTATTTCCTCAAGCACAGCGATATAATTCGCTATAGCCTCTTTTATGTTTATAAGGGTTTCATTCTCGGTTTCACCCTTTGCAACGTAGCCTCTCAATGCCGGCACATAAGCAGTAAAACCTCCTTCTTCTGCTGGTTCTATAACAACTTAATATTTCACTTTTTCACCTCACTTTACTTTAGTTTTTTTCTATTCCTTCCTAACTAAAAACTACCACATGGTAACCCTTTGTCAGGGATTCGATTTTGGGAGGGGATAAAGGGGAGGGGGATAAGTAAGTGATGGGTGAGGGGAACAGATCACAATTTTTGTTTTTTTATTGACTCATGTAATATTAATGTCCTATGCTCGCTTTATCTGTCATTCCGCACTTGATGCGGAATCCAGTCTTTACGCCTCTTCCTGGATTGCCCGACCCTCTGACTTGATCAGAGGGTCGGGCAATGACGAAATAGGACATTACTTATGTCTCTTTCAATAGCTAACAAGCTGGCAACACAGACCACTACTTACGAGGTGGAGGTTTTGGCCCTTTGATTGATTTTAGCTTGAAGAACCTTGAGAAGAAAGGAAGGGTTAGAGATGAAATTTCTACGCCATAAACGTCGGGGTTCACGCAATAGACGAGGAAGCCATTCCAGACCAACTCGTTGAAATATTGGGTGTGACCTTTTTATTCGACCTGTATAAAAATCAAAGACTGCACCGATAGGACCGATGAAATTCACATTTAAGAAAGATTTGTTTCTATATATCCATGTTTCTTGTTTGGGAGCGGTCATCCCCACCCAGAGGATATTAGGATTTGTTTTATTTATGACTTCTACCATTACAGAATTATCTTCGTCAGAAAAAACGGATTTAAAAAGTGGTGAGTAGGTGCCTACGATTTTGATATTCGGAAAATCAATTTTCATCTTCTCTACGATTCTTTTAAGATTGTCATCTGTTGAACCGAGAAAAAATACTCTGAAACCGTTACTTTTATTTAATTCTATGCTCAAATTCCAGAAAATATCATATCCAGTTATCCGATGTCTTATTTTACCACCAAGAAGTATAGAAGCTATGACGATACCGATCCCATCAGGAATCACAAGATCCGATTCTTTTAGCGCCCTTTCAAAAAGAACATCTTTTTTCGCGGTCTCCAGGGAATGAGGATTTGCACATACAAAATACTTTTGCCTTTCTCCTGAAATTATCCAGTCGATAATTTTCTGGATACAATTTTGCAACGAAAGAGTTGTTATTTTATAGCCAAGAATGATCTCGTCCGTGTCCCACATGCTGCGGCAATCCATGAAGCATTCATGTCAATTACAAATTGTTACTTGACGGAACTATGAACAATAGCTTTTTCATAAATTTTCATCAACATCGCAAAATTTTTTTCTGCAATATACCTTTCCTCAAAAACCTTCCTCGCGTTTCTTCCCATCTGGATGCATTCATCCTCATGCGCCGTCATCCATCTAATCTTTTCTGCAAGGCCTTCTGAATTTCCTGGCTCAAACAAAAGCCCGGTTTTACCATCCTCAACCAGTTCAGCCATTGCACCCAGCCGAGATGCTATTACTGGTTTTCCACATGCAAAGGCTTCCCTGATTACCATTGGGAATCCTTCATACCATATTGAAGGCATAACCATAAATCGTGCATTTCTCAGCAATGCCATTGCTTCGTTAAAATCCTTCCTCCCTGTGAATTTAATGTTGTTTATCCCTTCAGTTCTAACCTTATCTTCTAACTCTCCTCTAAGGGGGCCATCACCGATTATCTTCAGGTGAAGAAGGTAATGGGTCATGGGTGATGGGTTATAGGTGGAGGGTGATGGGTAGGGTGTGAGGAGTGATGGGTCATAGGTGCGAGGTGGTAGGTTGAAAGTATTCGGTTGGAAATTCTTGAAAGCGTCAATTAGAATATTTACGCCTTTTTCTATGGACAGGCGGCCGATAAAGACAGCATAGTTCTTGTGGGTATAGTTTGGTTTAGGTGGATTCGCTAAGAAATTGGGCTTTACAAAAATCTTGTCTGCTGGTAACTCTGCTTCTATAAATTTCTTTTTTCCAAATTCAGTTAATGCAATATACGAATCTACTGTATCAATCCAGGTCTTTTTTAACCAATGAAAACATTGCATAAATGCGATTGGTAATGAATAAAACCTTGAATTCCTGTAACACCCATACTTAATTGCATTTTTTATTATTTTAAGCCTATCACCCTTGACCCATAACCTATAACCTGTTTTTTGGGGCATACATTCTTCACATATTTCCCCATGTCTCATTAAAAGCCCATTAGCACAAAATATTCTGAAATTATGAAGAGTCTGGACAACAGGAACACCTTCTTCCCTGCATGCATAGTATGCCGATGGCGAGATGAGATAGAAGATATTATGGAAATGGGCAACATCTGGCTTTTCTTTTTTGATGAGTTGTTTTAGTTCTCTATAGGTTTTCCATGACCAAACATTTCTTAAGGGAAGAAAAAGCTTATCCCTTAATCCATAATCCCTTATCTCGTCGTTTTGCTTTTCGTATGTGATGACATCCACCCCATTCTTTTTTAAGAGTTCAACTTCATTCTTAAAAACCACATCCTCGCCTGAGGGAGAAAGAGATTGATAAAAATTATGAACAAAGAGAACTTTCATTTTATTACCTTAAATATGTACCTTGTTGGAGGTAATATAGTTTTAAGTAATTTAGAATAGATGCTTGTTTCATCTAAGTCCCAACCCAACTCGTAATATATTGGTTTATAAGAATCAATGATAAATCCAACCATTTTTAGCATTTTAATCATTTCTCTTTTAGAATAGGCAATGGTATAAGGTTTATGCCAAAAACCACGGTGATAAATATTAGAGAAATCTAACACAGCTACACCACCATCCTTCAGAATTTTATGAATAGACAAAAGGAGAGCCATCTCATGCTCATATCCGTAAATTAGGGTATCATTACATATACATAAATCAAAAACTTTATCCTTAAAGGGCGGAGACATATAATCACATCGGAATACAAGGGCATTACTTTTTTGTTGAAGTATCTTTCTACTCAAATAAACGGCAGAATCAACCGCTATATCACAGAAAACAACCATATTAGCTTTTTTAATCAAATCATAGGAAAATCTTCCACTTCCTGCACTTATATCTATACACTTATCTATCTTCTCTGGAATCAGACTTAATGGCTTTTATTCTCATATAACCAGTTGTTCTTAAAAATACGATGCCCTCCCTTTTAGCCATTTGCAGATGTTTTTTTCTATAGTTACCGCCTGGAGGACAAAAAGCCGTTATGCTTTTACTTACAATCTCTTCCAATTCAGACTTACCTCTTCAAATCTCTTCTATTGCAATATGTTCAGGTATAGAGGTTAACCTAACATGCGAATATGTATGGCAACCTACTTCAAAGTTGAGATATCTTGTACTGCACCCCATTTGTCAAGACATTTTTTATACCCTAAAGTTGTAGAGGTCATGCTGCTTTCTTCATCCTCTCTTCCTTGAGTTTTGCTTCAAATTCCTCCGGGCTTAGATATCCAAGTTCAGAGTGGACATAAAGCCTGTTGTAATCTTCTGCACACCTGCCTATCCTTTCTCTTGCCTCCTCAAAACTCCCAAACTCATTGAGCCAGATTATCTCCTCCTTTATTGTCCTCATCATCCTCTCTGTTTCTGCATTGCCCTTTGGATTATCATAAGAGGTGAATATCTGCTCAATACCGAGTGTTGCCATATCCCTCATAAATGAGGTAGCTGTCGGCTGGCTACCATTGTCACTTATAAGTTTCAGCCCTTGTCCCCTTACACCATTGGGAAATTCCCTCTCTATTGCCATCTCCAGTGCTTCCTTCCATTCTCCTGACCTGCTCCTTAACGAGAGATTCCAGCCCACTATCTTCTTTGTATACCAGTCCAATACTATTACCAGATATACCCACCCAATAGAAGAGACCATGAATTTCGTCATGTCGATCCCCCAATACTGTCTCGGCCTTTCAGCCCTGGGTTTACTCCTTTGGGGTGTCCTCTTTGCCCTGTGAATCGTTTGGGTGGCAAGTAGCCCATGTTTTTTCATGAGTTTCTGAACCCTCTTGCGATTAACCTTTAAGCCTTCTCTGTGCTTAAGCCATGCAGTTACTCTCCTGTACCCCCAAAAGGGATGCTCAGCCTTTATCTCTTTTATCTTTTCAAGGAGTCCCTCGTCTCTGCAGACCACTGAGGGTGTCCATTCAATAACCCTTACTCCTCTGGCTGAATAATAACTGCTCCTTGAAATCCTCAGAGCTCTACAGGCATCTTTTACCGTGTATCCTGACTCCTTAAGCATTTCTACTGCCTCTATCTTGTTCCCATCAACTCTTCCGTTTTTTTTAAAATCTCTATCTGTATGGCCTGCTTGCCTATTATCTTCTGGAGCTTCTCTATCTCTGCCCTGTAATGATTATCATCAGATGATCCTTTGATTAACCCTTCTTCCCTGACTCAAGAAACTTATCCCTCCATCGGTAATACAGAGTCTGGCTGATCTTATGCTCCCTGCATATTTCTGCTACAGAACGCTTCTCCTTTAACCCCTCAAGTACTATTGCTAATTTCTCCTCCACTGTCCATTTCCTCTGTTTCATTCTTTTTACCCCCTTATAGGTTATTTCTCTCTGCTTATGCAGAAAGTCTAACCTCTGCAACCATCGGCTGTCCAGACGGTCAGGGAGGGGAGTGAGAGCGCGAGGTTAATGGCAACTACAGTCGGGCTACGCCCTCCTTCCGTTGCCATTAACCTCTACAAATTTACCGTGTCCACTCCCTATGGGGGTCAGTATAATCTCCTTTATTTGCCACGCGGATAAGGTATTCCTTCCTTCTACATTTTTAATGGTATATAAAATGTAGCCTTGAGACCATACTTCAGTAAAAGTTCTGCCAGCCTCATATCATAGATGCTCCCATCATCCCATGAAGTAGTGAAATAAACTTTATTCATTTTCTCAATATGCATTTAAAAATAAACTCTCCTGTTAATGAAAATAATAACCTTCTTAACCACGGCATATTCCCAGTAGCATATCTACCGATGACAGTAAACCCATATTCTGATAAAAGTTTCTCCAAATCCTTGGGAGTAAAATACAAAAGGTGTCCTCCATCCCAACCGACATCAAAAGAAGTCCTTGGTCTTCTCCCCAAAAGAATTCTGATCCTATTTGAAAGTGAGACAACGTTTGCAGTACCAATTATCAAAATCCCATCTGGCTTTAAAACCCTCTTAATTTCACTTAGGATATGGTAAGGATCTATTAGGTGTTCAATTACAGCCACAAATGTTATACAATCAAAGAAATTATCCGGATATGGCAAATTATCAGTATTTATATCACAAATAGAGACTTTTATTCCTTTCT
>CAZJOP010000110.1:0-6381 GCA_964547695.1 uncultured Syntrophorhabdaceae bacterium
AAATATGGCTACCGGTGCGTTGTCGATTATGGCTTTATTGAAATCATTGAGTCGTCTTAATTCCTCTTCAGCCCTTTTTTGTAATGTTATATCCTGGATCATTTCAACCATAAATTTCTTTTTTTCATTCCCGTTTATTTTTTTCTCAGACAGTTTTAATGGGATGGTGGTAATAAGAAAAACCTTAGGGTTTTCTTCTGAATCGTTTTTGATTTCTGAAAATTCGATGGTATTGCTTTTACATGCCCTGTCTGCAGGGCAACCCGTGCAGGGTACATCTCTATTAAAGATAAGCTTAAAGCACTCTTTGTTATCAAAATGGTCAAGGTATCTTTTGTCTACGAATTCTTTCATGGTATTGTTTGCCCATAACAGCCTTTTATTTTCATCCATAAGATAGATAGCCATGGGCAATGCATCGAAGATTGATAGGATTAAATCCTTTTCTATTCTTGAATTGATCTTTTTTAAGGTGTGTCTTTCCATAGTTAATAAAATTATACTTTATTATATTTATTAACAACACAGGATGTCAATTTTTAACTTCCTTTCTATTGACAATTAAATAAAAATAAGTTTTAAAAGAATTATTCTAAAAAGAGAGGTGCCAAATGAATAAAAGTATTCTTGAAGGTAAAAACATTTTAGCAGTAGATGACGAACCGGATATCCTTAGAATTTTAGAGGAAGAAATAAAAGATGCGGCTCCAAACTGTATCTTTGATAAAGCATCAACCTTCGAAGAAGCATTGGAAAAAATGGAAAAAAATACTTATGACATCGTAATACTTGACATCATGGGTGTAAGAGGATTTGATTTGCTCGAATATGGTGTTAAAAGGGGGTTCAGGGTTGTGATGCTTACAGCCCATGCATTAAATGCAGATGCATTGGAGAAGTCCTTTAAGATGAAGGCACATGGATACCTGCCAAAAGATAAGCTTGGTGAGATTGTGCCTTTTCTTGAAGACATCTTACAGTATGACTTTTCAACAGGGTGGAAACGTTTGCTGGAAAAATTAGAAACTTTCTATGATAAGAACATTGACCCTGACTGGAGAAAGAGAATAAGTTTTTATTGATTTAATCAAAATCTTAAGGAAAAAGACTATTATAAAAAATTGTTTGATATGTATTGGAAAATCTAAATTATTATTTTATAATTAAATCATGTTAGATGCAGAGAGAGAATTAGAAAAGACAAATATCAAGTTACTCCATATTGAACCCGATGAAACCCTAAGAAAGGATTTAAAAAAGATAGCGGAAGAAGAAATCAAAACATTTTATCAAACAGACGGTATTATAACTGCCAGAAAATTTATTCATAATTATAAACCCAATGTAGTAGCAATAAGTATTGATCTGTCTTTGAGTGAAGAAGGAAGAGACTTTCTTAAAGAGATTCAATTCTTTTTTAAACAGCATCAGATAATAATTACGTTGCCTAAAGATAAGTGCGATTGCATCCCTGAATTGATCGAGATGGGCATCAATAATTTTATTTTTACCCCGTTTGAAAAAGACCATGTGCTGCCTGTTATTAAAAATTCTGCCGAATTAATTGAATTAAAAGACGATTTTGATAAATTAAATAAAATTCTCCTTGATATTGTAAAAGAGTTAAACGATTGTAAAAAGGATAGGGAAAGGACCATCTTTGAAAAAGACGAATATAAAAATATCATTGACTTGGCACCGGTGGGTGTAATGTTACTCGATTTTGAATATAAGGTTAAATATTTAAACAAAACCTTTACAAAGATTTTTGGCTATGAGGCAAACGACATCCCAGATGGTAAGACATGGCTCTCACTGGCATATCCTGACCCATTATATAAACACGAAGTTATTTCAAGCTGGATTAAAGAATTGGAAAAAGATTTTCTCAATAAGAGTGAACCCTGGGTATTTTCAGTGTCGTGCAAGGACAACACCACAAAGAGGGTTAATTTTATACCTATAAAATTGGAAACAGGAGACTTTTTAATATTTTCTGAAAATCTCGATGAATATGAAAAATACAAAAATAAGTTATTTTTTTCCCCAAACATCGACACACTTACAGGTTTACCTAATAGACATTCTTTAGAGGTTTCATTAAGGCAATTGATAGAAAAGGCAAAAGGCTCTAATAAAAGGGGCAGTAGAAGTGCAATGATATTTGCCAATATTGACGATTTTCAGGAGATAAATCAAAACTATGGGCATATTGTAGGTGATGAGGTGCTCATCACAGTGGCAAAATTATTGAAAAATAGTTTAAGGACAGGGGACAGTGTCTTCAGGTTTGAAGGAGATGAATTTGTTGTATTATTGAGGGGCACAAGTATGGCAGAGGCAAAGCTCGCTGCCGAAAGGCTCCAGAAAACAATCAATGAGCACATTTTTGTCCTTGATTATACAAAGTATTCATTGAATATCACTATGGGTATTATTCAGATAGACGGTTCTATGGATACGATATCGCTCCTTTCAAATGCTGTTCAAACAGTTCAAAAATCAAAAAAAGAAGGTAAAAACTTAATAAGTGTTTGTCAAAAAAACAGTTAATAATTGAAAAGAAAAAGCAAGCATTAATTTTTAGTTGACAAAAAAATAATAAAATTTATATGTTTTTTTGAAAGATAATATTGTATACAGTATACAAAAAATATTTTACATTTGCTGCAATGGTAATTTGAGATAATTTAAGGGGGGTGCCATGAAAATAGAAAAAATTGACCATATTTGCTTTGCAGTTAAAAATCTTGAAGAAACAAAAAAGATATACAAAGAACATTTTGGTTTGACCCCTGCTTTTGAATACGTCGCAGAATCAGAAAAGATAAAGGTCGCAAGGTATTATATAGGTGAGGTAGCCGTTGAGTTTATGGAATCTACATCGCCAGATGGTGAAGTGGCAAAATTTATAAACAAGAAAGGGGAGGGGGCTTATCTTATTTCGTATAAGGTTGATGATTTGACAAAAGCGATTCAGGAATTAAGAGAAAAAAACATCGAGCTCATAGATGAAAAACCCCGAGAACTCTTCGGCACAAGATATGCCTTTGTGCATCATCCCAATAAATTACACGGTGTGCTTACAGAGCTCATAGAAGGAGAATTTGATATAAATAAAAAATAAAAAAAATTATGGAAGGAGTAAAAAATGAAGGCATTGGTTATAGGTGGGACAGGGGGTATGGGTCAAGGTGTAGCAAGAGACCTTATAAAGCAGATGCAGGTAAAGGAGGTCATACTCGGTGACATTAATGTGAACCCTGAAAGGGTGCAGGAGAAATTAAGGGCAAGCGAAAAGATATCACTAAAGAAGATTGATGTATTCCACCATGATGGTCTTGTGGATGCTATTAAGGGCATGGATATAGTTATAAATTGCGCCGGTCCTTTTTATAAAACTGCAGTTGCCGTGGCAAGGGCTGCAGTTGAAGCAGGGGTTAATTATATCGACATCTGTGATGACTATGAGGCAACGGAGATACTTTTTACCTCTGATATAAATGAAATGGCTAAAAAAGCAGGTATTACCATTTTAACGGGCATGGGTTCAGATCCTGGAACGAATAATGTGTTGGTAAAGTGGTATGCAAATAAATTAGATACAGTGGAAGAGATATATCTGTATTGGGTGGTAAGCATAGCAGAACTTGCCGGTGCTGCATGGGACCATAGCCTTCATATGGTGCTTGGAAAGATCCCTCAGTTTATAGACGGTAAGATAGAATATGTTGATGGTGGAAGCGGTGAAGAGGTGGAAAGATTTCTCGAACCCTTAGGGGAATGCCTGATAAGTTATGTAGGCCACCCACAACCTCTTACCATCCCTCGATACATAAAAGGCGTAAAAAAGGTCATAATTAAAGGTGCCTTGATTCCCCTCTGGGTGGATAAACTCATTAAAGAACAGAAAGACACAGGATTTTTAAGTAAAGAGCCCGTTGATGTAAAAGGCCAAAAAGTAGTCCCTTATGACTTAACCTTGAAATTGTGGGAGAATATCCCTAAGGGAAAAGACAACGGACCTCAGGCATCAGGATTAAAGGTTATTGTAAAGGGCACAAGAGATGGTAACAAGGTGACATATACTGCTGATATTGTGGGTAGAATGGCACCTGGCACCGGATTGCCCGCATCGATTGCGGCACTTATGTTTTTTGCAGGTGATATAAAGGAAAAAGGTGTAGTTGCACCCGAAGGCTGTATAGACCCTGACAAATTCCTGACAGAACTCATAAAAAGAGGTGCAAGGATCCACCAAACAGAAACAATAAAATCAATGGTAAAAATAGGATAAAAGAGGAGGAAAAATTATGAAAGAAGCTAAGAGGTTGAATATAACAAAAAGCCTTGCCCTGTATGAAGAAGCAAAAACACTTGTCCCGGGTGGTGTTCTCGGTGCCAGAAAACCTACTGATTTTATAATGGGGGAATACCCTATATTTCTTGAGTTTGGAAAGGGATGCAGGCTAATAGATGTAGATGGAAATGAATATATTGATTTTTTATGCGGTTATGGCCCCATCATCCTTGGTTACCGGGAAGATGAAGTGGACGATGCTGTAATTAAGCAGATAAAAGAAAAAGGGTTTTGTTTTTCTCTAACACAACCTTATCAAAATGAACTTGCAAAAAAATTAAATAAACTTATTCCTTCTGCAGAGTTAAGTATATTTCTTAAAACCGGTTCTGACGCAACAACTGCAAGTATTAGAATTGCAAGGGCGTATACAAATAGAATAAAGGTTATGCGTTGCGGTTATCATGGATGGCATGACTGGTGTGTTGAGATGAAAGGCGGCATCCCCCAGAAATATTACGAAGATGTGTTTGAATTCCAATATAACAACCTTGAATCCCTTGAAAAATTGATGGCAGCACATGGAAAAGAAACTGCTGCAATTATTATGACCCCTTTTGGTCATCACCTGCATCAGAAGATGCAGGAGCCAAAACCTGGTTTTCTTGAAGGTGTTCGTGGTTTAGCCGATGAATACGGTGCAGTTTTGATATTCGATGAAGTAAGAACATGTTTCAGGCTCCGTATGGGCGGCGCTCAAGAACTATACGGGGTTAAACCTGACCTTACGGTACTCGGAAAAGGCATGGCTAATGGTTATGCAATAAGTGTTGTTACAGGCAAATACGATGTAATGATGGCTGCTGCATCAAAACTTTTTATTTCATCAACTTTTTTTCCAAATAGTGATGGATATATTGCAGCATTAAAGACAATAGAAATACTCGAAAGAGATAAGGTGCTTGATAATATCTGGGAAAAAGGTAATAGATTTTTAAATAAAGTGAGAAAAGTATTGGAAAAATACGATACTGGTGCTGAACTATCAGGTGTAGCTCCAATGTTTTTTATCACCTTTGAAACAGGTGATGCAGAATTAAGGCGTGCAAAAAGAACAGAATTCTATACACAGATGATAAGAAGGGGGTTCTTTTTTACACCACACCATCATGCCTATATTTGTTATCGTCATACAGAAAAAGATTTAGATCTTACCGTTCAGGCAATAGAAGAATCCATTGCCTGCGTTAAAGAAAAGTTTGATAAATAGTTTTTGGACAAAACTTAAAAGGGGCTTACAGAGTAGCCCCTTTTTTATAAAGATTTTTAATTAGTCAGATAAGGAATATTATGTAAACTTTTTTATCAGTAAAAATATTAAACGACTTTTGACTTGATGCTATTTATCTCCTTTTCGGTTAAAAATCTATATTGACCTGGACTTAGGTTACCTAAGTTTATGTTTCCAATTCTCACTCTCACAAGTTTTAAAACAGGATGTCTTATTGCCAGACACATTTTTCTAATCATCCTGTTTTTTCCCTGTTTAACAACAAAATCATACCATGTATTTTTTTGGGCATTTTTTAAAAAGTTTATCTTTTCAACTTTACAAAAAGTGCCTTCAATTAATATACCTTTTTTTAGTTTTGCCATATCTTCTTTATCTAATGCATCTTTGATCTTAACGAAATATTCCTTTTCTATACCATATTTAGGATGCATAATGATGTTGGCAAATTCACCATCATTGGTAAATAAGATTAAACCTTCTGAATTATAATCAAGCCTACCCACTGGAAAAAGCTTTCCTTCAATGTCAATAAGTTCCCGGGCGATCTTTCTCCCTCTGTCATCTTTTAAATCAGATATATATTTTACTGGTTTATATAGTGCAATATATACAAACTTTTTATTTTGTTTAATTACTGAATTATCAATAGTTACAACATCTTTTTTAGAATCAACATTAAAAAATGGTTCTAACACTATTTTATTATTTACTTTTACTCTACCAGATTTTATTAATTCTTCCGATTTTCTCCTTGAGGCAATCCCACAGTCAGAAATAAATTTTGATA
>CAZJOP010000111.1:0-6378 GCA_964547695.1 uncultured Syntrophorhabdaceae bacterium
CAAGAAGGATTGTCCCCTTATCGGCAAGCTCGAATTTACCCATCTTTCTTCCGTTTGCCCCTGTAAATGCCCCTTTTTCATAACCGAATAGTTCGCTCTCTAATAAATTTTCAGGAAGTGCTGCACAGTTTACAGGCACAAAGGGGTTTTTTGCCCTGTCGCTTGCCTCATGGATAAAACGGGACACAAGCTCTTTACCCACGCCACTTTCACCTTGAATCAAAACCGTAACATCCGATTTTGCCACCCTTTCTGCCTTGATAAGCACATCTCTCATGGCTATAGATCTATATATGATCTTTCCGTTTGTTGTTCCCAGGGCACGCTTTACAGTATTAAACAGCGATTCTGCTGTAAAGGGCTTTTGTATATAATCGAATGCACCTTCCTTTATTACCCTTACTGCATCCTGAATGGTTCCATATGCAGTGATAAGTATAACCGGAATTAACGGGTGTTCTTTTCTTATGTATTTCAATAAGTCTATGCCGTTCAGATGGGGCATCTTCACATCTGTTATGATTAAATCAAATACCTTTTTGTCTATCTCGTTTATTGCCTTTATCCCGTTTTCTGCAATTGATACAGCGTATCCTGCCTTTGAAAGGGTCTCCTTCAATGCAAGCCTCATGTGATAATCATCGTCGATGACAAGGACATTCGCCTTCATATTTTCCTATCCTTTGGAAGATAAATCGAGAATATTGTGCCCGCACCTTCTATTGAATCTACCTCTATGTAGCCCCCGTGGGCATGGACTATGTTATGGGCTATAAAAAGGCCAAGCCCCACCCCTTTGTCCTTTGTGGTAAAAAAGGGATTAAATATGTTCTTTCTTGTATCTTCATTCATTCCACAGCCATTATCGGCAACGACGATGATGACATTTTTTTCATCCTCTTTTACATCTATTCTGATTTGACCCCTGCCTTTAATGGCATCTATGGCGTTACTTATAAAATTCATGATAACGAGTTTCATCATGTCCGCATCAAAAAGTAAATTTCCTTGGTACTCGATATGGCACACAACAGAAATATCTCTCGTCTCAATGGAAAGTCTCATGAAATCAAGTATTTCTTCTACGATCTTGCCTATCCTTTCTTCCCTTAACGCAAGTGTTTTTGGCCTTGTATAAGAAAGTATGTTGTTTATGATCCTGTCTATTGTCTGGACACCATATCTTATATGCTCTGCATATCTTTTTTCTTTTGATTTAATGTTTCCTTCCAAAAGCATACTTAAGAACAATTCCATACTCCCCAGTGGATTTTTTATCTCATGGGCAATCCTTGCCGCCATCTCACCCATGGCCTTTAGCCTTTCGTCTCTTTCAAGCCTTTCTTTCATCCTTTCAAACTCTGTTACATCCTCAATGATTAACACCTCTTTGCCCCTAAAGCCATTGTGGAGCATATCCTTTTTCCATCTATAGTAGCCTTTGCCATTTCTTACAAGACCTGCCTTTTTGTCCTCTATGTTTGCCCCTTCCATTATGTTTTCAAAATTCAGTTTTTCTGCAGTCTTATTTGAAAAGGATACAGAGTTTTTATCGTAGACAACAATCCCTAAGGGTATAGTGTTTAAAATATTCTCAAGGTATTCCCTTGCCCTCTCCAGTTCTTTGTTCTTTTTTTCCACCTCTTCTTTTAACAGACGAATCTGTGTCTCAAGGACATGATAGTAGTTTATTATGGAATCCGACGCCTTTGTAAATTCTGAAAAGGCATCCTTTAGTAGTTCCGCCTCTGGTATCACCATGCAATTTTAAATGCAAATTGCATACCAGAAACCTTTAATTTTGATTAGGTGATTTATATTTTGGTTTTTAAATATGGAATAATGGGATATTAAGGATTGGAGTTGTCAAATTATTGACAAAATATCATTCCATGCCCAGTCTTTTCATCTTTTCTATGAGTGTTGTTCTATTCATGTTAAGTATGCTTGCAGCCTTACTCTTTACACCCTTTGTTTCCTTTAATGCCTTCATGATGATTGCCCTTTCGAACTCTGTTACAAGGGTCTCATACCCTTTCTGGATGTCTATCTGCTCCTCTTTTTCTTTTGAACCCCATAGCTTCTCAGGTAAATCCTCTATTGTAATAACCCCCTTCTTTTTTAAAACCACCACCCTCTCCACTATGTTGTTTAACTCCCTCACATTGCCAGGATAATCATAGGCCATCATGACCTCCAAGGCGCCCTCGTCAAACCCTTCAACAGATGCATCGTTCAGACGGTTCGACTGCTCGAGAAAATAATTGATAAGTAATGGTATGTCCTGTTTTCTCTCCCTGAGAGGTGGAATATGTATGGGCACCACATTTAATCTATAATAAAGGTCTTCCCTGAACTTGCCCTCTTTAACCATCTGTTCCAAATCTCTATTGGTAGCTGCTATGAACCTCACATCCACCTTTATTGATTTGGCACCACCTATCCTTTCAAATGTCTTTTCCTGTAGCACCCTTAAAAACTTTACCTGAAGGCTAAGGCTCATATCACCTATCTCATCTAAAAAAATGGTGCCCTTATCTGCTATCTCAAATTTTCCGTATTTTGTATTGTATGCACCGGTAAAGGCACCCTTTTCATAACCAAAGAGTTCACTTTCAAGAAGGTTTTCCGGTATTGCCCCGCAGTTCACCACAACCATAGGATTATCTTTTCTTAAAGAATTATAGTGTATAGCCTTTGCAACAAGCTCCTTGCCTACACCACTTTCACCTGTTATAAGCACAGTGGCATTTGTTTCAGCCACCTTTTCAATAAGTTCAAAGACCTTTTGCATCCCAAAGCTTATACCTATTATATTATGAAACCTGTATTTATCTTTAAGCCTTTCCTTAAGCAAGGCATTTTCCAGAAGTAACCTGCTCTGGGAAAACCTCTTCATTAGATTTGCCTTTGATGAAAGCCTTTGGTTAAGACCGCCTTTTATTATGAGGTTGTGATAGTAAACAGCAGATTCCACAATGGTCAATATATCCTCCAATTTAAAGGGCTTTAATATGTAATCAAAGGCACCGCATCTCATGGCATTTATGGCATTTTCAAGGGTGCCATAGCCTGTTATTACAATGCCCAGTGTGTTTAAATATTCTTTCTGGATGTAACTTATAAGTTGTAAACCGTCTATTTTGGGCATGGACATATCTGTGATAAGTATCTGGTATCCCCCTGCTTTAAGTGCTGAGAGCGCCTCCTTACTATCTATAAAAGGGTCTACCTCATAGCCGTTTTCCCGTAAAAATTCTGTTAGGAGCATCAAAATGCCCTCTTCATCATCCACTATGATGATTTTACCCTTTGTTTTTCCTTCTTCCATAGGCGTAGATATTCTAAGTAAAAAGATTAAAAGATTTTAGAAATTTTGTAAAGTATTTGCTTAAATTCTTTGTTGCCCCCTTTATTTTTTATCTAATGTGTCGATAATAGAAATATGAACTTGAAGGCAATTGATTTAAAATCATTAAGGGAGATTATAGGTATTCTAATGGAGAGCAGTAATTATTTTAAACTGAATCTAAAGGAACGGCATGAGTTAATAAAATACTTTCTCTTAAATAATTTATTCCTTATGGCATCTTACGAATAGAATTAAGGTTTTGTCTTTTATATTATAATACCTTGATATTTCAAGCTCTTAGCTTTATGTCAATAATTTGACATCAAACTGCACAGCTTTTGGTTTGATTCAAATCTTTTTTTCATATTATTCAAAAGAAAAATCTATATAAATAACCTCCTTTTCGGCCTGACCATTGTTTACGGTAAAATAAAATGGCAAGGATATAATGGGGAGCTTTGTTATAAAATTCATCTCCACCTGCTTACCCACAATGACCATCGGGATAGCAGCATTGAGATTGATTCCCTTTTTCTCAAACTCCTTTCTTGCCTGACCTGAGATGATGTTTGTAATCTCTCCCACCGCATCCACAACATCCTGATTGATGGTTTCGCACTCATCGCCTATCAAAGTCTTATATACGTATTTTGCCCCTGTTTCTCTGAAACTAATGGCTACTGTGCCCTTTTTGTCACCTGCAAGACCCATGATGCCCGTTACTTCACCGGAGGTAACACATGTGTTTTTCAGCTGAGGCTTACCCATATCCACATCTATCCCGAGCATTGTTTTAAATACCACCTGGGCGGCAACAATAAACGGATTAATATACTGAACATCCATAATCTCCTCCAAAACTTATTTTCCAACCCTTTCTTTTGCCTTTTCAATGGCAGTTTGAAGCTTTTCTGGCGTAAAGGGCTTAACAATATAGTTATCAACTCCAGATTTTATTGCCTCCATAATATTGCCTTTCTGTGCCTCTGCTGTGACCATGATAAAAGGTATCTTTTTTGTATGCTCTTCACTTTTACAGGCCTTTAAAAAGTCAATGCCTGTCATCTCCGGCATAATCCAGTCGCTTATTATGAGGTCAATCTGTTCCTTTTTCAGAAGCTCCAGCGCCATCTTTCCGTTCTCTGCCTCTATAACGCTCTCTATGCCGATCTGCTTCAACACATTTTTAATGATCTTTCTCATGGTGGAAAAATCATCAACTATAAGGACATTCATATTCCTCCCTCCAGGGTTAATTGAAAATTTCTAACATTGATTATCGTTCTTTACAATAATTTCTTAAGGGTTTTTTTATAAAAAATTTACTTAATCTATTTTAGAAAAGTTCGATAATTAAAAATAGGAAATATATTGGTAGATAACATGAAAGGTTTAAAAACACTTATTTTATCTTTAATGTTTGTAACCCTTTTATTTACAAATGCATACGGGGAAGACGCAAAAAAAGAATTGGATGTAAAAAGGGAAAAGGATAAGACCGTATACGAAATAGGTAATCCCGATTGCACAAAAAAGAAGGACACTGAAGAAGAAGACAGAAAAAACTCCTGGGATATGCTGAAAAACATGAATATAAGGATTGATAGAAGATAGACATGATAGGCGGAATAGGTGGTATGAATTTTGCAATAGATTTTTTTAATGGGTTTGTATTCTGAAATGCTCGATATGATAATTTTACACAATATTGTTGAAAAGAGAAAAAACGACCTTTCACGGTTTGCCAGGGTAGATGAAAAAAATTTCCAGAATCTTTTAAAAGAGCGTCTTGCAATGATAAAAGACCTTCCTCAAAATAAAATGGGAAATAATGTTAATCCACTTGCTATAAATCAAACCCTTAACATTACCGGGGATAAAGATAAATATTTTGAAATTGCCCTTGATTTTGTCTTAAAACAGGAAGGGGAAAAGCTTGTAAAAAGGGATGGATCAAAAAATGAATCATCCAAATACGGGATTCTACAGTCTACAGCCCAGGAGTTTGGATATAAAGGCGATATAAGACATTTAACAAAAGAACAGGCAAAAATTATATATAAAAAGATCTGGGATAAATCAAAAGCCGGTAATCTGCCTTATCCCTTAAGCATTGTATATTTTGACACCTATGTGAATTCACCGGCCATGGCAAAAAAACTGCTTGAAAAATCAGAAGGCAATATAGTTAGGTTTTTAGAAATGCGAGAGCAGAGATACATCACGCTTTCTAAAAAAAGACCGGATATTTACAGCATCTATTTAGCAGGATGGAAAAAAAGGATAGATAATTTAAGGGCTATGATTGCAGATTATAAAGGGTCTTTTGAGATTAAAAAAACCTGATTTAGATTCTACTTTATGAAAGGATTTGAACAATGCTTACTATAGTAGGTATTGCCGTTGTTATAATATCTGTTATAGGTGGATTTATATTAGAAGGTGGTCCTGTTCTTGTTTTAATCCAGGTGGCAGAGTTTATGATTATCGGTGGCTCGGCCATAGGGTCATTACTTATTTCCACGCCGAGCACAATACTCAAAAAGATCATAAACAATATTATAAAATCTCTAAAAGGCACAAAGACGACAAAACAGGTATACCTTGACCTTTTAAAGCTTTTATACGAACTCTTTAGCATCATAAGAAAAGACGGTCTAATCGCCATTGAATCCCATATTGAAAGGCCTGAAGAAAGTAGCGTATTTAAAAACTATCCCCAATTTTTAAGCCAGCACCACCTCATAGAATTTATTTCCGATACACTACGCCTTGTTATTATGGGCGGTGTGCCACCCCATGAGATAGAACTCCTTATGGATGCAGATATCGAACTCCATCACCATGAAGGTTCAAAGCCCGGCATGATTTTGCAAAAAATAGGCGACTCTTTGCCGGGTCTTGGTATAGTTGCCGCAGTCCTCGGCATCGTAATCACCATGCAGGCCATAAACGGCCCTCCAGAAGAGATTGGCCACAAAGTTGCAGCTGCCCTTGTTGTAACATTTCTCGGTGTTTTTGCATCA
>CAZJOP010000112.1:0-6325 GCA_964547695.1 uncultured Syntrophorhabdaceae bacterium
GAACCCCAATTCACGGAGTCAGAGTCCGTTGTCCTGCCGTTGAACGATCCCCCAACATAACTTTAATGTATCACTTTTTTTCTTTTTTTTCATCTTTTTCTTTTTTCATGGTGAGCTCAATTAGTGCCATAGGCGCATTGTCACCTTTTCTCCTGCCCAGTTTGAAAACCCTTGTGTAACCACCATTTACTGCGACATAACGCTCACCAATATCTGTAAAGAGCTTTTTCACGGTATCTTTGTGCCTTAAGAACGCAAAGGCCTGTCTTATGGAATGCAGATCCTTTCTTTTGGCCAGGGTTATAAGCTTGTCGGCCACACCTTTCAGCGCCCTTGCCTTTGCATCCGTTGTCCTTATACTCTCATGCTCAAACAGAGAGATTGCAAGATTTTTTAGTAAAGCCTCCCTGTGGCTCTTTGTTCTGTTAAGTTTTTTTACCTTTCTTAAATGCCTCATGATAAACCTCTATCTATATATGGTCTTTTCTTTTTACCGCCATCTTGTCCAGCTCTTCTCTTGAAGGAAAGTTTTCAAGCTTTAATCCGAGCCTTAAACCCATACATGCAAGTATCTCTTTGATTTCGTTAAGAGATTTCCTTCCAAAATTCTTTGTGGTAAGGATCTCCTGTTCTGTCTTCTGAACGAGTTCACCGATATACTTAATATCCGCATTCTTTAAGCAGTTTGCACTCCTCACGGACAGTTCGAGTTCGTCAACGCTTCTGAACAGATTCTCGTTGAATTCCTGCCTTTCTGTAGATTTGACCTGGGTTTCTGCCTCTTCTTCTTCCCTTTCATCAAAATGTATAAAGATTTTCATCTGTTCCTTTATTATCTTTGCAGCAAAAGACAGTGCATCTAGTGGATGTATGCTACCATTTGTCCATATCTCCATTGTAAGCTTATCGTAATCTGTCCTAAAACCAACCCTTGCAGGGCTTACATTGTAACTTACCTTTTTTATGGGCGTATAAATGGAATCAATGGGTATTGTGCCAAGGGGTGCATTCTCATCGTAATTCATCTCTGCTGGAACATAACCCCTGCCTGTTTTTACCTTTAACTCCATATAAAGTCTTGCATCTTCACTTAACGTAGCGATATGATGATCCTTATTTATTATCTCCACGGTGCCGTCATGGATTATATCCCCGGCCTTAACCTCTGTCTTTCCTTTTGCATCAATCTTTAAGACTTTTTCCTTATCGTCTGATAATTTCAAAACCACCTTTTTGAGGTTCAGGATTATCTCTGTTACATCCTCCTTCACACCCCTTATGGTGGAAAATTCATGGTTTACTCCATCAATCCAGACTGAAGTTATGGCACTACCCATTATAGAAGACAAAAGTACCCTTCTTAAAGAATTGCCTATGGTATAACCGTAGCCTCTTTCAAAAGGCTCTGCTGAAAATTTTAAATAATCGTTTTCTTTCTTTTCTATATCGATCTTAGCCGGTTTTATTAATTCCTGCCAATTTTTTTCAAACATAGATTAATACCCTCCTTCGGGGTAAGTTGCTATCTTGAATAGTACTCAACGATGAGTTGTTCCTTTATAGGCATTGTAATATCTTCTCTTGTCGGCAATTGGCGTATGATACCTCTCATATTCTCTTTATCCAGTTCAATCCACGGGGGAACTCCCCTTCTCACCACCGTCTCGAGGGCATTTTTTACTGTAGGTAGCTCTTTATTCTTCACAGAGATTACATCTCCTGCCTTCACAAGGTAAGAAGCTACATTTACACACTTTCCATTAACCAGTATATGTTTATGGGATACAAGCTGTCTTGCCTCTTTCCGGGAAGTGGCAAAACCGAGTCTGTATACCATGCTATCAAGTCGTCTTTCCAAAAGTACAAGAAAATTAGAACCTGTTATGCCCGGTTTTCTCTCTGCCATATTAAAGAATCTCTTAAACTGTTTTTCGCTTAAGCCATATATCCTTCTAACCTTTTGCTTCTCCCTTAACCTTATGCCATATTCCATCATTTTTCCTCTTGTCTCAGCATGAACACCGGGTGGATAATTCCTCTTCTCAATGGCACACTTCTCTGTGAAACACCTCTCTCCCTTAAGGAAAAGTTTTATCCCTTCCCTTCTACATAGCCTACAAGATGGTCCTATATATCTCGACAAAGCCTTCCTCCTTAAACCCTTCTTCTTTTAGGTGGTCTGCACCCATTATGAGGTATAGGTGTTATATCCCTTATCATGTGAATCTTCAGGCCCGCACTCTGAAGGGCCCTCAATGCTGCTTCTCTGCCTGCTCCCGGTCCTTTAATAAAGACATCCACTGTTTTTAATCCGTTTTCCATTGCCTTTTTTGCAGCATTTTCTGCAGCTAATTGTGCGGCAAAGGGTGTGCTCTTTCTTGAACCCTTGAACCCAACAACCCCACCACTTGACCAAGATATTACGTTACCCTGGGGGTCGGTAATGGTGATTATTGTATTGTTAAAACTCGACTGTATATATGCATTACCGGTGGGTATATTCTTCTTTACCTTCTTTTTACCAGTCCTTTTTACTTTTGCCATTCCATCACCTCATCTTTTCACTTTTTTCTTTTCATCTGCGATTTTCTGGGGCCTTTTCTTGTTCTGGCATTTGTCCTTGTCCTTTGCCCTCTAACAGGAAGTCCTTTCCTGTGTCTTAAGCCTCTATAACACCCTATGTCCATCAACCTTTTAATGTTGATACTGACTTCTTTTCTTAAATCCCCCTCTACCTTATAAGAATTCTCGATGATATCCCTTATCTTTGCAATCTCTTCATCGGACAGGGCATGAGTTCTCTTATCAGGATTAATCCCTGCCTCGGCCAGTATCTTGTTTGAGAGCGTCCTTCCTATTCCGTAAATATAGGTCAGGGCTATCTCTATCCTTTTATCTCTTGGTATGTCAACACCTGCAATCCTTGCCAAAACTTACCTCCTTAACCCTGTCTCTGTTTATGTTTGGGATTTTCACAAATCACCCTGATAACGCCTTTTCTACGGATTATCTTGCACTTATCACATCTCTTTTTTATCGAAGGTCTAACCTTCATGACTTCCTCCTATTTAACCCTGTAAATTATTCTGCCCCTTGTTAAATCATAAGGCGATAGCTCTACCACAACCTTATCTCCTTTTAGAATCTTTATATAATGCATCCTCATCTTTCCTGAAACATGGGCAAGTACCTTATGACCATTAGGCAGTTCTACCCTGAACATTGCATTAGGCAATGGCTCAATTACAGTTCCTTCTATCTCTATTCCTTCACCTTTTGGCATATCTGTTTATATTTTACTTAATACCTCTGTTCCATTATCTGTTATGGCCACAGTGTGTTCAAAGTGCGCTGATAGAGACCCTTCGAGAGTTGCTGCGGTCCAGCCGTTTTCTTTTATATAAACCTCATGTTTTCCCATATTTACCATTGGTTCTATAGCAAAAACCATTCCTTTTTTCAACCTGATTCCCTTACCTTTTTCTCCAAAGTTTGGCACCTGTGGCTCCTCATGGAGATTCCTGCCTATCCCGTGTCCAACGAATTCTCTCACCACAGAAAAGCCGGCTGACTCTACATGCCTCTGTATCGCATGAGATATATCGTTTAATCTATTCCCTTCCTTTGTTTCTTCAATGCCTTTATATAGCGATTCTTCTGTGATCAAAATGAGCTTCTTTGCATCCTCGGTTATATCGCCTACACCTGCTGTTAACGCTACATCACCATAAAAACCTTCATATTCAACGCCAAAATCAAGGCTTACTATGTCACCCATTTTTAATACCCTTTCGTTGGGCATACCGTGAACCACTTCATCGTTTATAGATATACATAAGCAAAAAGGATATCCATTGTAACCTTTAAATGCAGGTCTTACATGTTTATTATACTGTCTTAATCTCTCCTCGCACAACCTTTCGAGTTCCATGGTTTTTATGCCTTCTCTTATAAAGTCCTTTAGGTAAAGCAATGTCTCCATCGCATATTTGCTTGCGCTTCTTATCTTCTCTATCTCATCTTTTGTCTTTAAAACAATCATCAAATATCATACTAAAGGGTCATCTTCTACCCTTAATCCTTGTCGTCTTTTTAACAAGGCCATCGTAATGTCTCAATATAAGGTGCGATTCTATCTGTTGAATGGTATCAAGGGCAACACCCACCACTATCAAAAGGGCTGTTCCACCAAAGTAAAAAGGCACATTAAACTTCTTTACAAGCAGTGTGGGCAAAACGCAGACAAAGGATATATACACAGCGCCTATAAAGGTAATCCTCGAAAGAATCCTCTCGATGTATTCAGAGGTCTTTTTACCCGGTCTTATACCAGGAATATAGCCTCCATATTTCTTCATGTTATCCGCCACGTTATCCGGATTAAACACTATTGCTGTATAAAAAAAACAGAAAAATATTATAAATGCAATATACAAAAATTCATGTAAAAGGCTTCCCGGTGTCAGCCATTCGGCAAATTTCCTCATATATGGATGACCAATAAAGCTTGCAATGGTTGCGGGAAACATAAGAATAGATGATGCAAATATAGGCGGTATAACCCCAGCCGTATTTACCTTCAGGGGCAAATGTGTTGATTGTCCGCCATACATCCTTCTACCCACAACCCTCTTGGCATATTGAACAGGTATTCGCCTCTGGGATGTCTCCATAAATAGTATAAAGGCCACAACAATTAACATCATGATTACAATAAGCAAAACAATAAACCAGTTCATCTCCCCTGATGCCACAAGGCTCATGGTGCCTGCAATTGCGTTTGGCATCCTTGCCACAATGCCTGCAAAGATAATGAGTGATATGCCGTTTCCTATCCCTTTCTCTGTTATCTGTTCGCCGAGCCACATGATAAACGATGTGCCTGCGGTAAGTGTTATCATGGTCATGAGTCTAAAACTCCAGCCAGGATTATAAACCACTAACTCCCCTGCAGCACCCCTCATCTGTTCAAGCCCCACTGCTATCCCGAATCCCTGTATCAAACTGATTATTACTGTGCCATATCTCGTATACTGCGTTATCTTTCGTCTACCCGCCTCTCCCTCTTTGGAAAGTCTCTCCAGTGTTGGGACAACCACGGTTAAAAGCTGTAAGATAATGGATGCACTTATATACGGCATTATCCCCAGGGCAAACACAGAGAGCCTTTCAAGGCCTCCACCGGCAAACATATCAAAAAATCCCAGTAGCGTGCCTTTTGCCCTTTCAAAGATACCTGCCAGAACCCTACCGTCTATGCCCGGCGTGGGGATGTGTACACCTATTCTGTAAACAGCAAGAAGGGCAAGGGTAACAAGTATCCTTCTTTTTAACTCAGGGATCTTTCCAATATTCTGGAAGCCTCCCATTAACCTATGACCTCCACATCACCACCACAGTTCTTTATCTTATCTATTGCAGCCTTAGATGCCTTATGAACCTTTACCTTTATGGGAAAATCTATTTCACCACCTGATAGCAATTTAATCCCGCTTCTAATCTTCTTTACAATCCCGCTATTTATAAAATCCTCTATGCCCACCTCGCCTTTTTCCCTAAATCTTCCAAGATCACTGATTTTAACAATACTGTATTCCTTCCTGAAAGGATTCTTAAAACCCCTTTTCGGAATCCTTCTTGTCAAAGGCATCTGGCCGCCTTCAAAGGCATTTCCCTTTGTGCCTCCGCTACGAGCCCTCTGACCTTTATGTCCGTAAGTGGCAGTGGTTCCATGACCGGAGCCCGTTCCTCTGCCAACTCTTTTTCCCTTTTTTGTTGAGCCTTCAACGGGTTTTAAATCGCTGAGTTTCATCTTTTATATTTCCTCCACAACCTTTACCAGATGGATTACCTTTTTTATCATACCTCTGATTTCAGGCGTATTTTTAACTATCCTCTCTTCGTTTAACCTTTTAAAGCCAAGGCTTTTTATGGTATCCCTCATATCTTTAGGACATGAAATAGTGCTTTTTATCCACTTTATCTTCAGTCGCTCGCCCACTTAAACCTCCTCGGTCTTGACCTTTCCCCTCTGTTTTAACGAAACTTCAGGTGATTTAAGCATTGTAAGACCTTTTATTGTTGCCTTCACCACATTATGGTAATTTCTCGAGCCATAACATTTTGTAAGGATATTTCTTATACCTGCCACCTCCACCACTGCCCTCACAGCCCTGCCTGCTATAACCCCGGTGCCTTCACTGGCGGGCTTCATAAACACCTCACTGGTTCCGTATTTTGCCTTTATCTGATGGGGTATGGTGCCATTTACAACAGGAACCTTTACAAGGTCTTTCTTTGCGTGTTCGATTGCCTTTCTTATAGC
>CAZJOP010000113.1:0-6275 GCA_964547695.1 uncultured Syntrophorhabdaceae bacterium
CATTTATTCAAAACACAGGGATGCAATGCGGTTTCTGCACCCCGGGGATGATAATGTCTGCCAGGGCATTGCTTAATAGAAACCCCAGGCCCAGTGATGAAGAGATTAAAGAGGCAATAGCCGGCAATCTCTGCAGGTGCACAGGTTATACGAAAATCTTTGAATCCATAAAAGATGCGTCTTCAAAAATAGCAGGAGGTAAATGATGGAAGAGATATATATAGGTGACTATGCCCTTCTCGGTAAGAGCATACCGAGGATTGATGCCTACGAGAAGGTCACAGGTAGCGCAAAGTATGCCGCAGATATAGAATTACCGGGTATGTTGTGGTGTAAGATTCTAAGAAGTCCCCTTCCCCATGCAAGGATACTTAACATAGATGTGAGCCGGGCAAAGAGGCTAATTGGTGTAAAGGCAGTCTGCACTGCAAAAGATTTTAATGGTTTTAGATGGGGCTGGATGCCTATTACAAGAGATGAACCTCCCCTTGCAGAGGACAAGGTAAGATTTTACGGAGAAGGCGTTGCAGCCGTTGCTGCCATAGATGAAGAGGTAGCTGAGGAAGCACTGGAATTAATAAAGGTGGACTATGAAGAGTTACCAGGGGTATTCGATCCGGAAGAGGCATTAAAGGAAGGTGCGCCTGTTGTCCACGATTATAGACCCAACAACATAAGCTGGGAATTCCACATGGATTTCGGCGATGTGGAAAAGGGATTTCAAGAGGCAGACCTTGTTCGAGAAGACAGATTTGCCACGGGAAGGGTAATTACAGGTTTTTTAGAACCCCCTGCAGCGGTTGCACTCTGGGATGCATCGGGCATTACCATATGGGCGGCAAAACAGAGCCCCTACTTTGTTTACCGACATCTTGCCCAGTGCTTTAACCTACCTCTAAACAAGGTGAGGGTCATTCAACCCTTTGTTGGTGGAGGATTTGGCGGAACAAAGAACGATTCTGTGGCAGGGGATTTCTGCTCCGTCCTCTTTTCTAAAATGACGGGAAGGCCAGTTAAATTCGTCTACAAGATGGAAGAGGTATTCCTTACATGCAGAAGGAGGCACAATGCAATAATCTACAATAAAATGGGTATGAAAAAGGATGGGACCATAACGGCAATGCAATCAAGGCTCATAGCAGACGGTGGTGCATATACAGCAATAGGTCCCCTTACCATGTATCTCACGGGGTGTATAAGCACATTGCCCTATAAACTTCCCAATTTTAAACACGACGCATACAGGGTCTTTACAAATAATCCCGTTGGCGCTGCCATGAGGGGTCACGGGGTCACCCATACCCGTTTTGCAGCAGAAATCCAGATGGATATGATGGCAGAGGAGTTGGGCCTTGACCCTATGGAGATAAGATTGAAAAATGCCATCGAGGCACCCCATGAAACCATAAACAAGGTCACGGTATTTTCCTGCGGGTTAAAAGAGGGTCTTTTAAAGTTAAAAGAACATCCACTATGGAAGGAAAGAAAAAAAGGGGATAGGGCAAAAGAAATAGCAGGTGGGGTGGGTGTGTCAGGTGTTGCCTATCTCGGGGGTGCAAGGCAGAGGGGTCATCAGTCCTGTGCAGCGGTGCTCAGGCTCTGTGAAGACGGAACCATCGAATATCTTACAGGTGCCACAGATGCAGGTCAGGGCTCGGATACGGTGCTTACACAGATAGTTGCAGAGGAATTGGGTGTGAATATAGAATACGTGGATATACAGAGGGTTGATACTGCCTATACACCATGCGATGCCGGTTCTTACGGTAGCAGGGTAACTGCCCTTGCAGGTGAGGCAGCCATGAAGGCTGCCAGGGACTTAAAGAGACAGCTTGCCGAATATGCTGCAAGGCAATGGGGTGTTTCTACCGATGACATTATATTCAAAGATAACAAGGTGTATCCAAAAGATATGCCGGAAAAGGCCATACCGTTTAGAAAATTGGCCCAGATTGCCTGCTATTCAGGGGCAGGGGCTGTCATCATAGGTAAAGGTTTTTCCCAGTATGGGCTTGAGCCCTATGATTTTGATAAGGGCATGGGAAATGCAGGAACTGCTTATAGTTTTACCTCACAACTTACAAAGGTGGAGGTGGATAAGGAAACGGGATTTACAAGATGCACGGATATAATTATTGCCCATGACTGTGGCAAACCATTAAACCCTGCCCTTGTGGAATCGCAGAATCAGGGCGCAGCGGTTCAGGGTTTAGGTCAGGCTATATACGAAGAATTCGTGATGGATAAGGGTAAGACCTTAAATGCCAACCTTGCAGACTATAAGATGCCAACTGCAGCAGATGTCCCTAACATAGAAGTAATACACATATTGACCGAGGATCCCAATGTTCCTTATGGTGCAAAGGAGGCATCAGAGGGTGCAATTGTGAGTTCACCTCCATCGGTAATAAGCGCAATACATGATGCAACAGGCATCTGGTTCAAGGAACTGCCTGTAACACCTGAAAAGATTGCCCTTGCCCTAAGAGAAAAAAACAAAAAATAATAAAAAAGAAAGGTGGTGATTGGTGATTAAAAAGAAATCAGACAAAGAAGAGATCATGAGGGTTTCCCTTGAAATCTTTAACGAAAAAGGATACGCGGCAACAAGTATAGATGATATCTGTAAGGCCCTTGCGATAAACAGGCCGGTGCTTTACTATCATTTTAAAAGCAAAAGAGACCTATTTTTTTCAATCCACAAGGCACACATTGAGAGGAATCTTTTGCCTTATATGGAGACTGCTTCAAAAATCAAGGACCCCTTAAAAAGACTCTCTTTTATGGTTGAGGAATTTGCCAGGATGATTTCACACCATCCAGAGTTGCGTTTACTCATCCACGAAACAATGAGCCTAAAAGATGACTATTTTGCAGAAGTAAGATTGACCTGGAGGAATCACTATATACTTCTAAAGCAGACCATCTCTGAACTTGTTGAATCAAAGATAATTAAAAAAAGGATTAAGCCATCATGGGCCTCTCTTTTTGTCCTCGGAATGATTACCTGGATGACATTCTGGCTGGACTTCGATAAAAAGGAAAACCAGGAAGACCTATTTGAGGCGGTTAAAGATTTTGTGCTTACAGGCCTTTTAGGGAGGAATCCCTAAAAGAGGTGAAATGTTTGCCCTTAAACGGGTTTAAAGAGATTTAAAAATATGGAGGTTGGCATATGGAATACTTTCCATGGTGGACGCAAGAGCAGAAAGCATTTGCAGACGAAATAAATGCATTTGTAAATGAGGCATTCACGGAAGATATAAGGACACGGTGGAAGCGGGAATTCCCCTGGGAAATGTTTAAAAAGGCCGGTGAAAGAGGATACACAGGGGTTGGTATCCCGAAGGAATACGGCGGGCTTGGGCTTGGGGCAACAGGTGCAAGCATTGCAGCAGAGGCATTTGGCAGGATGCCTGGGCCTGGGAGGGTCTTTGTAGGCAATATGTTGGGCGGTTTAAGACAGATAATAGAATTTGGCACAGAAGAGCAGAAAAAACGTTTTCTTCCCCGTATTGCAAAAGGAGAACTCGGTGCAATAGTCATTACAGAACCCTTTGTCGGCACTGACGCTGCAAGCATTGAAACAAAGGCAAAAAGGGAGGGAGATGTATATATACTCAATGGGAAAAAACGTTACATCGTCTCCGCCGGTTTGGCAACACGGCATATGGTATATGTTAGAACCAGCAACGACCCGGAAGACATTAAAAATTACCGACATCTAACGGCCTTCATTATAGAAAAAGGCACCCCGGGTCTGTCAGTGGAAAAAATCAATGAGATAATAGGGTTTAAAAATATCCAGAACGGTGTGTTGAATTTCCATAATGTGCCTGTGCCGGTAGAAAACCGTATAGGACAGGAAGGGGAAGGGTGGCGTGTTATGACAGCAGGGCTCAATTTTGAAAGGACCCTCATCTCTGCCCTTGTCTCAGGATGGATAGGGGAGCTTTTGAGAAATACTGTGCCATACACGCAGCGCAGGGTTCAATTCGGGAGACCCACCATTGACATCCCTACGAATCAACTTAAGATTGCAGATTTGATAATAAAGTTCAAGATAGCCCGATTGATGGCATTTTATACAGCTTATCTGTGGGATCTTGGGGTGGATATAACCATCGAATCAAATGCCGCAAAGGTTTTTAACTGTGAATCTGCCATGCAGGCAAGTATTGATGCAATACAGGTTGTGGGAGGAGATGCCGTTACACCCTTTTACCCCTGGGAAGAGATTATGAACGTCTCAAAAGTTGAAACTATTGCCGGTGGCACAATGGAGGCATGCAGGCTCGTTATATTCAGGGCCGCACTACGTCAGATGGCTAAAGAGTTCAAAATGCCCCGGAGGGTCATCGATTCTGTGCTCGGTGTGCCCATACCTGTTTCAGAGAAGATAGAGAAAAAGAAAGACATTAACGAAGAAGAACTCCTTGGGCTGCTTGCAGAAGACTATCGGGTTAATCCAGGCCTATTTATGAGCAGGGCAGATATAAAGGAATTTTTTGATGTAGATGATGCAACTCTCGATGAGCTACTTACAAGCCTTGAAAACAAAGGCCTTGTGAAACTTTATCGTTCAAAAAAGGGCATTGAACTCGCCAAGGCAACCTATGAAGGTCTAAATGCTGCACATCCTCTTGAATATTACAAGTGGTTTCCCTCGTGGATTAATGAAAGCAGGATATTTTAAAAATTGCTTTAATAAAGAAAGGGGGTGGATTTTGGTATAAAATTTGTTTACAAATATATACAAAAAACATAAAAAGAACATATTACAAAGCTTAAAAAAATAATAAAAAGGGGGGAGTAAAAATGAAAAAATTATTTTTAATGGCTTGTCTGATTTTAGCCTTTTGTTTGGTTTCAACAATTTCTTCAGCCCAAATTATAGTCAAGGCAGTAACAGCTTTTCCCAAAAACCATTTAAATAACGATACGGTTCAGATGTTCGTAGACAGGGTCAACGAAAGGTGTAAGGGTAAATTAGAAATAAAGTGGCTTGGTGGCCCTGAGGTCATTGCTGCCTTTGATCAGGCAAATGCCCTGAAAAAAGGAACAATTGACATGGTTTTATATTATCCCTTCGGTTACATGAAACAGATAATGCCTGAGGCTGAAGCAAAAGGATTAACTGAGCTTGCAGAATGGGAGGAGAGAAAAAGCGGTGCATTTCAATTGTGGGAGGAGATCTTTGCAAAGAGAATGAATGCCAAATATATAGGAAGGTTTCACAATCTGATACCTTTTATGCTCTATGTTAATAAAAAGATTACAAAAATTGATGATTTTAAGGGCATGAAGATAAGGGTAATGCCACTTTATGTACCTTTTATAAAGGCGCTCGGTGCTTCTCCAATTTTGATTCCACCTACAGATATCCATACAGCCATGGAAAGAAAGGTTGTAGATGGATTTGCATGGCCAAGGGTTGGTATGATTAGCTGGGGTCTTCAGGAGGTGACAAAATATATGCTTTTACCGGGATTTTTTCAGATGGAGCCTGCAACCATGATTAACATGGATAAGTGGAATCAGATTCCAAAAGATGTGCAGGTAACCATATCCCAGATAATGCAGGATATGGAATATGTGGCAACCATGCGCCAGATGATGATTATGGAAAAAGAAGACAATGTGAGGAAAAAGGCAGGCATGGAATTTATTCAACTGCCACCAGATGAGGCCCAAAAATTTTTAAAAATAGTTCATGATGAAACCTGGAAGTTCGTTCTTCAAAATGCCCCCGAATATGGCCCAAAACTCCAGAAGGCCACTACAAAAAAGGCCGTGCCCAAAGGTTCGTTCCCCTGGCAGGATTAAAAAACTTTTATTATATGGAGATACCCCTCTCAAAAGAGGGGTATCTACCTAACAATTTTGTTGAAGCACAAAGTTAAGGTTGCTAAAAGGTTATTATATTTGGAGGACTAATTATGAACCAAAAAGGTGTTTTTGATTGGGTTTTGGATATATTTGCCTGCATTGCATGTATAATTTTTGGATGTGCTATAATAATAAAATTTATTGATATCTTTTTGAGATACTTCTTGAACAAACCCCTTACCTGGGATATAGAGGTCACAGAGTATATCCTTTTTTTTATGGCATTTTTTGGTGCAGCATGGCTTTTAAGAGAACGGGGTCATGTGAGGATAGATATCCTTGACAATGTGTTAAGTCAAAAAAATAAAACCTACTTATATATACTCCATGCCGTTGTTGGAGCTATGGTTTCAATTGTGTTGTGTCTTATGAGCTTTATAGCTGGT
>CAZJOP010000114.1:0-6073 GCA_964547695.1 uncultured Syntrophorhabdaceae bacterium
AAGAGAGAAATACCCCTTTTTGATTTTATAGTTGCCCCTTATAAAACATCCATAAAGGATGATGAGCTATTGACCTATGTGCATATTAAAGGCCTTTACGGTTATAAAGAAGGTTATGAGAAGGTCGCAAAAAGGGCATCCCTTGCCATAGCCAGGCTATCTATTGCGTGGGCCATCAAGGTCACAGACGATATTTTTGAAGATGTTCGGATCTCCATTGGTTCATGCACACCCATGCCTTTTAGGCCCAAAGAGGTAGAAAACTTTCTTAAAGGCAAAGAAAAGATAGATACAGTAATCAAGGATGCCGTGTCTATGATTTTAAAAGGGATTATAGAAAAAAGCGGGATGAGACCGTCATACAGGTATAAACTTCCAGTGCTCGAAGGCTTGCTAACCAAAATATTGAGAGGTTAAGAGATGCCTATAAAAAGATATATGGATAGGGTGGATGCTATCGAGAAAGTGACGGGCAAGACACTATATGCAGGTGATTTTAACATAGAGGGGATGTATTTTGGTGTTTTGGTGAGAAGCACAAGACCCCATGCAAGAATAAAATCCATCAACATCAGAGAAGCCCTTGAATCTGAAGGGGTTATAAGGATACTCAGCTATAAAGATATACCAGGAAACCCCCTCTTTGGAGTAATAAAAAAAGACCAGCCTCTTTTAGCATCGGACAGGGTGAGATTTATAGGCGAGCCAATACTATTAATAATTGCAGAAAGTGAAAAAAAGGCTCATAAGGCAGCAAAGCTTGTAAAAATTGAATACGAGGACATGGAGGTCATAACAAGTCCATATCAATCCATGGAATCTTCCACGTTAATCCATGATGAGGGCAACCTCCTCTCCCATAGAAAGGTTATAAAAGGTGATGTGGAAAAAGGATTTGAAGAATCAGATATAATAGTAGAAAGAAATTATAAAACCACATGGCTCGACCATGCATTTCTCGAAACAGAGGCAGGTTTTGGCTATATAGATAAAAAGGGAAGGATCATTATCATATCATCAACGCAGAATGTGCATTATAAGAGAAAAGAAATCTCAAGGATTCTCAATATGCCTGAAGAAAGCATCCGGATAGTTCAGGCAACAACAGGCGGTGGCTTTGGAGGAAAGCTCGATATGACCGTGGAAGGTTATGTAGCCCTTGCAGTCTACCACACGAAAAGACCTGTCCTTATAAGGTATACAAGGGAAGAGAGCTTTCTATCCAATACAAAAAGGCACCCCCTATACATTAATTATAAGACCGGGGCTACAAAAAATGGAAATATAAAGGCAGTAAAGGTGGACATAATCGGAGATACAGGCCCTTATATATCCTACGGTGAAACAGTTTGTTTAAGGGCAGCAGTCCACGCCACAGGCCCCTATGAAATCCCCAATGTCAAAGTCGACAGTCGTATGTTCTATACAAACAATCCAGTTTGTGGTGCCATGAGGGGTTTTGGTGTTCCCCAGATTGCCTTTGCCCATGAATCGCAGATGGATTTAATTGCAAATGAGCTTCATATGGATCCTTATAAGATTAGATTTATAAACGGTCTTAAAAAGGGCTCATTAACGGCTACATCCCAGCTTTTACAGGCAAGCGTTGGGTATCTTGAAACTCTAAGGGCAATTGAACCATACTGGATTAGGAGAAAAAAGAAAGAAAGCAGGGGATTTGGTTTAGGCTCTATGTTTTACGGCATGGGAAATACAGGGATTTCAAATCCGTCCTATGGAATGATATCCATTAGTGATGAAGGAAAGATTGTGCTTTTTACAGGTGTTTGTGAGATTGGACAGGGTTCGGATACGGTCCTTATTCAGATTCTCTGCGAGACGCTTGATATAGACAAAAAAGAAGTTTTACTTATCAGGGCAGATACAGATGTCACAAAGGATGCAGGCTCAACATCGGCAAGCAGACAGACATATATATCCGGTAAGGCTGTATATAATGCAGCAATAAAGATGAGAGATTTTCTTGAAAATGAAGGATATTATAAAAACAGGGATTTAAAAGACATCGTCAATAGATACAGGGATAAGGGCTTCCCTGTGTTTGAAGGTTTTTTTGACCCACCCACCACACCCCTCGACCCTGAGACATCAAAAGGTGTGCCCTATGCCACATATGCCTATGCAACACATATGACAGAAGTAGAGGTAAACAGCATAACAGGTTACACAAAAGTAATAAGGGTTTGTGCAGCCCACGATGTGGGTAAGGCAATAAATGTAAAAAACATTAAAGGCCAGATTTACGGTGGGGTTGCTATGGGTATAGGACTGGCACTTATGGAAGAATATATACCTAACAAAACCATATCCTTTGATAATTATTATATACCCACATCCGTGGATATGCCTGAAATAGAGGCAATCATTGTAGAGGACGAAGAACCTACAGGACCCTTCGGGGCAAAGGGCGTTGGTGAGCCTGCATTAATACCCCAGGCTGCAAGCATTGTAAATGCCATTGCAGATGCCACAGGGATAAGGGTATATGATTTGCCCTGTGATATGGAAAGGTTGAAAGAAAAACTATAATGCTATCCTTATGGGAGGTGTAATCATGGGAAGTATGGTTATAAAAAACATTGGAACAATCTTCACCGGTGATATAGAAAGACCTGTTATTGAGGGACCTGTTGCAATATTTATCCAAGAAGGAAAGATAAAATCCATCGGTAGCGATATTCCGGCAAACGTAGACAAAATAATAGATGCTAATGGCATGACGGTGTGTCCCGGTTTTATTGATTCCCATACCCATCCTGTTTTCGGTGATTTTACCCCGAGACAGAACCAGTTAGGATTTATAGATAGTAGCCTTCACGGTGGTGTAACTTCAATGATATCGGCAGGTGAGGTGCATCTGCCAGGCAGACCCACAGACCCCAAAGGGACAAAGGCTTTGGCGGTTCTTGCCCATAAATCTTTTACCAGGTTAAGGCCGTCCGGGGTGAAGGTATATGGCGGTGCCTTAATACTCGAAAAGGGACTGACAGAAGAAGACTTCAGAGAGCTTTCAGAAGATGGCGTATGGCTTGTTGGTGAAATAGGTCTCGGAAGTGTCAAATCTGCTAACGATGCAAAGATAATGGTAGAGTGGGCAAAAAAATATGGTATGAAGGTGCTCATGCATGTTGGTGGCACATCTGTTCCTGGAAGTTCTACTGTCACATGCAGCGATGTATTAACGGCAAGGCCTACTGTTGCATGTCATCTAAACGGAGGCCCCACAAGCGTGCCTGTAAATGAGGCAAAAAGGATAATTGACGAGACAGACTGTGCCATTGAAATCGTCCATTGCGGTAACCCCTTAACTGCCTTTGAAATCGCAAGGTATATGAAAAATAATGGCATTCTCCACAGGCTTATTATAGGAAACGATGCGCCTTCAGGGACAGGGGTGATTCCCCTTGGAATATGGAGGATGGTAAATTTCATATCGAGTCTGTGCGGTATATCAGCAGAACTTGCCGTGTGCTGTGCCACAGGCAATACCAAAAAGGTCTTTGGTTTAAGGCATGGTCTAATCAGGGAAGAAGAAGAGGCAGATATACAGATTATCGATGCACCTATGGGCTCTGATGGAAAGGACGCAAAGGCAGCCATTGAATTAGGTGATATCCCCGGCATTGCTATGGTGATAGTAGATGGCGTTGTAAGAACACAGGTTAGCAGAAATACACCACCGCCAGTGAGAAGAACCTTGTAAGGATAAAGGAAGTCATTAGAGGTGGACAATGAAGATAGATATAGATAAGTGTATCGGATGCGGTCTCTGTGAGGAGGTATGCCCCCTTGAGGTCATAACCATAGAAAATAAAAAGGTAAAGGTCAAAGAGAGCTGTGTGGAATGTGCCACATGTATGAAAGTATGTCCTCAAGGGGTGTTCAGTTTTACAGAATCCCAGGCACCTAAATGCGATGCATGCCCTGTAATGTGCATGATACCAGAAGGTGCATACGGTGCATGCAAAAGGTATTTTAATGAGTCAGGCAAAATTTTGAGAAAGGCAAGGATACACACCTATGAAGAGCTTGAAGATATTTTAGGCTATAGAGAAGCTGGGATCATTGATAGACCCTTAATAACAGGAATAGGTTCAGGCACTACCTATCCTGACTTCAGGCCATCTCCTTTTATAGTAAAAGGTATCAGAGACGGAATAGATATAGTAACGGTAGTCACAGAGGCACCGTTAAGTTACAGTGGCGTAAAGCTAAAGGTGGATACAGACCTCTATATGGGGCAGGAAGGCAAAAAGATTTATGTCAAAAGGAAGGGAAAGAGACACATCGGGCATCTTTGCACAGAAGAATATGGCTCAAAGATCCTTTCCTTAGGAGGTGTTAATATCCTTACATCAAAAGACGGGCTTTTTGCAGCAAAGACCATAATGGAAATCTTACAAGGTAAAAAGGTGACCCTTGAGATAGAGGACGGGGCAAAGATAGAGGTATCCATAGGCAAGGCGCCTGTAGTAGACGGAAAAAGCGAGGAAAGGATGAGGGTTGGTTGTGGGAGCGCAACAACAGGTCTTTTTGCGCCTTATATTTTCAAAGCAGCAGATGAGGTCATCATTCTTGATGGACATATAACAGGCTTATTCAGTGAACATCCATCAGGAAGATATTTGAATAAAAAACGTTCTGGCATATTCATTAAAGGTCAAAAAAGCACAGAGGGGAGATACTTTCTAAATAAAGGCAGCGGATGGGGCGGCACAGATATTGAAAATCCCATTGATGTGATAAAAGAGGTGGACTGGGAGAAATGCCCGGAAGGTATGACCCTTCTCATTACAGAAACTACAGGAAGAAAATATGCATTTTACAGGGTAAAAAACAGGACATTTGTAGAGGATATACCCACAGAGGATGCCTTAAAATTTCTTGAGATCTTAAGAGATTCCTGTGAGCCTTCAAAGGTCAGTGTAGTGTTTTCTGCAGGTGTTGGTGGCTCAGCCCGAGCAGGGGTCACAAAAAATCCTATAAAGCTCACAAAAGCTGTCCATGAAGGAAAGGTAAAAGTTACCATAGGAGGCGCAAGGCCCTTTATCTTTCCAGGCGGTGGTATAAACTTTATTGTTGATTATGAGAAGATAAAATACGGTAGCATCTACCTTTCACCAACACCTTCGTTTATTGTGCCTGTGGAATATACAATGACAATGGACACATTCAAAGAGATAGGAGGCCATATAGAGGCAATAAAACCTGTGGAAGACGTGTTAAAAAGATAATTATATTTACCATGTATATCGAGATAGGACCAGCAAGTATTGTAGTTAAGACTGAAAAAGGACATATAAATGTCGAACCTGATAGGACAAAATTAGAGGCCCATATAAAAGAAATATTGCAGTTAATCGGAGGATGCCTTCCGGTTTTGAAGCAAAAGGCATACAGGATAAAGAGGTTTCAGAAGTTGCCCTCTATTGCAAAAAATATGATAGAGGCCGTAAAGGAAGTGGATGAAAAGACCTTAACCCCTATGGCTGCGGTAGCAGGTGCAGTCTCAGACGAGATTAAAAGATACTTAAAAGATGATGGATTTGATTTTATTTCTGTCAACAACGGCGGTGACATATCCATTTTTAACGAAGATTTAGAAAAATCTATCAAGATCTCCATAGGGCACATAAACAAAAACACGCACACACCTTATCTCTTAAATATAAAAGGCATTAAAGATTACGGCATTGCCACCAGTGGATTAGGTGGCAGGAGTCTGACCCTTGGTCTTGCAGAGATAGGAACCGTTATTGCTAACACATCTGCAATTGCCGATGCAGCAGCAACGTTTATCTGCAATAAAACAAATGTTGATTCCAAACACGTCTTGAGGGAAAAGGCATATATTATAGACCCCACAACAGACATCCCCGAAGAATATGTAACATTAAATATTGATAAGTTAAATCAAGAGGAAGCAAACAATGCTTTACAAAATGGATTAAATATTGCTTCTATCCTTAAAGAACAAAAAAAGATAATAGATGCACTTATATATTTAAAAGGTAACATGGTAACCACCATTACAGAAGAAAAAAATATAAAA
>CAZJOP010000115.1:0-6058 GCA_964547695.1 uncultured Syntrophorhabdaceae bacterium
CATAGGTGGTCAGGATAGCAAAGCTATAAAAATTAAGGACGGTAAAGTAGTAAGCTTTGTGATGAACGATAAATGTGCTGCCGGGACAGGGCGTTTTATTGAGATTATGGCAGACACCCTTGAAGTTCCATTGGAAGACATGGGAAGATTGTCCTTAACTGCCCAAAAGGCTGCTTCCATTAGTAGCACATGCACCGTATTTGCAGAGCATGAAATTATAAATAAACTTGCCTCAAAAGAAACGATCCCAAATCTCATTGCTGGTATCCATGAATCTGTGGCAACCCGGGTAAGCGCAATGGTCAAAAAACTCACCATTGAAGAGGATGTAGCCATAACAGGTGGGGGTGCAAAAAACATAGGGCTTGTTAAGGCACTGGAGAAAAAACTCGGATGCCCTGTAGTTGTCCCACCTGAGCCTTTAATAACCGGTGCCCTTGGTGCCAGTGTGCTGGCAAAAGAGATATTTGAAAAATATGAAAGGGAAGGGCAAATCCCTGCAAGAAGTTCCTGTGGTTTACAGGAAGCAAAAATTTTTTCATAAAAGGTATAGTATGGCATTTTTTATCGGGATTGATGTGGGTTCAGGCTGGACAAAGGCAGTAGTCTCTAAAGACAATGAAATTAAATCTTATGCAATAGTGCCTTCAGGAGGGGATTATAATAAGGCTGCAAGGGATGCCTGTGAGATTGCCTTGAAAAAAATAGACATCTCAACAAAAGACATAAAATATACCGTAGCAACTGGATATGGAGCAACAATGGCTGATTTTGCCCAAGATACTGCAAGTGATATTTCATGTCATGCAAAAGGTATAAGTGCGCTATTTCCCCATGTAAGAACCGTAATCGATATAGGTGCCCAGTTTACGAGGGCAATCAGAATAGACGAAGATGGGAGAATTATAAATTTTATTATGAACGAGAAATGTGCAGGAGGGAGTGGCAAATTCTTACAGGTTACGGCAAGGATACTCCGGGTGGATATAGAAGAATTGGGTAGTCTATCCCTTAAATCTAAAAATCCTGTAGAATTTACCACAGCGTGTGCTGTTTTTGCAGAATCAGAGGCTATATCGAGGATATCTGAGGGTGCAAGGCCAGAAGATATAGTAGCCGGTATTCACAGGGCAATGGCCTCAAAGATAATTACCCTTGCTGCACGGGTAGGTATGACCCCCAACTATGCCATAACCGGTGGTGGTGCAAAGGATACAGGTTTGGTTAAGGCCCTTGAAAATGAACTTAAATTCAAAACCTTTGTGCCAGATGAGCCTCAAATCACCGCTGCCTTTGGTGCGGCAATCCTTGCTGGCTCCAGATAAAATGGTAATTTTAAACCCTATTTGCCCTTTTCTAACAATTCTATTAAAAGCCTGTCCGATAGCATAAAAAATGCTATTCTTGTGGGCTGAGAACACTTCCTTTGAAAGTTTTCATCGTAGGCAAAACAATCAACAACAGGGCACACCATTTTAAAACCCTTTTTTACCAGCTCTTCTGATTTCTGTTCTATGTCCTCCACTTCAAAACATAAATGGTGTAATCCACCGCCCCTTTTTCTAAGAAAATTTATTACCGGAGAGGTTTCGTCTATTGGCTCGAGGATTTCTATGTGGGCTTGATTATCAAATCCCAGATCAACAAATATTCCCTTAACCTTTTGAGTCGTATCACAGGCAGGTATGGTGACATTATCAAGGCCTATGGCACTAAAAAGTCTTTTATATTCATCTATATCTTTTACAATTAAGCCTATATGATTTAGTCTCAATATTACCTCCTTTCAAGGTGAAAATAACATTATTTCATGGGGTCGTCAAGTATTGTCCAAATTTTTTATATGTTTTTCTTGAAAAATTTTTTTTATTAATGGAAAATGGATACTTGTAAAGAAGGGGATTTTATTTTTATACATGGGTGTTTAAGTTTAAAGACATACGCATAAAAAGGTGTTTTTATAATGTGTGATGAAAATTTATTAAAAGAACTGGATGTGCTTAAGAAGAGACTCCATGAACTTGAAGCGTGTGAGATTAATTACAGAAAGGCAGAGGAAAAATACAGAGATATTTTTGAGAATGCCATAGAAGGTATATTTCAAACAAGTCCTGAGGGCCGTTTTATAAGCGCAAACCCATCCCTTGCACGGATCCACGGATACGATTCCCCGGAAGAGCTTATTACATCCATAACCGATGTGGAACATCAATTATACGTAAGACCAGAAGACAGAAGACGGATGGTTAAATTACTCCATGAACAGGGTTATGTAGAACATTTTGAAGTGGAAATGTATCGTAAGGACAGAAGTCGTCACTGGATCTCCATCAATGCCAAGGCTGTTAAAGATATGGACGGCAGGATTCTATACTACGAAGGCACAATGCTGGATATTACCCAGAGAAAACTTACAGAACAGGCCCTGAAAGAAAGTGAGGAGAGATACAGGGTTGTCATAGAACACTCAAATGATGGTATAGCAATCATAAAAGGCGACAGGCATCAGTATGTGAACAAAAAATTTATCGAGATGTTTGAATACGATAGTTATGAAGAAATCATAGAAAAACCAATCCTTGTCACCGTCCATCCCGATGATATTGAAATGGTTAAGGACATGAACAGAAGAAGAAGGATAGGGGAAGATATACCGGCAAGATACGAATTCAAGGGTATTACAAAAAATGGTAAGATTATATATGTAGAAGTATCTGCAGCAAATATTACCTATAAAGGCGAACCTGTTTATCTTGTGTTTTTAAGGGATGTAACAGAGCGAAAACTGGCCCATGAAGCCCTGATAAAGTCCCACAAAGAGCTTGAAGGGTTAAACATGGCAAAGACAAAGGCAATCCATCACATATCCCATGAAATAAAAACCCCTCTATCTGTTATTCAAGGCAATGTAAAGATACTTAAAAGGAAGCTGAATAACCTGTCATTATCTGAAGAATTTAAAGGAATAATCAGCGCCCTTGAAAGAAACATCGAGAGGCTGTTTAAGATTTCAAGAGATGCTGATGCAATTTTAAATGTATCAAAGGGTCTGGAGATGCAATCCGCACAGGTCATAGACCTTTCTCTGTTTATTCAGAACTTGTTGAAAAAGATTAAAGAAAATGCAATGCATAGAGACATTGAATACCAGTTTGAAAAGGAAGCTGACCTCTATATAAAGATAGATCCATATGTCTTAAAAGACGTGGTGGAAGGGATAATAAAGAATGCAATAGAAAATACCCCCGATAAGGGTCTTATAAAAATATCCGTCTATCAGGAAGGTGAGAAGATCATCTTTAAGGTAGAGGACTTTGGCGTTGGCATTACAGAAAAAAATCAACAGTATATCTTTGGTGGTTTGTTTCACACTGAGGAGACAGAAATGTATAGCACAAAAAAACCTTATGACTTCGGTGCAGGTGGAAAAGGACTTGAATTGTTTCGCATGAAGGTCTATGCCCAGCGACTGGGCTTTGAGATATCCTTTAAAAGCAAAAGGTGTATATATATCCCCACAGATTATGATGTATGCCCCGGGGATATATCAATGTGCAATTTTTGTAAGACAAGGGAAGATTGTCTAAAATCGGGAGGCACAACCTTTTTTGTCTCTTTTCAGCTACACAGACAAGATAATAAACATTTTGCTTAATAAACTGGATAAAGTCATTTGCATCTTTTAAATTTTTGACTGAACGAATATCCATTTAATTCAAATTTAAAACTTGACAAACAAGACAATTTCAGGAAAATTGAATAAAAAAAGCGGGGTCAAGGTGGCTGAAATAAAAAACAGAAAAACAGAAGAACACAATACTATAGATGATGCTGGTTTAAAACTGTTATTTGATGCCCAACTACTGGAAAAATCAGGAAAATACATCGAAGCTATTGAAAAATACACTGAATTGATTGATTTAAATCCAAAAGAATCAAAAAACTATCTCTATAGGGCAAATATCCAGATGCACCTCGGCAGATACGAAAAGGCATTAAAAGACATAAAAAAAGCCATAAAACTCGAGCCTGAAAACCCTGAAGCTTATTATCTCAGAGGTTTGATATACGACATCCTTGGCAATTACCCAAAGGCAGTGGATGACTACAATGCGGCCATAGAATTAAATCCCAATTTTGCTGATGCCTACTATCACAGAGGTATTATATTTGGTCTTTTAGGGGATTATGAACAGGAACAAATGGATATTGAAAAGGCAAACATACTGAATCAAGATATGTTTTTTGATGTTTTTGGCGGGACAGAAGAAATCACAGAAAAAGGAAAGGAAGAGGGATATCGTTTTACTTACCCATTAGAAGCCACTGAGAAAAATTTTATTTTTAAAAGGTATGATAAAAAGGAAGAACAATTAGCCTTTTACAGCAGGACAATAGCATTATACCCTGATTTTGCAAAAGCATATTACAACAGGGCAACCCTATATTTTGAAATGGGTAAATATGAAAAGGCATTGTTAGATATAAATAAATGTATAGAGCTGGAATCAGATTATCCGGATTATTATTATAAAAGGTCTTTGATATATAGAGAACTTGGATATAAAAAAGAAGAGATAGAAGATTTAGAGACAGTTATAAGGCTTAACCCTGATTTTTCCAGTGCCTATTTTAGAATAGGTGAAATCTATTACAACGCAGGTGATTTTGAGCATGCCTTAAAATACTTGGAAAAAGCTATAGAGTTATCAAAAGAAAACGCAGGGGCTTTCTGTGCAAGGGGCAAAATAAATCTTTATAGAGAAAATTATGTAAAGGCCTTAGAGGATTTTAATAGGGCAATAGAACTGAACCCTGATTACAATGAGGCATACCTTAGAAGGGCAATAACGTATATAAAACTCGACGAATTCAATAAGGCCCTTAATGATTTAGAAAAGGTTGAATCTTCTGGATTAAAAACCCCTGAAGTTTATTACAATAAGGGTATTATTTATTTAGAATTAAAGGATGTTGAAAAGGCAATTCAAAGCCTGTCAATTTCCATCTCCTTAGATAACAGGCAATTGGATGCATATCTTAAAAGGGCACTTGCCTTTAAAGAAACAGGTGATTTAAAAAGCGCCTTAGAGGATTTAGATAATGCTGTAAAACTCAATCCCTTTCTTGAAGAGTCATATTTTTTAAGGGGATTAATAAAAGAAAAATCAGGCAATAAGTATGAAGCGATAGAGGATTTTTCACAGGTAATCATTTTAAATCAACAAAGAAGCGATGCCTATTTTGAAAGAGGTGTTATCTATACAGAACAAGGCAAGTTAATGCTTGCTATAGAAGATTTTGACCGTGTCATACAATTAAATCCAGAGTTTCAAGAGGCATATTATTTTAGGGGTATAAACCTTGAAGGTATAGGTGAGATAGAAAGGGCAATCAAAGACATTAACAAGGCAATCGAACTTAATCCCCATTATGCCCAGGCTTATCAAAAAAGGTCTAATATATATCACAGGATGGGAAAGACAAATCTTGCCTTAAAAGACATTGAAAAGGCTATAAGGATAAACCCCGTTGACCATAATGCATATTATATAAAAGGCTTGATATACAAAGACATAGGGGACTACAAACAGGCAATCAGGGACTTCACTAAAGCCATTGAGTTATTTCCAAAGCAAATAGATACTTATTTTAAAAGGGGGCTTGTCTATAATCTCTTAGGTGAATACAGTAAGGCTATTTCAGATTTTAATAAGGTAATAAAATTAAAACCCAACTTTGTTGAGGCATTTCTCAACAGGGCCTATGCGTTCGAAAAAATTAAGGAGATGGAAAATGCTGACAATGATTACAGTAGCGTATTAAGATTAAACCCAGAACACAAAGAGGCATATTATAAAAGAGGATTATTCCTTCAATCAAAAGAAAAACACGAAGAAGCCATTGCCTGTTTCAGTAAGTTATTAGAACTCACATCAGAAGAAAATAAAGGCGATATCTATTACAGAAGGGGTGTATCTTATTATAAAATCAATGACTTAAATAGTGCGCTACAAGATCTGGATCTGGCTATAAGTTATGACAACAGGCTATCCAA
>CAZJOP010000116.1:0-6049 GCA_964547695.1 uncultured Syntrophorhabdaceae bacterium
ATTGAACTGCCCTGGATGCGCCTTATAAGCAACCACTGGAGAAAGCCTCCCATAGCCATGGAACCAATTAAAGATATTGCAAAGGCAAGGGGGAGTGACACACCTTTTGACACAAGGGTGGCCATAAAAAGGGCACCAAATACGAAAAATTCACCCTGAGAGAAACATATTAACTGAGATACCCTGTAAACAATAACCAGACTCACTGCTATTAAGGCATAAATACTGCCTGTGGTTATTCCGCTGAAAAAGAACTGAAACAGGTGTGAATACTCTCCCATAAGCCTTCTCTCTTTAGACTATTTAAGAAGTAGCTGGAGTTTGCCCTCCTTTACCCCGAATACCATCATATCGCTGAGCACTGTTCCATGATGGTCATTGGGTGAAAAATTATATACACCCTGCATGCCTACAAAATTTTTCATGTTCTCAATGCTGTCCCTTAATTTTTCACCTGTAGCACCTTTCGTTGTCTTTAAGGCCTCTGCAATAATCGCTATGGCATCCACCATCTCTGCTGAATAATAATTTGCAGGCTCCTTGAATTTTGCTATATGCCTTTTGTTAAAATCTGCTATAACCTTTTTGCAAGGGTCACTGTCGGGAATTGCATCAGGTGCTGCGGCTCTGCCTGCAGGGACGATGATGGGTATGTTTACATTACTTACGAGCCTTAAAAAACCGGGGTTTGCATTTCCATGAGAGACAAGGACAGGGATGTTCATATTCATCTGTGCCATATTCCTTGCCACAAGGGCAGCAGGTTCACCGGTGCAGAAAGAAAATACTGCCTGTGGGTTGAGTGTCTTTAATTTTGCAAGCTGTGCTGTTACATCAGGAGCCTTTACATCAAACTTTTCTTCACCTACTATGGTGATACCATATGAAGGTGCATATTTTCTTGCAAGGGCACTTCCCAATTCACCTAAAGACCCTATTGGCATCAAAAGGGCAAGCTTTGTGATGCCTTTTTCCTTGAAGTACTGAAAGGGCCTTGCAACGGCAAAGTCTGTCTTATGGGCTGTATTGAATACAAACCTGTCTTTTTCAGGGTTTACCTCATAACCGGAGCCTATAATAGCAGGTATACTGTTTTTGTTCGCCAGTGATGCCACTGCCCCTGATATAGGCACACTTGCAGTGCCTATTATGGCAATGGCGTTATCTTTAGAAATGAGCCTCTGGGCTATTTTTGCCGCCTGTTCCGGTGAGGACTGGTCATCATAAATAACCAGTTTCAAGGGTCTTTTGTTTATCCCACCTGCCTCGTTTATCAACTCTACCTTTAATTCCGACCCTTTTTTCTTGTATTCACCAAGCCAGGAAAGATAACCGGTAAGCGGGAATATACCTCCTATCACATAAGGTTCACCTGTTGGTTTCTGGGCATAGCTTGTGTTTGCCATAGAAAGCCCTAAAAACAGCAATATAAGGATGGATATCAAAAACTTCTTCATGGAAACCTCCCCTTAAGTTTTTTTACACCTTTTTGGTGTTGAAATTGAAGAGCATTTAACAACTTTTGTTATTACAATTCTTGTAAAATACTGTCTTTTTTTTGTATTAAACGGCTTTTTTGAAATCATGTTTACAGGTAATTTAAACTTCAAGGTTGCCCATAACTAAAAGGGCAAGATTAGATGGCCGAACAGTAAAAAAAATTGTTCGATGGTTGTGGAACTTAAAAATGGCTAGACGGTATTTTTGATTGATACAGAGATATTATGCCTCAGATGGCTTTTTGCACAAGCCCCTTTTTAAGGCATTTGGTGCATACCCTTATCTTTTTTGTGGTGTTTCCAATGACCACCTTTTTATTCTGAAGATTAGGTAGCCATTCCCTTTTTGTTTTGTTATTCGCATGGCTTACATTATATCCTATCTGTTTTCCTTTTCCACATATCTCACAGACTCGTGCCATTTTTACCTCCAAACCGATATTGAAGATACGAATTTTACACATAATAGACATTAAAGTCAATTAAAAATTCTTTGCCTCTTTTAAACGTATTACTGCCTCTAAAAATGTAACAGGTGTGGGGCTTGAGGCCACATAGGGATCTAAGATGACAAAGGCAGGGTTTTTCAAGTATTTTTTCCATCTCTTTTCTTCTGTCTTTATGCTGTATCCCATATCCATAAGGACAATAATGTGAGGGGGATTTTTCAAAACCTCTTCAATGTTTACACGCATATAAGGAACATCACTATTTATGATATTCTTTCCCCCTGCATATTCGATGATGTCATTGACAAAGCTTGCTTTCGTCGCCACCACTATAGGGTCTGACCCTACCTGCCATAATACACCAAACGGATATGATTCATTGTTCTTATAAAGCCTATGCTCCACATCTACAATGATGTTGTTTGCTGTTTCTGCTTTTTTTAGTAGCCCTCCGAGCACGAGAAAATTACGGGAAAGGTCTTTAAAATTTCTGGGTCTTTTAAAAAAAAACGTGTTGATGCCAAGTCTTCTGATCCTTTCCACAAACCAAAGGCTGTTTCCTTCTTGTGCGGCGATAACAAGGTCTGGCTTTAAAGATACAATCTTTTCCAGGTCCGGCCTTTGAGGTGTCCCTATTTTTTCCTTTTTTGTGGCATCTATAGGCCTATTACAGAATGTGGTATTGGCAATAAGTGCCTTTTCCGCACCCATTAAATAGATAGATTCTGTTATCTGGGGTGATAAAGATATTATTCTTTCATAGCCGAATGCAGTAATTGGTAGAAACAAAAAAAGACAAAGAAAAGAGAGAAAAATACTGCGTTCAATCCTCATAATATTTCGGCGGAGCTGTCTTTTTAATCTCTTCTATTTCTTCTTCAATTTCTTTTATTTGAATGGATAACCTCGTTATGGCATTAATCCTTTCTTTTAAAAAGGGTGTTTCCATAGTGGGAATTCTCCCTGATGTAAACTGGTCGTATACATATTCTCCAATTTCTGCATATAACTTTTGAATGGTCCTCTGGAGTTTTGTAATATCAAGGTATTTCTTCTTGCCTATCTTCGCCTGTTTTTCCACATTAAAGGCAATATCCTGTGCCGTTTCTTTAAGGGTCTTCAATCCTTCCTCTGTCTTTTTCTTTAAATCGTCCATAAGGGACATATCAAACCTCCTGTTTTTAACCAATCAATTTAAGTTCAATATATGGAAAAAATTTAATTTTTGCAAGGCTATTCAAAAACTGGGTCCTTTTTGTTTATCCTTACAAAAGAGACCACAATCAACCCTGCAACGAAAAATAAACAAACAGAGAGTATGGCAGGCCTTTGACTTTTAAATAATGAGGACGTATAACCGAAGATAACAGGGCCTATGACGGCCGATGATTTGCCAACAAGGTTGTAAACACCGAAATACCTCGATTCTTCTCCCCGAGGGATGAATAAAGAAAAAAATGCCCTTGTTGCTGCCTGTAGGGTGCCAAGACCTAAACCTGCTAAAGATGCAATAACAACAAAGAGACCCTTTGAATTCACAAAAAAAGAACATATGGTGACAAAGATCCAAAGACATAAGGTAGCACAAACAATCCTTTTGGGGCCTTTGATATCAATATGTCTTGCCATAGCGAATGCGCCGAGCAGGGCTACTGCCTGAACCAGAAGATACATGTAGATCAGCTCATCAGGTTTAAATTTAAGGGTTGTTGCGGCAAAAATACTGGAAAACACGATGACCGTATTAACCCCATCTTCATAGATTAAATAGGCTATAAGGAATTTTCTCGTGTTTAAATCAGACCACATCATACGAAGGTGTTTAATGGTATTTTTTAACCCTTTTAGTGCAGAAGAAAAAATCCCTTTGTCGCCAAGGCTGTCTTTAGGCAGAAAGATAAAGGCAGGGATGGAAAAAACTGTGAAAAACAAAGAAACCATTAACCATACAGGCTTTAAATATCCCTGGCGGATAATCAATAATGCCAAAAAAAGAGAGACGATTGAACCCAGATAGCCTATTCCATAACCCCGGGCAGAGACCCTGCCAAGGTGGTCTTTATGACTGATTTCAGGTAAAAATGCGTTATAGAAGACAAAACTACACTCCATACCGATGTTGGCAATCACCATCAAGATAAAGCCGGTTAAAATCATGCCTTTATCTAAAAGAGAAAATAAACCCACAGAAATCACGCACATTAGTGTAAAAAACATCATCATCCTTTTCTTGACCTTTGCATAATCTGCAATACCGCCTAAAAAAGGGGATGCCAGTGCCACAATTGCCATACTCAACGCTATGGCCCTACCCCACCAGATATCACCTGTGTTTTCTTCATTGCCCACAATAACATTGGCATAAAAAACAGGAAAGATGGTTGCAGAAATTACTGCAGAATAGCTTGAGTTTGCAAAATCGTATAAACACCAGGAGGCTATCTTTTTGTCCATTTTGATTTTTAACCTAACTTGACTTTAAAATGCAATGGAATTTAAAGCTGTTAAACAGGATAAAATCTGTTATAATAGTGCCATGTCAAAACAGATATTAGGGCTTATAGGCTCACCAAGAAAATACGGCAACTGTGAAATCTTTGTAAAGGAGATTTCCACACATTTTGACTTTGACCATAATCTTAAACTTATAAGGCTCCCCGAATTGAATATCATGCCATGCAGTGCCTGTTATGGTTGCATTATGGGTAATCCCTGTCCCAGAAAAGATCATATGGAAGGCCTTCTCGAAACCATTGTCGAGGCAGATGGGTTGATTATTGCCACACCTGTTTACTATTTCGGTGCCCACAGCATCTTTAAACGTATACTAGACAGGGGATTTTTATTTTATAATTATCTGAATAAAACATACGGCAAACCCTGCATACTGCTGAATTTCTATGGCATAAAGGATAGAATAGGGGTTTCACCGCAGACATTAATGGTTTTAGCCTATTCCCTTGGACTTGAGATTAAGGCAAGTATAAATATCGAGGCTGCCCTGCCAGGTGAGGTATTATCTAACGAGAAAAATAAAGAAAAGGCGACAGAACTTGCCCGTATACTTTTTTCCCGTAAAAAGATAGAAAAACGATCAGGCTGTCCTTTCTGCGGCTCTGAAATAGTGCGTATGGTAGAAGAAGGTTTTATCTGCACTGTTTGTCACGGTTATTTTAAGATTGATAGAAGCGGCAGAAAAAGGAAAATAGAAGAAGGGGGTATAATAGGCCCTCCTGAGCACATGTTTCTGCACAGGGACTGGTTGAGAGGCATGAAACAAAGATTCTTAAATGTGAGAAAGGAGATAGCAAGATCCATAAGCCCCTTAAAAGATAAGGGAGAGTGGATTACATTTGATTAATCGGGTTTAATTTAAATGAATTTTTATTGATTCAAAAAGATAAAGTTTGTAATTTTCATTAAAAAAGGAAGAGAGTATGAAGGTGCCCATTACAAGAGAAGGATACGAGAACCTTAAAAAAGAGAGGGAATATTTGCTAAACACAAAAAGGCCCAAGATCATTAAGGCCATTGAAGAGGCAAGGGGCCACGGTGATTTGTCAGAAAACGCAGAATACGATGCCGCCAAAGAAGAATACCAGTTTCTTCAGAAAAAGATTGCCGAGATAGAAGAGATGATAAAAAACTCTGAGATTGTGGATAAAAAAAGGAAAAACAACGAATCTGTTGAATTTGGATGCGTCGTAACCCTTCTAAACTTAGATACCGACGAAGAGGTTACCTATACCCTTGTAGGACCTTATGAATCAGATATTGAACAAAAAAAGATATCCATAACATCGCCCCTTGGCAGGGCATTGATGGGAAAAACAGTGGGCGATGAGGTTACATTTTCAGCGCCAGGTGGAAAGAAAACTTATGAAATCATAAAGATTGAATAGTGTCCATAAAAAATATGGAGGAGTGCTATGGCACAGATAAACTATAATGAAACTGTCATGGATCATTTTATGCACCCCAGAAACATGGGGGAGATGGAAGACCCCGATGCAGTAGGTGAGGCAGGCAATCCTGTATGCGGTGACGTTATGAAGATATTTTTGAAGATAGAAAACGACAGGATTATTGATGTAAAGTTTA
>CAZJOP010000117.1:0-1581 GCA_964547695.1 uncultured Syntrophorhabdaceae bacterium
AAAACTTAACTGTCAACAAATGGGGGGTATTTTTCTATTCTATTTTTTTAAAGATTATGGTGTCCTTTTTATCAATATCTATGAGTATATTATCCCCTTCCTTTATCTCACCCCTTAGTATCATAAGGGCAAGACTGTCCTGAAGTTTTTTCTGGATGAGCCTTTTTAGAGGTCTTGCCCCGTATACAGGGTCATAACCTTCTTTTGCTATATAATCCTTCAACGCATCAGAATATGTGAGTTTGATACCCCTTTCTTCTGCCCTCTTTGTTAGATATGAGAGCTGCAGTTTTACTATCTCTTTTATATTTTCCATGGTCAGGGACTTAAATATGATTATCTCGTCTATCCTGTTTATGAATTCAGGTTTGAAGTGTATCTTTACGGCTTCCATAACCCTCTTTTTGAGTTCTTCATATTCGTTGCTACCCAAATCAGTGATCCACTGGCTACCGATGTTGGAGGTCATAATAATGACGGTATTTTTAAAATCAACGGTTCTTCCCTGACCGTCCGTGAGCCTTCCATCGTCGAGCACCTGCAAAAGCACATTAAAGACCTCAGGATGTGCCTTCTCTACCTCGTCGAGAAGCACTATGGAATAAGGTCTTCTCCTTACCGCCTCTGTGAGATAACCTCCTTCTTCATATCCCACATAACCAGGTGGAGCACCTATTAGCCTTGATACAGAGTGTTTTTCCATGAATTCACTCATATCAATCCTGACTATTGCCTGTTCGTCATCGAAGAGAAACTCTGCAAGGGCTCTGGCAAGCTCTGTCTTTCCCACGCCCGTTGGGCCGAGAAACAGAAAAGAGCCCAGTGGTCTATTGGGGTCCTGTAACCCTGCCCTTGCCCTTCTAATTGTATTCGAAACTGCAGAGACTGCCTCATCCTGACCGATTACCCTTCTATGTAACCTATCCTCCATGTAAACAAGTTTTTCTGTCTCGCCTTCCAGCATCTTAGACACAGGGATACCAGTCCATTTTGAGACGACCTTTGCAATATCCTCTTCATCTACCTCTTCTCTTAACATCTTTCTCGTCTTCTGAAGTTCTATCAGTGCCTTATTACTCTCTGTTAACTCCCGCTCAAGACTCGTTATCTTCCCATATCTTATTTCTGCAACACGACCGAAATCACCTCTCCTTTCTGCCTCTTCTGCTTCGGTCTTTGCCCTGTCTATCTCTTCTTTGATGCTACTTATCTTTGTTATAAGCTGTTTTTCCTTTTCCCAGTGGGCACGTTTTTCCATAACCTCTGACTTCAGATTGTTCAGTTCCTCCTCGAGCCTTTTTAACCTCTCCTTTGATGCCTCATCTTTTTCCTTCTTCAGTGCCTCTATCTCTATCTGTATCTGGATTATCTTCCTTTCAATCTCATCTATCTCTGTGGGAACACTGTCTATTTCCATTCTAAGCTTTGATGCCGCTTCATCCACAAGGTCTATGGCCTTATCAGGCAAAAATCTGTCTGTTATGTATCTATGGGAAAGGGTGGCTGCTGCAATGAGGGCCGAGTCTTTGATACGAACACCATGATGGAGTTCGTATCTCTCCTTTAATCCCCTCAGGATTG
>CAZJOP010000117.1:1591-6031 GCA_964547695.1 uncultured Syntrophorhabdaceae bacterium
TGTTTCCTCTACCGTGGGTTCACCTACATAAACTGGCTGAAACCTTCTCTCAAGGGCTGCATCTTTTTCCACATATTTTCTGTATTCATCGAGGGTTGTGGCACCGATACACCTTAATTCACCCCTTGCCAGGGCAGGCTTTAACATATTAGATGCATCAATGGCACCCTGGGCACTACCTGCACCTACAATTGTATGGAGCTCATCTATAAAAAGTATTATTGACCCGGAAGATTCGTTGATCTCTTTTAGAACAGCCTTAAGCCTATCCTCAAACTCACCTCTGTATTTGGCACCAGCAAGCATTGCCCCTAAATCAAGGGCAAGAACCCTTTTATTTTTTAATGTCTCAGGCACATCACCGTTTACGATCCTCTGGGCAAGACCCTCGACTATTGCTGTTTTTCCTACACCTGGCTCACCTATAATTACAGGGTTATTTTTTGTCCTTCTTGACAGCACCTGCATAACCCGCCTTACCTCCTCATCTCTGCCTATGACAGGGTCGAGCTTACCCTTTCTTGCCTCTTCCGTGAGGTCACGACAGTATCTTTGCAATGCCTGGTATTTTTCTTCAGGTGCCTGATCTGTCACCCTTTGAGAACCCCTTATGTCCTTCAGGACAGCATAAATGCTTTCCCTTGTAACTCCATTTCTGTTTAAAACAAGATAAGCCCCACCTTCTTTTGTCTCACATATGCCTATAAGCAGATGTTCTGTGCTTACGTATTCATCCTTTAGCCTCTCTGCTTCTTTGAAGGCAAGGTCGATGGCATTTTTAAGCCCGTGAGATATATAAACCTGAATATGACCTTCCACGGTGGGTATCTTTTTAAGCTCTTTTTCAAGGGCCGATAAGATAACGCCGTGATTTACCCCTAACTTATCCAATATGGGTCTTACTATACCATCCTTCTGGGTTATAAGGGCAAGCAACAGATGCTCGTTTTCAATCATCTGATGCTGCATTGCCTCAGCCCTTTTCTGGGCATCTGCAATTGCCTCCTGTGCCTTTATGGTTAATTTATCCCAATTCATAGTCCAACTCCTTTTTTCTTGTTTTTTATCCATCAGCCATTATTTTTTAATCCAATTTATAGGAAAATGGATTTAAATGGCGATGTTTATTACTGTTTCTAATATAATCACGATTTGAACAATTTCAACTTCAGGGCAAAAATAAAAGTAAAGCTATTGACAAACCAGTAAGCATCATAATATATTTCGGCAAAAAGGTATTTTTTAACCATGAAAGCTCGATTAAAAAAAAATAAAAACGCCACACAATACTCCATCTGGTTTGTCATCATCCTTTCTATCTTTATTACATGCCTTATTACATCCAACATCATATCTGTAAAGCTAATCCATATTTTTGGCATAATACTGCCTGCCGGGGTCATAATATTCCCTGTAAGTTATATAATCGGCGACATACTCACAGAGGTATACGGCTATTCCCGTTCGAGAAAGGTCATATGGCTTGGTTTTATATGCAATCTCATAATGATTGTCTTTATATGGCTTGCCGGCCTTATAAAACCTGCCCAGTTCTGGAACAATCAGGAGGCATACGAAAAGATTCTCGGTTTTACCCCGAGATTGCTTGCAGCTTCCTTCATCGCATATCTCGCCGGAGAATTCTCCAATGCCTTTGTCCTTGCCAAGATGAAGATATTAACAAAAGGCAGGTGGCTATGGACTCGCACCATTGGCTCAACCCTTGTTGGACAGGGTATAGATTCCCTTCTGTTCATACCCATTGCCTTTGCAGGCACCATGCCATTTGCAAACCTTTTAACGATTGTTATCTCCCAGTGGCTTTTTAAGACCATATACGAAATAGTAATAACGCCTTTTACGTATATAGCTGTAAACTTTTTAAAACACAAAGAAGGTATTGATGTATTTGACTATGAAACGTCCTTTAATCCCGTTAAATTCACAGATTAACATAAAAATTTTATTGAATTGCACGAAAAAACATCTAAACTTATTTTTATAAAAGAATGGGTAAACTCATTGCCATAATAGAGGACGAGCCGGATATAATAGAGCTTGTGTCCATAAATCTCAAAAAGGCAAACTTCCAGGTAGAAGGCTTTGAAAACGCCGAATCCTTTTTTAGAAGCCTGAAAACAAGACAATTTGACTTATTAATACTGGATCTAATGCTTCCCGATATGGATGGCTTTGAGGTATGTAAGGCCTTAAAAAGCCAGAAAAGATATGCCTCTATTCCCATCATAATGCTTACTGCCAGGGCTGAAGAGACAGAAAAGATACTCGGGCTCGAACTCGGTGCAGATGACTATGTAACAAAACCATTTTCTCCAAAGGAGCTCGTGGCAAGGGTAAAGGCGGTTCTAAGAAGACACAGTCCAAAAACAGACAGACAGGTGCAGCTGGATATAGGTGGAAGAATTCTCATTGATACAGAAAAGCTGGAAGTCAGAATAAACGATAGAAAGGTAGATTTAACACCCACAGAGTTTAAAATACTCAGTCTTCTTGCCTCGAAAAAGGGCTTTGTATTCTCAAGGGAGGCCATCCTTGAGCACCTGTGGGGAAATGAAAAAATTGTTATCGACAGGACAATAGATGTCCATATAAAACACTTAAGAGAGAAATTAGGAGAAGAGGCCAGGTTTATAAAAAATATAAGGGGAATGGGTTACAGAATAGAAGAATGAGGATAAATATCTTTTCAAAGATAATGGCTGCGTTTATCGTGATTGTAATACTTTTAGGCCTGTCCTTACCGGTTATTGCATTTAAGACCATAAAAAGGCATTACATCTCAACGTTCACAGAAAATTTAAAAAATATAACATTTCTCTTAAAACCTGAGATAACAGATTTTTTTAAAAACAGAAGATTAAATGAAATAGATGGCTTTGTTAAATCATTCAAGCATGATGTAAACGCACGCATCACCGTTATAGATAGAGATGGAACCATCCTGGCAGACTCAGAAAAAGACCCGAAGACCATGGAAAATCATAAGATGAGACCGGAATTTATAGATGCAATCTCGGGCAGGATAGGCACTTCAATACGTTTTAGTGTAACTGTTGAGGAAAAGATGCTGTATGTGGCCATCCCTATTGTATTGGATTCTAAAATCTTAGGTGTGCTGAGGGTAAGCACATACCTGAAGGACATTGAAATCCTTCTTAGCGAATTAAGATTGAAGATTTTTTTACTTACGCTAATTTTAGCCACAATTGCATTTATTATAATCTATTTTATCTCAAGGGGTATATCAAGACCGCTTAAAGAACTCGTATCTGCAGCAAAGGAGATCTCCAGGGGTAATTTTAACGTTCAGGTGTTTCTAAAAACAGACGATGAACTAAAGGACCTTGCAGAAACATTTAACGATATGGCCATAAAAATGCAGAAACTATTTTTAAACTTGGCCAATCAAAAAGAGGAGTTCAATACCATCATCTCATCCATTGAAGAGCCTCTTTTTGTGTTAAAAAAAGATGGCACCGTAAAATTATGTAACGAAGGCTTTAAAAAGATTGTGGATACCAAAGAAACAAAGGGTGGTTATTTTTGGGAATATATAAGATCCCCTGAACTCGACGACCTCATAAAACAAATCAAGAAAGAAAAAAGACACAAAATAGCAGAGATAAGAATAAGGGACAGATTCTATATAGGTAGCTTTACTTTTTTAAACCAGACAGAAGAGATAGTGATGATTCTATACGATATAACAAAGTTCAAACAGCTTGAAACCATAAAAAAAGAGTTCATTGCCAATATCTCCCATGAATTAAGAACACCTCTAACCGCCATTAAAGGTTTTATAGAGACCCTTGAAGAAGAAGAACACATCGAAAACATTCAATATCTTGATGCCATAAAGAGACATACTACAAGGCTAATAAATATTGTTGATGACCTTTTGACATTAAGTGAGCTGGAAAAAGAGGGCGTCAAACTCGAATTAGAAGAGGTCAGACTCGATAGCTTAACAGAAAACATAGTCAAGATATTTGAACCAAAACTAAAAGAAAAGGGACTGAATCTAATCATTGATATTGAAAAAGATATAAAGCCCATTATGGCAGATCCCTTTAAGCTCGAACAGATGCTTATAAACCTCATAGACAATGCAATAAAATATACGGAAAAAGGAAAGATAACGATTTCAGTGACCCAGGATGACAATAACTCTGTAATTATTGTAGAGGACACGGGGATAGGCATCCCTGAGAATGCAATACCCCGTATCTTTGAGAGATTTTATACCGTTGACAAATCCCGCTCAAAGAAATTGGGTGGCACAGGCCTTGGGCTCTCCATAGTGAAACACATTGTCCTTCTCCATAAAGGAACCATAGATGTCCAGAGCGTTTATGGAAAAGGAACAAGGTTTATTGTAACCCTCGCCAATAATTTCTAAAAATTAACAGAAAATTAACA
>CAZJOP010000118.1:0-5988 GCA_964547695.1 uncultured Syntrophorhabdaceae bacterium
TTTTTTATATATGTCCACAAGGTCCCAGGGGAATGCCCCTGTTGCATCTATCTCCTTTGCCCTTGGAGCAACCCGTTCTTTTGCAATCTTTTCTGCAATCATGCGTATCATATTGTGCTTTTCTGATAAATTTAACATCCTTGTGCCTCCTTTTTGTTGACAAATTCCATAACTTCTAACATAATTTTTCTATAATTTAAATAAAAAAGGAGAGACCTGATGGCCAGGGTTTACTTTACAGACTTAAGAACAAATCCTAAAAGGAGTCTGCTGGATAAGATAGAAGACCTCCTCGATAGGATAAAGACAAAGGAAAGGATAAAAAAATCTGACCTTACTGCAATAAAACTTCATTTTGGAGAAAAGGGTAATATTGCATATATCAGACCCGTTTTTATAAGAAAGATTGGGGATTACATAAAAAGGCTCGGGGCAAGACCTTTTATTACAGATACAAACACCCTTTATTCCGGCTCAAGAAGCGATTCTGTTAATCACATAAATACCGCTATATACAACGGCTTTGATTATGCATCCACAGGATGTCCCATAATCATTGCCGATGGGATAAGGGGCTCAAATAGTGTAAAGGTTTCTATTGATGGAGAGATATTAAAAGAGGTAAGCATTGCAGGGGACATTGTAAATGCAGACAGCCTCGTGGTGGTAACCCACTTTAAAGGACATGAGCTCTCAGGCTTTGGAGGTGCCTTAAAAAACCTCGGCATGGGTTGCGCCGCAAGGGAAGGAAAGCTCATCCAGCACAGTAATGTGGCGCCAAAGGTAAACGAAGAGACCTGTAAGGGATGTGGTTCTTGCACCACTTACTGCTCTGTATGTGCCATATCTGTTACGGAAAAAAAGGCATTTATAGACCCGGAAAAATGTATAGGTTGCGGCGAATGTATAATTGTATGTCCATTTAAGGCCATTGAAATCCAGTGGAATGAATCGCAGGATGTGTTCCAGAAAAAGATGGTAGAGCATGCAGCAGGTGTCCTAAAAGGTAAAGAAAAAAGGGCCATTTTTATAAATTTTCTTATGCAGATAAGTCCTGCCTGTGATTGCTATCCCAATAACGATTCACCCGTTGTCCGTGATATTGGCATACTTGCATCCATTGACCCTGTCTCTATCGATGCAGCATCATGTGACCTTGTAAATAACGAAGAGTCTTTACCAAATACGGCTATAAAAACTGTGCTAAAAAAGGGTGAGGATAAGTGGAGGGCACTGTATCCCACCATCGAATGGCAGATACAGCTCGAACATGCAGAAAAAATGGGGCTTGGTGAGAGGATGTATCATCTTATAAAGGTGTAAATCTTAAAAACATTTTAGCCTTTTATTATTTCAAAGAGCCTATGTTTTATCTCAGCGTCAGAGAGGTTATCAATCTCAGAGATGAACTCGTCTAACCTTCTTTTATATTCCTGCCAGTTAAAGACTAAAGGCTTTATCATTAAAATCTTTTCGTGCCCTGTTTTTTGAGCCTCTTCCTCGGTGCCGATAAGGGTCTCTGTAATCCTTTCTCCCGGTCTTAACCCGGTAAATACTATTTCTATTTCATCTTGCTTGAATCCCATGAGCCTTATCATGTCCCGGGCCAGATCGACGATTTTTACCGGCTCTCCCATATCAAGGACAAAGATTTCTCCACCCTTTCCTATGGCACCGGCCTGCATGACAAGCTGCACAGCCTCGGGGATGCTCATAAAATAACGGGTCATCTCAGGGTGTGTAACGGTAACAGGACCACCGGATTCTATCTGTTTTTTAAAAAGGGGGATGACACTGCCGGCACTGTTTAAAACATTTCCAAAACGCACTGCAATAAATTTCGTAAACCCCTTTCCGTTCATGCCCTGGCATATAAGCTCTGCAATCCTTTTTGTGGCACCCATGACATTCACAGGGTCAACGGCCTTATCCGTTGATATGAGGACAAATTTTTCCACACGGTGTGTAATTGAGGCCTCGATAACACGAAGTGTGCCCTCTATATTATTTTTCACTGCCTCATAGGGATGTATCTCTGTAATCGGTACATGTTTGTATGCAGCGGCATGGAATATTACCTGCGGCCTGTATATGGTCATTACGTCTTCAAGCCTTTTTTTATCCAGCACATCCCCAAGAAGAGAGACATAGATTTTATCTTTGTATTTATTGGAAAACTCCATATCAATATTATAGAGTTCATTCTCCACCCTGTCGAAAAGAATTAATTTTTCAGGGCCAATCTTCATTATCTGTCTGCATAGCTCACTACCTATTGAGCCACCTGCGCCGGTCACCATGACCCTTTTTCCAGAAAGATATGCCCTTATCTGCTCCATGTTTAATGTTATATGTTCTCTTCCCAGAAGGTCTTCTATGTTTATATTTCTTATATGGTGGACACTGATTTTACCGTTTAAAATATCCCCTATGGCAGGGATGGTCTTGCACTGCACATTTAACTCATTGCATAAGGCAATGATATTACGTAGTTCCTTACCAGCAATTGTAGAATCTGCTATTATTACCTCTTCGATTTTTTTTCTGCCTATAATCTTTTTCAAATCTTCAAGGGAGCCCAAAACTGGCACATCATGAATCCTTTTTCCCTGCCTTTGTTTTGTCTTATCTATAAAACCTACAGGATTGTAGTTCATTTTTGGATTCTTTTTTATCTCCCGCAGTAACATCTCCCCTTCGTCTGAAGCGCCTATGATGAGCACATTTTTGCCACCCGAATATGAAGCGCCTTTAAACTCACGGAAAAAACGATAGAAAAACCGGGAACCTCCGAGGAAGGTAATTATGATAAACCAGTCTATTATCACAGTGGATCTTGGGAAACTCTCTACTCTGAAATAAAAAAACACATATGCACTGAATATAACGGTGCCTAAAGTTACGGCCTTTAATATCCTTAAGAGGTCGTTCATGGAGGCATATCGCCATACCCCCCTGTACAAACCAAAAACATGAAAGCAAATAACCCTTATTACAAACAATATCGGCACCGAACGGACAAAAACATTGATATATATGTCAGGGACATTAAAGTTAAATCTGAGTAGATATGACAGATAGTAAGAACAGATGGTGAGTATTATATCGCTGGCAATCACCACATAGAATTTCCATGCACCTTTTGATAGCATATTGGATAGCATAATATTAGCCTTTATTGTTTTCGGTCTTATACAGCTCTAAATAATATTCTTTAAACGTATTAAATGCGGGTAAATCAACCTTTTTTAAATATTGGGAATGAAAGATAGCATTTGCCCTGTAAAAATAGCTTTCAAAGGACCTTTTTTCTATGAGCACATATTCTACCTTTTTTTCTAAAAAAACATTTTTCAATTCTTCATCTGATACGCCTTCATGGATTAAAACAGGTATTGCCTCTGCATAGAATAAGACCCTCGATAGGGGAGGAATTGTGGCGATGGTCTTTTCTTTAAAGCCCGTATCTTTTAGATAAATCCCTGCCTTTTTAAGCTCAATCTTATCTATTCTATTGGATGTTAAAATGCCATAAACATTGAATAAGATAACAACTAACAAAACAAAAATAATGGCAAAAGGAAATGACCTTGAAAAGATTCTTATCTTTTCAAGCCCCTTTTTTATCTTTTCTGATAATTCAAAAAAGCCTATTGCTGACCACATTAATACCGGTATACCCATTAAAAGTCCGTGCCTTGTCCCTAAATACTGAATCTCTGCAACATAAAGATAGCATGAAATGCATGCAATTAAAAACCAGATAAGGAAAAACACCTCTCCTTTGATTAAAGGAAGGCTTTTTCTTTTTATAATCCCGAACAAGGCCAATATAAAAAATACTACATTCAAAGATTTAATAAACTTGTATATAACCTCAGAGGCATAAGCTACATATCTTTGCCTTAAAGAGATGTCAAGAAAACCATTTACAGAAGCAGGTGCATTATTCATAATAGAAATGTGATTTTTTATAATAGTTTTTAAATCCTCATGCTGTGTGATGACATGGAAGATTTTATCACCTAAAAGACCAAATTCCCACCAGCCCAGCCTTTGCTTTAAAAAGTATAATGGTGGTAAAGATATTAAAATAAAAAACAAAATAAAGGCCCCGGTATTAGATAAAAAAAACCTGCCCTTAATATCACCTTTTTTGTATAGCCAAAGCTGCCACACAAATAATATAAAGACAACCATAATCCCTTCTATCCTTACCCATATGGAAAGGCTTATCAAAAGAGCGGAAAGAAAAATAAAGATCCACCTTGTGTTTTTCTCTGAAATTATGCCTTCAACTCCAGCCCACAGGGCGAACAAAAACAGAGACCAGAAAAGAGGCTCTCTTAATATATCCGATGAATATTCTACGATGTGGGGGTTTATGGCATAAAACAGTGTTGTCAGTATTGCAATGCCCTGGGCTATCAACTTTTTTGTAAAAAAGAAAAACGGAATGACACCTAAGGCACCGAATATAACCGAGACCATCCTTCCAGATAGTTCCCAGTTATTAAAAATCTTCTGGAATCCAGCTATTAAAAAGGGATAGAGGTTAAAAAAGCTTATTTCTTTAATCTTTTTAAGATCACCGGAGGTAATAAGTTTTGCGTTTTCAATATACATAATACCATCGTTGGTTATTACATTTGGTGCAAATACAGGATATAACCTTGCACACAGGGCAATTAAAAATAGTATCAACAGAATCAGGTACTGATTTTTTTCAAACATACATCTAAAGGGTTTTAAGGCAGGATGTTATGTTGTCAGCAATATATTCGATTTGTCCTTTTTTAAGGTTATTAAAAAAGGGTAAGGCTATTGTCCTTTCAGATATGGATTCACATACAGGGAAATCACCCCTTTTATATCCGAAAAACTTTCTGTAAAATGGCTGGAGGTGAATAGGTGGGAAATAGTTGCCACATTCTATACCTTTTTCCATAAGCATCTCCATGAGCCTATCACGGTGTTTTTTCGTAAATCCCTTTTTTAGCCTTATGACAAATACAAACCAGGAAACCTTTGTATGTTCAGGCACTGAGGGTAATTCAATCTTATCTATATCTTTTAAACACTCCATGTAATATAATGCAACCTCTTCCCTTTTCTTTAAAATCTCGTCAAGCCTTTCAAGTTGTGATATGCCGAGAGCTGCATGTATATCGCTTAAACGGTAGTTGTATCCCAGCCTTTTATGGGAAAGCCACCTGCCGTTTTTTGCCCTTCCCTGATTTCTAAGGCTTTTTAGCATCTCTGCAATGCCCTTTTTATTGGTAACAATTACACCGCCCTCTCCTGTTGTCATCTGCTTATTAGGATAAAAGGCAAATACGCCTGTTAAACCACTGAGCCCCACCTTTTTCCCTTTATATTCGGCACCAATGGCCTCGCAGGCATCTTCAATTACGGTGAGCCTATGTCTTTTTGCAATATCAATAATGTGATCCATCTCACAGGGGACACCAAAGACATGGACAGGGAGAATTGCCCTTGTCCTTTCTGTAATTTTTTCCTCAATCTTATAAGTATCCATGTTGAGCGTGACAGGGTCAATATCCACAAACACAGGACGGGCGCCTGCATAGAGGATACAGTTTGCAGAGGCGATAAAGCTAAAAGGTGTGGTTATGACCTCATCACCACTTTTAATGCCTGCGGCAATGACGGATAGATGTAGTCCCGATGTGCCGCTATTAACCGCTATTGCATATCTTGCACCTGTATAACCTGCTACCTTTTCTTCGAACTCTTCAATTTTGGGGCCAAGACTTAGATTGGGTGTTTTTAAAACAGACAGCACTGCTTTTATATCATCTTCTTTTATATCAGGTCTTGAAAGGGGGATCTTCATCATCTTATCCTTACATTCTTTTATATATCCTGGCAGGCACACCTTTTACAGCCACATGAGATGGTATATCTTCTGTTACAATTCCACCTGCACCTACAATGCTCCATTTTCCAATGGTTTTTAACCCTATT
>CAZJOP010000119.1:0-5916 GCA_964547695.1 uncultured Syntrophorhabdaceae bacterium
TGTTTCCGCAGCGGTTAATGCCAGGGATATGGTCTCTAAATCCCTCATCTCACCCACAAGAATCACATCCGGGTCTTCACGGAGGGCACTTCTTAAGGCATTTGCAAAACTCTTTGTGTGGGGCCCCAATTCCCTTTGATTTACAAGACAATTTTTGGACGGGTGGACAAATTCTATAGGGTCTTCGATGGTGAGTATATGCCCTTTTTGTTCTGTGTTTATAAAATCGATTATTGCCGCAAGGGTCGTTGATTTACCGCTTCCTGTGGGGCCTGTTACAAGGACAAGACCTTTTTCAAGTCTTGCTATGTCCATAAAGACCTTTGGAAGGTTTAGTTCTTCAAATGTGGGTATCTTTGTGGGGATGGTTCTGAATACCGCTGCTTCGCCTCTATTCTGTTTAAATACATTTACCCTGAATCTTGCGATATCGCCCAAGGCGAAAGAGAAATCCAGCTCCAGGGTCTCTTCAAAGGTCTTTCTCTGCTGGTCGTTTAATATCTCGTAAATCATATTGTGTACCGTATCTTTATCAAGGGGTGGCATCTCAATCTTTCTCATGTCTCCGTGTATCCTCACCACAGGGGGTTCTCCGGCGCTTATGTGGAGGTCAGACCCCTTGTTTTCCACCATAAATATTAGTAGTTCAGAAATGTCCATAAAAACCCTCCTTTTTTATTTTTCTAAAGCCTCTATTTCCTTTAAAGTAGGGAGATCTTTTATGCTACTTAAACCGTATGTCTCTAAAAATTTTGAAGTAGTTTTAAATACCATGGGTCTTCCAATGTCCTCGTTTCTTCCTGCAATCTCTATTAATTTCCTGTCGAGAAGCTGTTTTAATGCCCTTGACGAATCAACCCCTCTTATAATGTCTATCTCCCTTTTTGTTACAGGCTGTTTATAGGCAACGATCGCAAGGGTTTCGAGGGTGGGTCTTGTAAGTTCCACATCCTTTTCTTTAGCAAATCTTTTAACCCAATCCTTAAACTCTACCTTTGTCCTCATCTGGTAACCACCTGCCACCTGGACAATCTCTATTGCCCTGCTGTATGCTTTGTATTCTTCTATTAGCTCTGATACGGCATCTTCAATCTCTCGTTCTGAAAATTCACCCATCTTTCTGGACAGAGTTTTTAAGCTCACTGGTTTCGATGATACGAACAAGATTGCCTCTATTATCCTTTTAAGTCCCATTTTCTAAAAATTGAACCACATCCTTTTTGATCTTTTCCAAATCATCTGGAAACACATACCACCTGAACCCCTTTTCTTTTGAAAACCATGTGAACTGGCGTTTTGCATAATGTCTTGTCAACTTCTTAATATCTTTTACCATATCTTCATAGGTTGTTAAACCTTTTAGATAGAGTAGAATCTCCCTGTAGCCAATACCCGAAAATGGTTTATGCGTTTCATTATAACCCATATCACAAATATTTTTTACCTCATCTATCCATCCAGCAGAAAGCATACCTTCAACCCTTTTGTTTATCCTATCATAGAGGTCTTTTCTATCCCCGGTCAATCCAATTTTCATGGCATTATACTGTTCGTTTTTAAATCCGTGTTGTTTTTCCCATTCTGACATCTTAGACCCGGTAAGCCTGTAGATCTCAATAGCCCTTACTACCCTTATTTTATCGTTTTTGCTAATCTTTGAAGCGTAAACGGGATCTATACGTTTTAGTTCATCATATAGCCCCTTTGGGTTTCTGGCATACTGATCCTGTAAAAGATTTCTCAGTCTTTTATCTGTTGGCACATGGAAGATACCGTGCAATAGCACACGGATGTACAGACCTGTTCCACCTACAATTATGGGAATGTGACCCCTTGAATGGATTTCTTTTATGGCCTTATCCGCCAGTTTTTTAAACATTGCAGCATTAAAGTCTTCATCGGGATTAACCACATCTATTAAATGATGGGGAATCCTTTTTATTACATCTTTATCCGGTTTTGCAGTCCCTATGTTGAAATGTCTGTATACCTGCATGGAATCTGCATTTATAATCTCACCATTACAGGTTTCTGCAAGGTTTACGGCAAGGTCAGACTTTCCTGTGCAAGTAGGTCCACCGATAACTATTATCTTTGTTTTTTCGTTGTCCTTTGAAAACATAGAGATTATAAAGTATACTATATTTGTCATGTATGCAAGGATTATAAAACTCGCCGTAGTTATTTTTTTAATACCCGTGATACTGGGTAGTGGCTTTGGTTATGCACTGGTAAACTATCTTGAGATACCGGATGTGAAACAGCTGGAAATTTATAAGCCCAAATCGGCAACAAGGCTTTATGCAGACGATGGAACCCTGTTCGCAGAGATATTTGCAGAGAAGAGGATCCCCATACCCATTACCCAGATGCCTGATTATCTAAAAAATGCCTTTATAGCCATAGAAGATGTAAGGTTTTATAAACACTTTGGCATAGATTTAAAGGGTATCGGAAGGGCGATGTTTAGAAATATTTTTAAAGGTCAGATTACAGAAGGGGCATCCACCATAACCCAGCAGCTTGCAAGGAATTTATATCTGACAAGGGAAAAGACCATTAAGAGAAAGATCGAAGAGGCAATACTTGCCATCCAGATAGAGCGCACATACTCAAAAGATGAGATTCTAAACATGTATTTGAACCTTATATATCTCGGTGAAGGTGCATACGGTGTTGAAGCAGCAAGCTATACCTATTTCCATAAAAGGGCATCGGAGCTAACCCTCGAAGAGGCAGCAATGCTGGCAGCCCTTACCAAATCTCCATCCAAGTTATCGCCCTTTAAAAACCCTGCCAAGGCCAAAGAAAGAAGAGATCTTGTCTTATGGAAGATGTATGAGGCAGGTTTTATCAAGAAGAAACAATACGAAGAGGCAGTAAAAAAGCCCATTACCCTTGCCCCATTCAGGGCGTATGAAAAGAAGACAGGCTATTTTATTGAGTATATAAAACAGCTATTGGAAGACTATGTGGATACCCCTCAGGACATTTATATAAAGGGATTTAACATAAATACAACAATAAACCTCAAACTCACAGAATATGCCTATGAGGCAATAGAAAAAGGCATTGATGCTTATAAATCGAGAAATCCAAAAAAGACGGTAATGCCAGAGGTTGCATTGATTGCAATGGAGATAAAGACAGGTGACATTAAGGTATTAATAGGGGGAAGGGATTTTACTGTATCTCCTTATAACAGGGCTATCCAGGCAAAAAGACAGCCTGGCTCTGCCTTTAAGCCCATTATATACCTGTCTGCAATAGAACAGGGTTTTAAACCTGATCAGATGCTTCTCGATGCACCCATATCTTTTGTAAATCCCTATACAAAGTCTGTGTGGCAGCCAAAAAATTATAAGAACGAATATCACGGTTATGTAACGATGAGAAAGGCACTGGAGCTATCGTTAAATACTGCTACAGTTAGGCTTCTTGAAAGAACAGGTCTGGACAATGTTATAGAGCTTGCAAAGAGATTGAACATAAACAGTAATTTTGAGCCCAATCTTTCATTGGCCTTAGGTGCTACAGAGGTTGTTCCTCTTGAACTTGCCGCTGCCTACGCAACCTTTGCAAGAGGTGGCACATACATAGAGCCTGTGGCGATTAAAAGGCTTACCACAACAGAGGGCGAGTTGATTTACGAGCATGAACCAGATGAAAAAAGGGTGGTTTCAGAGGAAGCGGCATATACCCTGGTGGATATCATGAAAGGGGTTATAAAAAACGGAACTGCAAAGGCAGCATCTAAACTCCCCTATGTGCTTGCAGGTAAAACAGGAACTACAAACGATTTTAAAGACGCATGGTTCGTGGGATTCTCACCACACCTGTTGTGTCTTGTCTGGGTGGGATATGATAAGGGGGATAACCTCGGTCCAAAGGAATCAGGTGCAACATGTGCCCTCCCTATCTGGATTGACTTTATGTCAAAGGCTTTACAGCTTTATCCAAACGATGATTTTATTCAATTCAAAGAAGAAGAACCTTAAATATTGAGTAAAATACGATTGGCCAGCCTCATTATCTTTACAATCATTACAGGTGCTTGCGGTATTGTTGCCCAGACCATACTTATAAGGGAATTGCTCATTCTCTTTTCAGGTAACGAGCTTTCCATAGGCGTTATAATCGGTTCGTGGATCCTCTGGGAGGCAGCTGGTGCGTATACTGCAGGAAAAAGGCATGTGAAAAAGGAATTGAACATAAACATTTCTATGGCATTGACCGTATTGTTTTCTCTTTTATTCCCTGTATCAATTTATATAACAAGAGTTTTCAAGGTGATTGCCGGCATTCCCCTTGACACAGGCGCAGGTATCCTCCATATCTTTTATGCATCATTTGTTATACTGTTTCCCCTTGGTTTCCTTCACGGTATGCTTTTTACCCTGATCTGTTCATTCTTTGGTGACCTTTTAGAGGATAAAAAGGATTCCATCGGCATGGTCTATTTCTATGAAATGCTCGGGACAATTGTGGGTGGCATGCTTTTAAATCTTTTTTTCATACAGTTTTTCAATGCCTTTACCATTGCCGTATATTTGTGTGTAATAAGCCTTTTATCGTGTTTTTTATTATCTGTTTCCCTGAAGGACACAATAAAAAGGGGATTCACTGTGATTACTGTTATGTTTTTATTGTTATCTGTAATTGCACTTATCACAGGGGCAACAAAGACCGTACACAACTACTCTGTAAACAGACAATGGTCAGGCAGGGATGTGGTATATTACAAAAATTCCCTGTACCAAAATATCGTTGTAATAAAAGACCATGAACAGTTTGCCTTCTTTACAGACGGCGTGTATTCCATGACAATTCCCATGCCGGATATTACTTTTATTGAGGATCTGGTTCATCTGCCCATGTTGTCCTTTAATGGGCCTGAAAACATACTTGTTTTAAGTAGAGGTGCCGGGGGTATCATCAATGAAATATTAAAGTATAGCACCGTAAAAAGGATTGATTACGTGGAAACAGATCCGGAGTTTTTAAAGACAATCGGACTTTTTGCCACAAATGCCGTAAAGAAAGAGTTAAATAATGACTGTGTAAAGCTTCACTTCACAGACGGCAGGGTGTTCTTAAAGAATTCTTTCTACCGATACGATGTAATTTTTATTAATGTCCCCCTGCCTTATACCCTTCAAACCAATCGTTTTTTTACCAGAGAATTCTTTGGAAGTGTAAAAAAGGCATTAAAACCAAATGGCGTGGGAATTCTTACCCTGCCTGCTTCCATGGCTTACTATCCAGTAGAATTAAAAAACCTCCATGCTTGTATATTGAAAACAGTAAAATCAATATTTCCGTATGTTTTCACAATCCCCGGTGAATATAATATCTTTGTCTTTTCAGGGGCAAGAGATTCCATAAATTTTTACCCTCAAAACATGTTTAAAACGTTAAAAGAAAGGCAAATCAAAACAAGACTGATGAACGTTACTTATCTTGAAGACCGCCTCGACAAAAAAAAGATTGACTGGTATCTAACTAATCTAAACGATGTCGAAACAGATATTAATACAGACTTTCTGCCATCAGGGTTTTTCTATGCCCTTTCTTACAATAACCTCCTTTATTCCCCGTATTTGAAACCTTTTTTTGAATTGATAAAACGCATCAACTTTAAAAAAATACTTTTAGGTATTCTGATGCTTACCTTTTTATCTTTTGTGATTTCCATTCAATATAGAGGCATGCCGATCCTTTATTCAATAGGCACAACAGGTTTATCCTCTATTATCCTTGAGTTAATACTCATATTTGCCTTTCAGATTTATTTTGGATACGTGTTTTATGAGGTGGGTATACTTATAACAGTATTTCTCGGGGGCATTGCCTCAGGTGGTATTATTGCAATAGCACCTGTTATGAAAAGGGTTAAGGATGTTGATATATTTTGCA
>CAZJOP010000120.1:0-5885 GCA_964547695.1 uncultured Syntrophorhabdaceae bacterium
GAAAAAGGTTTGGTAAGATAATCATCACTGCCCGTATCGAGCCCCTTTACCACATCTTCTTTAGAATTTTTTGCAGTGATGATAAGCACAGGGGTATTATTCCCCCAGGATCTTATAGTTTTCAAAAGCTGTAAACCATCAATCCCTGGAATCATAAGGTCAAGAAGTATTATATCGTAAGTATTATCCTTTATTAACACCATGCCTTGATTTCCATCATAGGCGATATCCACCTCGTAATCTTCTTCTTTCAGACCCTGAGAAATAAAATGGGCAACCTTTTCCTCATCTTCTATTATCAATACCTTCATATTGATATTATACATTATAGTTTTTTTATTTTTAAGTCTTTTTGTTTTTGCCTTTGTAAATACTATTTAAAAGCCTTTTTAAAGTTAATTCTTTATTATGACAAAGAAAAGTATTATTATTACATTGAAAAAATTGAAAAGAAATGCCTCGGAGGTTATAGATGAGAAGAATAGTTTTTGCTTTTGTTTTATTTGCTATACTGTTCATTTCAGGATGTGGATATAACACAATGCAGCAAAATGAGGAAAAGGTAAAAGAAGCATGGGCAAATGTAGAGGCTGCATACCAGAGAAGAAATGACCTTATCCCAAATCTTGTGGAGACCGTAAAGGCTTATGCAAAACATGAAAGGGAAACCCTCCAGGCAGTAGTAGAGGCAAGGGCAAAAGCAGGGAGCATCAATATATCTAAAGAAATGATAGGAGATCCCAAGGCTATGGAGCAATTTCAATTAGCTCAGAGTGAAGTTAGCAGTGCCCTATCAAGGCTAATGGTAATTGTTGAAAGATACCCTGATTTAAAGGCAAGCCAGAATTTTAGAGACCTTCAAAATCAGCTTGAAGGAACAGAGAACAGAATAAACGTTGCGAGGATGAGATATAACAGAGCAGTGCAAGAATTCAATACTTCAATAAGAATATTTCCAAATAACTTGACAAATAAATTATTGCTGCATCTTACACCTAAGGAACCATTTAAGGCAGAACAAGGCGCTGAAAAAGCACCCAAGGTGAAATTTTAAAAAATTCATTTGTAATGTATAAACAAATATATAAAAAATCATCGTTAATCTTTGGCTTTTTAATCTTATTTATTTTTTCTTTACTCATATCTATCAATACCCATAGCCTCGACGTACCACCCCTTAAAGGATATGTAAATGACTATGCCTACATGATGTCCACATCGGTTAAATCGAGACTTGAAAAAGAATTAAAGTTGTTTGAACAAACGGAATCTACACAAATCATTATACTAACCATACCATCTCTTGAAGGTGAAGTGCTGGAAGAATTTTCCATTAAGGTAGCAGAAAATTGGAAAATAGGACAAAAAGGAAAGGATAATGGTGTTATCCTTGTTGTGGCAAAAAAAGAAAGGCGGTTAAGGATTGAGGTGGGCAAGGGTCTCGAAGGTACTCTTACAGACCTTATTGCAGGCAGAATTATAGACATGGTTATTAAGCCGAGATTCAAGAGAGGAGATTTTGATGGAGGCTTTATTGCTGGAGTCCATGCCATAATGGACGCAGTAAAAGGAGAATTTAAAGGAGAAACGGAAAGGATAGTTCCATCTCATAAGAATAATGTAAACCCCATATGGACCTTTTTACTCTTTTTAGGGGTAATGGTTATCTTTTTTGGAAGATTTTCTAAGATATTCTCAGCTATTATAGGAGCCCTTGGATTGCCATTAATCACCTTTTTCGTATTTTCACCCCCTTTCCTTATCCTGATAATACTCGGTACTATAGGGTTTTTTATCGGGATGTTGTTGCCCTCTATTTTTTATAGAACCCATGGTAAAAGAGATATAGTACGCTCTCACCCAATCTACTGGGGAACAGGCGGTGGCATAGATTTAGGGTCAGGTGATGGATTCAGTGGTGGCGGTGGTGAATTTGGAGGCGGAGGTGCATCAGGAGACTGGTAATGAGACAGAAAAAATCAGCTAAATTTTTTACAGATGAAGAAAAAAATAGGATAAAAGAGGCCATTAATGCTGCTGAATCTAAAACTGCAGGTGAGATTGCAATAATGATAGTGGACGAAAGTGATGAATATAAAGACGCAGAATTATTAGGTAGCATACTTTTTAGTGGATTTATAGCCCTCATCATAACAGTGTATGCCCTTCATTCATCCCTTTGGTTATATATCCCTACTGTATTTATCCTCTGTTTTCCTTTAAAGGGTTTGTTTAGATTTTTACCTGCAATGAAACTCCCCTTTGTCAGCACCAAAAGGATGGAAAAAAAGGCAATGGAAAGGGCGATAAGGGGTTTTTATGAAAAAGGTCTATATAAAACAAGACAACATACAGGAGTCCTGTTTTTTATATCTATTTTTGAAAGAAAAGTGTGGATCATTGCCGATAAGGGGATTTACAGTAAAATTGCCCAGGGTGAATTAAACAGGTTTGCCGAAGAAATATCAAATGGAATAAAAGCAGGCAGGGCATGTGATGCCCTCTGCGTTGCAATCTCAGAAATAGGTAAAATTCTCGAAAGGCATTTTCCCACATCAAAAAATGATGTAAACGAACTTACAGACGAAATAATAATGGAATGAAATTATTATAGCATGAGATTGCCTGTATATAATGTATAATGTCTTTTTCTAACGGTGAGAATACCTTTATTCGTTAAATTTTTTAACATCCTTGAAACAGTCTCCCTTGAGCAACCGCAGGAACTTGCTATCTCTATCTGGGTCGGTCCATTTTCTATAACTATATGATTTTTTATCTTAATCCCTGATTTTTCTCCGACATCAATGAGATACTTCAATATCCTCCCTTCCACACTCATAAATGCAAGGCCCTTTATCCTTTCGTCTGCTGCCCTCAACCTCTTTGCCATCACCTTCAGGATATTTATTGTAATCTTAGGGTTCTCCATAAGGAGCCTTAAAAAATTATCCCTCTTTAACACAAGAAATTCGCACATTTCTGTGGTTATGATATTTGCAGAACGGGGTAAGTCGTCAAGGAGTGATAGTTCCCCGAAAAATCCATCCTTTCCTATGTAATCGAGTATATATTCCCTGCCCTCATCATCGTAAAGGGATACCTTTACCTTTCCGCTCACGATTATATATAATGCATCGCCCTTTTCTCCTTCCTGAAACACCGTGTATCCCTTGGGTAGATGTCTTATGACGGCAATCTTTGCAATGAGTTTTAAATCATCATCGCTTAATATGTTGAACAGGCTCACATTTTTTATTGTGTCAATGTATCTAATCATAAAATTTCTTTGTTTTTAAACAATCTTATGAAACTCTTTTAACGCATTTTTTACATTTTCAGGCGGTAATCCACCCTGGGCGATATTGGCCCCTCCACCGCCCTTTCCATTAAATCTCTCTGTTAGTGCCTTTAAAAGTTTTCCTGCATTATACTGATGCTCCAAGCCTTTACTTACGGCAACAATAATTATGCCCTTTAAGTCGTCTTTTGAACCTACGGCAACTATGGACATCCTTTCCTTACTCCTTACAATATCCGTTGACCTTCTTAAGTCATCAATATTTGCGTTTTCTAAAAACAGGGACACTATTTTTACACCGTCCTTTAAAACCGCTGATTTTATGGCATCTTCTATTTTATAGGACATAATCTCTGTTTTTAATCTCTCTATAGTCTTTTCTTTTTCTTTCAATTCCTCCATGAAACCCGTTACCTTACCTTCAAGTCGTTCTATCTCTGTGTTTGTTTGCCTTGATATGGCCCTTAAGATACCCTCTATCTTTCTCTTAAAGTTTATTGAACCTTTTCCTGTAACGGCCTCTATCCTCCTTACACCTGCTGCAAGAGATGTTTCACCTACTATATAGAAGCTACCTATCTCGCCAGTATTTCTCACATGCGTCCCTCCGCATAATTCAGCACTAAAATCACCTATCTTCACAACCCTTACTACTTCACCGTATTTTTCTTCAAAAAGGGCTATGGCACCTTCCTTTATAGCCTCTTCCCTTGTCTTTTCCTCTATCTTAACATCAATGCAATCCAGTATTTTTTCATTAACGATATCCTCTATCCTTGCCAGTTCAGAATCGTCAAGGCCTTGAAAATGGGTAAAATCAAATCTGAATCTGTCCAAATCCACAAGGGAACCTGCCTGCTTTACATGCTCGCCCAGCACCTTTCTCAATGCATAATGGAGTAGGTGGGTTGCCGTATGATTCCTTGAAACCCCCCTTCTTTTCTCAACATCCACATATAATTCTGCTATGTCTCCTATTTTAATCTGACCTTTTATTACCTTTACCTTATGGGCAAAAAGCCCCTGGGTTACTTTCTTTACAGCAATAACTTGGGCCTCGCTGCCTTTTGTTTTTATAAGCCCTGTATCCTCAACCTGACCACCGCTTTCAGCATAAAAAGGTGTGATGTCAAAGAATAAATCCCCCACTTCATTTTCGCCCAGGGTATCTGCATGGGCATCTTTACTTATGATACCCATGACCTTCCCTGTTGCATAAAGGCTTTCATAACCAACGAATCTATTTTTTAAATCAGCCTTTAAGACCTCTATATGCCCTGCCTCGAGTTCATCGCCTTTTATCCTCGAAGCAGTCCTTGACCTTTCCTTCTGTGCCGTTAATTCTTCTTCAAAGCCGGCCATATCAAGGGATAAACCGTCATCTTCTGCCATCTCCCTCGTTATGTCCACGGGAAATCCATAGGTATCATAGAGTTTATAGATTAGACTGCCCGGTATGGTATTTATACCCTTTAATGTTAGCTCATGGGCAATCTCCTCGTACAATCTCATCCCTACGTTTAAGGTCTCAAGAAATCTCTCTTCCTCACCTTTAAGGACCCGGACGATAAAGGCATGATTTTGTTTTATCTCCGGGTAAGCCTCTTCCATAATATCTACAACAACACTGGATAAATTATACAAAAATTCCTTTTCTATACCTATTTTTTTACCGTATCTCAAGGCCCTTCTTATTATCCTTCTTAACACATACCCCCTTCCTTCTTTTGAGGGCAGCACCCCATCGTTTATAATAAATGTGGCACCTCTTACATGGTCGGCAATCACCCTGATGGCAATGTCTGTTTTCTCATTCTCACCATAGGTCCTGCCAGATATCTCCTCTATCCTTTTTATTATGGGGATAAAAAGGTCCGTTTCGTAGTTGCCCAGTTTATTTTGTAATATGGAAGCAATCCTTTCGAGCCCCATGCCTGTATCTATGGACGGTTTTGGTAAACTCTTTAAGGTTCCATCTTTTTGTCTTTCCAGTTCCATAAAGACGAGGTTCCATATTTCGAGAAACCTGTCACAGTCACAGCCGACCTTACAATCAGGCCTTTTGCATCCCACAGATTCACCTAAATCGTAAACGATCTCTGAGCAAGGGCCACATGGACCTTCATCTCCCATAGACCAGAAGTTGTCTTTTTCTCCAAGCCTTACTATCCTCTCCTGTTTTACCCCGAGTTGTCTCCATATAAGGCCAGCATCTTCATCATCCTTGTAAATTGTTATCCACAGCCTTTTCTCATCGAGGTTTAGAACATCCTTCAAGAATTTCCATGCATATGCAATGGCCTCTTTTTTAAAATAATCACCAAAAGAGAAATTGCCGAGCATCTCGAAGAAGGTATGATGTCTTAGTGTTTTTCCTACGTTGTCGAGGTCATTGTGCTTTCCTCCGGCCCTTACACATTTCTGACACGATGTTGCCCTTTTGTAATCCCTTTTTTCAATGCCTATAAAGACGTTTTTAAACTGCACCATCCCGGCGTTCACAAAAAGGAGGGTGGGGTCTTTTTCAGGCACAAGGGATGAACTCGGAACTATTGTATGGCCATTATCAGCAAAATAATTTAAA
>CAZJOP010000121.1:0-5873 GCA_964547695.1 uncultured Syntrophorhabdaceae bacterium
AGATGAAAAAGATACGATCCTTGAAAAGAGGAGGTTCAGTGCATTCTTCAAAACAGACCTTGACCAGACCTTGAGGACCTGGGGTGTCGATACTGTGGTGGTAACAGGTGTAAATACGCATTTCTGCGTATTAGCTACTGCTTTTGATGCCGTATGCCATGATTTCTATACCATTATTCTTGAAGATTTAAGTGCCTGTTATAAAAAAAGCATACATGAGGGATTCATGGATGCATACAGAAAATCTGCCATATACCCCATCTTAAGGGTTATGGATTCTTCTGAATTTTTAAAATTGTATGAAGAAACAAAAACATAATAATTTCAAGGCAGTATGATCATAGAAGAATTTGAAGAGGAAATAAAAAAAAAGAAACGAAAAAAAAAGATTATCTTTTTATTTATTGCCTGTATCTGGTTGGGGTTTGTCACCTTTATTCTCTATAATCGCTTTTCTAACAGCAGGGTTATCATTCAGAACACAGATACTGATAAAAAGGAAGAGCTTGCAATCTTTTACCCCGGCGAAGGATTAAGGCTCACAAAAACCACATTAAAACTACAAAATAACGCGCAGGAAAAAAAGAGGATAGAGCTGGCAATAAAGGCTTTAAAGGAACTAAAGGCCATCCCTGAAGGCCTAATGCTCTATGAATTTGCCTTAGATGAAAGAGGTATAGTATACGCAAATTTTTCAAAAGAACTATTGGAAGAGACAAAAGAGCCGACAAGGGAAATTACCGTAGTATTTTCCCTTGTCAATACCATTCTGGCAAATACATCTCATGCAAAGGCTGTTCAATTTTTGATAGAAGGAAAGCCGTTATATACGTTAAACGGTATAATATATACTTATCGCCCCATATCCTATAACGAAAAATTAATGGAGGATTAAATGCTTGACCCAAAAATAATAAGAGAGAATATTGATTTGGTACATGAAAGCTTAAGAAAAAGAGGCGCTGATGTTAATTTAGATCTATTGCTCCAGTTAGATGAAAAAAGAAGAAATCTCATAAAAGAGCTGGAAGGTTTAAAGGCTGAAAGGAATTCCCTTTCAGATGTAATTGCCAAGGCAAAGAAAAAAGGTGAAGATGTTGGGGAAAAGATTGCGTATCTTAAAAACATGGGTGCCAAGATTTCAAATCTTGAACAAGGATTAAGAGAGGTAGAAAAAGAATGGGAAGATATGATGCTTATGATACCCAACATACCCCATGCATCTGTCCCTGTGGGTGCCACCGATGAGGACAACAAGGTTGTTAAAGTCTGGGGAGAAAAGCCAAAATTTGATTTTGAACCCCTTGCCCATTGGGATTTAGGTGAAAGACTCGATATCCTTGATTTCAAAAGGGCAGCGAAGATAACAGGCTCCCGTTTTACACTTTATAAATCTTTTGGTGCCCAGCTGGAGAGGGCATTGATAAATTTTATGATAGACCTTCATACAAGAGAACATGGATACATTGAGGTTTTACCGCCTTTTATGGTTAACAGACAAACAATGACAGGAACCGGTCAATTACCCAAATTCGAGGATGAGCTTTTCAAGCTTGAAGGTCTTGACTATTTTCTCATACCCACCGCAGAGGTTCCTGTAACGAACATATTCAGCAATGAAATATTAAAGGAAAAAGACCTTCCCATAAAATTCGTAGCTTATACACCATGCTTTAGAAAAGAGGCAGGTGCCCATGGAAAGGACACGAGAGGCCTCACAAGGCAACATCAATTCAACAAGGTGGAACTTGTGAAATTTACAACACCTGAGTCATCATATGAGGAACTGGAAAGCTTATTAAACGATGCAGAAAATGTTTTAAAAAAGCTCAATATCCATTACAGAGTTTCGCTTCTGTGCACCGGAGATCTCGGTTTTTCCTCAGCAAAGACTTACGACATTGAGGTGTGGCTGCCAGGTCAGAACATATACAGGGAGATATCTTCCTGCAGTAACTTTGAGGCATTTCAGGCAAGAAGGGCAATGATAAGATACAAAAGAGAAAACGGCAAGAACGAATTTGTCCACACCTTAAACGGTTCAGGACTTGCCATAGGAAGGACTGTGATGGCCATCCTTGAAAATTATCAAACAAAGGACGGCTCCATCAAGGTGCCTGATGTCCTTATACCCTATATGAACGGATTGGAGATATTTCCTAAACCATAGAGAGGATTTGATTGAGCTTTTCAATCACCATTGGATCACTTTCGTTTTCCTTTATCTCCATCAAAAGACCTCTCGCGTTTGGCCCTAAAAGGTAAAAGAAGAAGTCTATTGCCTTAAACAAGAGCTCTCTGTCTCCTATCTCTTTTAATGTATTAAATATGGCAAGCATTGCCCTTTTTTTCTTTGTTATGCATATGCCTTGGATTAAGAGGTCTTTAATTTCCGGCACCTCTTCCTTTCTAAGATGCTCAAGCAAGGGGTTTATCATGTCCTTATCTTTTATCTTAATTAAAACTTTTATTGATTCTGTTCTCCTTCTGGCATCATCAAGATATAGTAACCTTAACAATGGCTGAATGTCTATGCCTCTGGCATCGTTTATAACCTTTTCGAGAAAATCCCCGTAATCCTCTCCATGAAAGATAAGGCTTGCAAGGATAACCCCGGATTCTTCTTTTGAAAAGATCATGCTATCTTTCCATCTATGTAAAACATCAACGTCTTCTTTACTGAGCAATGTTTTATTCACAACAGCATTATTCAGATGATTTTTCAATCTCTTCCTATCATCGAACTCATGAAGTTTAAGGACCTTGTAAAGGGGGTCTGTTAGATGCCTTCCCGATAGATGATAGAATATGCTTTCCGGTGTTTCCTTCTGTAAAACTATGTCTTTATCCTTTAAAACATTCAAATACCCATTAATGCGTTTTTTAGGGATGTAGGTCCAGAAAAACAGGTCTTCTATGGTGAACCTTTTTAGAATCCTTTCATTTTTATCAACAAGCACTGCCATTAAACTTCTAAAATCGTATTCGTCCTTTAAATCCTTCAACAGGTCCTGTAAAACACTCTCGGGATTTAATCTTGCCCTTATCATGGCAAGTTCCAGGGGCTTATATGCAGCCTCTGATTCCCATAACAGGGTCTCTTCATCAAAGTTGTGCCCCACACTTATGCCTTTAATAGGCTTTACCTCACAGATCGAGGATAAGCTAAAACCTTCAAATGGTTTAAACCATTCAAAAAAATTACTTTTGTCACCTGATGCAATTATAAAAACCCCTTCGTTTTCCACGCAGAATTTTATAAATCTTTCGAATTTTTCCTGTTCCGATGCACCGATATTTATGTATCTTTCACAGTTATCGATTATAAAATAACAGGGTTCATCTTCAAGAAGCCTTTTACAAATTGAAATGATATCAAGTCCTGTCTGGCTGAATTGGTTATACTTCTTACATATGATATTTCTAAGTTCACTTACAGGTCTTTCCCATATATCGCAATAAAACACATTTTTGCTCAATAAAAATAATTGAGGCATTACAAAAGATTTCAACACAGTAGTCTTACCCGTTGACTCATCTCCTATAACTATGGCATTACCTATGTTGAAAAGTTTATCGAGTATCAAAGATGCCTTTTCCCATCTTTCTACTGGTGGCCCCTCATATTCGTTATATGGAGAGAACCTCGGTATCTCAAATAAATCTCTTTCATAGTTGAAATCGTTTTTAATATTCCAGTATATCTCTCTGTAGTTTAAACCGTATTTCCCGTTTACGCTCTCCTTAAACTTATAAAACATATCATCCATTAACGATTTTGCGTTATTAAGCATCTCCATTTCATAAGGAAATTTTGCCGTATATCCAATGGTTATAATGCCCTCCCTGCTATCTAATAAGAGATTCACATCATCCTTTCTTAAAAATATTTTTGATTCATTAAACCTTCTAAGCTGGGAAAACTTTATATCCGAGAAGAATATATCGTAGATAAGGTGGGCAAAATTAAAAATATGCCCTATTACCCTTGTATTCCTTATTATAGCCTTTTTATTATCCTCTGTTATCTCAAGCTCAATGGGCAGCATCTTGAGCTTGTTGGAGAACGAAAAGTAACTTATCACCTCCATGGCCACCTCAGGAATCCTCAACCCGTTATTTTTTATTATACCCTTGTTGTAATTAAAAATGTTTTTTAAAATGAGGGATTCTGGTTTCCATCTATATTCTCTGAGCTTGTCTATATCATGAAGGTAGATTATACCGAGAAGTGTAAATATCTCTCCGGAAAACATCTCTTCTGTCTTATCCCTCGGTTCAGGCAGAAGGGTTTCTATCAGTGTTTTTAAATCTTCTGTGTGCTTTTTTAGAGGCAGTTTGGATGAAGGGAATATCTCTTCTTCGCATACCTTTTTGAGCTCGAGGAACCTCTGGTAAAGCTTTAATTCCCTTTCTTTGTTTCTTAATATATCTTCAAGTTTCGACTGCATGAGTCTTCCTTAGAAGATATAAAACCAACCAATCTTATCTAACCTTCTTTCTCCAGATAAAAACCAAAGGGCTTGCCACAAATACCGAAGAGTACGTGCCTATTATGATTCCTATAAAAAGCGCCAGAGAAAAATCAAATAAGGTCTTTCCTCCAAGAAAGAGTATGGCCCCTACTGCAAGCAGGGTTGTGAGTGAAGTAATTATTGTTCTTCTTAATACCTCGTTTATACTTTTATTTATCACATCTCCAAAATCTGATTTTGCCTTCATCTTAGACATATTTTCCCTTATCCTATCAAAAATAACCACCGTATCTGTCAATGAATATCCGGCTATTGTTAACAGGGCGGTAATAAATAATAGGTTCATCTCCATGTTTAAAATATAAAAAATGCCAAGCAGTCCGAGTACATCGTGAAAGGTGGCAATTGTTGCTGCAATGCCAAAGATAAATGCAAATCTCCATGCTATGTAGATGATGATGCATATAAAAGAAATGGCCATGGCTATAAGTGCATCCCTTTTTAAGGTTTTACCCACAGATGCACCTACCATATTGGTGGCAAGCACCTGAAAACCTTTATCGGCAAAGGCATTCTTTAAAACAGATTCGATTTTGTCCTGAATGTCTTTTTCCTCTTCTATTCCTTTTGTCTTTATCAAAAATTCATTTGTCCCGCTTATCTCCTGAATCTGGGCATTTTTTATTTCATTTTTTGCAAGGATATCCCTAAGTGCACCTATGTCTACTTTTTTATCAAATCTTATGTGTAACTGTACCCCTCCGGTAAAATCTACACTTAAGTTTGCCTTACCAAGCCATACCATTATAAAGGCAAAAAAGCCTAAACATACAATAATCAAGGATACTATGAATGCCTTTTTTCTGTGTTTAATGAAATCGATATTTGTATCTTTTATAATCTCAATTTGCTTCATCAGATGCTCAGACTCCTTGGTTTATACTTTGAAATGATCCAGTCAAACATAGCCTTTGAACCGAAAACTGATGTAAAAAGATTTACAATGATACCTATGCTTAATGTAACGGCAAACCCTTTAATGGGACCTGTTCCAAAAATAAAGAGGATAAACGTTGTTATAAGGGTTGTGATATGAGAGTCAAAGATAGTGACCCAGGCCTTTTCATATCCACCGTCTATTGCAGCCCTTACGGTCTTTCCGATTCTTAATTCCTCTCTAATCCTTTCAAAGATAAGCACATTGGAATCAACACCCATACCTATGGTCAATATTATACCTGCAATGCCGGGCAGGGTCATGGTAGCCTTCAATGCAGTAAATGCACCGAGAAGGTAAATAATGTTTAAAAAAAGGGCAATCACTGCAATGACACCGGAAAACCTATAATAAAAAATCATAAAAACAATAACGAGAATGCCGCCTAATATGGCAGAGCT
>CAZJOP010000122.1:0-5825 GCA_964547695.1 uncultured Syntrophorhabdaceae bacterium
ACGGCCTTATCACAGTTATATCACTTTCAGGGAAGAGTTTCTTTACAGGAGATATGCCGCCCAGCCCTGCGATACCTGCCCCTTTTATAAAACGGATAATAACTGTCTCCACCTGGTCGTCCAGATTGTGTCCAACAGCAATTTTATTGGACGAGGTTCTTCTTGCTATATCGTAAAGCGCCCTGTACCTATTGATACGCGCCTTTTCTTCAATCCCTGTCCTGCCTTCTATTCTTATATCTCTATAGTAAAAAGGTGTCTCACATCTTGAAGATACCTCTTTTACGAATTCAAGTTCTTCATCTGCTTCCTTTCTAAGATGGTGATGGATATAGGCAACAGAAAGGGAGATATTCAGAAACTTTTTAAGGTAAATAAGGAAGTGTAAAAGAAATATAGAATCAGGACCTCCTGAAACCGCTATCAGGATTCTATCACCGTCTTCAACCAGTTTTTTTTCTTCAACAAAACTTCTTACTTCCTTTAATATTTTCGTCATCAAGATAATCAAGGAAATATCTCCCCTGAAATCCCTCCTGAATATCTTTAATCGGACCACCCATCGGGTGAATTGATTGTTACTTCATTTTTCAAAGAATTTTTAAACAACCTTATAGTTCGCCAAAAACTAACTAAAATAATGTGTCTTTATATTCTTCCTCTTCTATTATCTCATCAGGGGAAGGTGGAGTTTCTTCTTTTTCAGGAGAGATATCCTTTACAGGAAGATTTGTACCACATACACTTTCAACCCATTTACAGTATTCACAATCTTCTGATGCATCTGGTATCTCGTCTTTCTCAAGACATAATATAGCATCTTCAATGAAACCTTCAGCATGTTTCATATCCACATCTACCTTCTTTATATCCATACCGAAAAGGATATTTCCTGCACCTTCCTCAGAACTGACATTCAATGGATAGTAATAAAGAAGGTATGCTCTATTCTCTGTTTTCATACCATTGCCTTCAAGTAAAACACAGTAAAGTTCCATCTGTAATTGGTAGGCAGGATGTACATCTTCAGCAGCGCTTGCCCTCGTTTTGTGGTCCAGTGGTACATAGGTATTGCTATCTGTCACGAGGCAGTCATCCAGTTTACCAAGAAGGCAATAACCATCTTTTATATCACGGTAATATGTGGGTTTAAGTTTCTCTATGAGGTGTCCGTTCATTTCACCTTTTAGTTCCGGTGGTAGTTCCTTTATTGAGCGGTAGTAGTTAAAATACTTTTTAAGCACGCTATCAAGCCCTGTGGCAATGGAAGGCATAGGACCTCTCGGTCTTTTTATGTCATACTTCATATGCAGGTAAAAACACCTTTTACATTCACGATAGAGATTTATCGTTGCCGGTGATAAATAGGTCTTTTTCATTATTTTACCCTTCCCTCTTTTTTTTCTCTGCTCTATCATTATACCACCTGTAACTTAACTATCCCAATTCTCTCCCTGGTCTCTGTGGATGAAAAACACCGCTCACCTGAGTGGCAAATGGCAAATGGCATGTGGCAAGTGGCAAATAGCATGTGGCAAATAGCAAGTGGGAAAAGGCAAGTAAAACACTTAACTTTTTCCTTCTCCCCCGCTGGGGAGAAGGGACGGATGAGGGGGAGATGAAAAAGAAGGTTGGTTTCCTTGATTTTTACTACCTGTCGTTATACAATAAAGGATAGGCAGAGAGACTGAAAAGTAAAAGTTTAAATGAGGGGGTTTTACATATGAAGGTAATAGAATTACGGGAGGGGAATGTATTTGAATATGAAGGGAATATATATATAACACTTATTGCAGAGCATACCCACCAGCAGCAGCGTCGCGGGCTTGTCCGTCTTAAAGCAAAAGATATAAAGACAGGTAAGATACTGCAGGATACATTCAGGTCTGATATTGAGGTGAACCCTGTATATATGGATGAAAAACCGCTCGTATATCTTTACAGGGACACCAGCGGATACCACTTTATGGATAATAATACCTATGAGCAGTTCGTCATACCCGAAGAGATTTTAGAAGAGGAAAAGGGATACCTTAAGGAGAATATGGAAGTCACAGGCCTTTTTTATGAAGGTAAGATACTGGATATAAAGATGCCCATCACCGTTGACCTTAAGGTGATTGAGGCAGAACCAGGACATAAGGGTGATACTGTGCAGGGCGGAAAAAAGAAGGTTAAGTTAGAAACAGGTATAACCATACAGACCCCTCTTTTCGTTGAGGCAGGGGATATAGTAAGGGTTGATACCCGCACAGGTGAATATATCACCCGTGTTTAACAAATGGAGATAATATGAAACCAGAAGAACTGAAACCGTATGCTGATTTTATGAAGGAATACGGCCTTGACTATTTAGAGGTACATAAAGGGGATTTCTCTCTGGTTTTAGGTAAGAAAGGCGCCCTTCTCCAGAAAGAAAAAACCAGTCATAACATTGAAAAGGTAGCAAAAACTGCAACCGAAGAACAGATATTAGAAGAATTCAAACACCCTGCCCAGCAACTGGAAGATGTGGTCTATGTAAAAGCACCCCTCGTTGGTACATTCTACAGAGCTCCTTCTCCTGAAAGTCCACCCTTTGTTGAGGTCGGCACACCAGTAAAAAAGGGGGATACACTCTGTATTGTAGAAGCGATGAAGGTTATGAATGAGATAAAATCCGACTATGACGGTACTGTTAAAGAAATTCTGGTTGAAAATGCTAAACCGGTAGAATACGGACAGGTTCTCTTCATTCTTCAACTTTCTTCTCCTTCTGAATCCTCACAGAATCCAGATAAATAGCAATGTTCAAAAAAGTATTTGTTGCTAACAGGGGAGAGATTGCGTTAAGGGTGATAAGAAGTTGTAAGGAACTTGGACTATCCACAGTCATTGGCTTTTCTGAAGCAGACAGGGAGTCCCTTCCTGTAAAACTTGCTGATGAGAAGATATGCCTTGGACCCGCCCCCGCATCTGAAAGTTATCTCAATATCCCATCCATTATAGGCGCAATAGAAATTACAAAAGCACAGGCAGTCCATCCGGGCTATGGGTTTCTGTCAGAAAACATCCAGTTTGTCGAGATATGTGAAGCGTCCGGCATTGTCTTTATAGGTCCCACTTCAAAAAATATACAGCTTATGGGGGATAAAGCACTCGCAAGAAAGACGGCCAAAAGTTGTAAGGTTCCTGTCATCCCCGGATACGAAGAGAGCGTATTAAAAGAGGCGCTTGCCCACGCAAAAAGGATAGGGTTTCCGGTCATTATAAAGGCGAGTTCAGGCGGCGGAGGCAGGGGGATGAGAAGGGTCAATAACGCAGAAGAGTTTGTCAAACACTGGAATACCTGCAAGGAAGAGGCAAAGGCAGCATTTGGAGAAGGGGCACTGTACATAGAGAAATTTTTAGAAAGACCAAGGCATATAGAAATTCAGCTTATAGGCGATAAGAAAGGGCACATCGTCGTATTCCCTGAAAGGGACTGCTCCATACAGCGGAGACATCAGAAACTCATAGAGGAAAGCCCCTCTCCATTTGTAAGTGAGAAACTCAGAAGGCGATTATATAAATATGCATATAAACTGGCAAGAAACATAGGATATCAGAGCACAGGCACCATAGAATTTCTTGTAGATTCTAACAGTAATCCATACTTTATTGAGATGAATACCAGAATACAGGTAGAACATCCTGTGACAGAGATTGTTTCAGGGATAGACCTTGTGAAGCACCAGATTCGTGTAGCACAGGGAGATAGATTGCCCTTCTCCCAGAAAGATATTAATATAAAGGGACACGCTATTGAGTGCAGAATAAATGCTGAAGACCCTTCAAAGAACTTTATGCCCTCTCCTGGAAGGATAGAAAAACTTATACTTCCAGGCGGTCCTGGCATAAGGGTTGATACGCACATATACGAGGGCTATACAATTCCGCCTTTTTATGATAGTTTGATATTGAAACTTATTGCCTATGGAATGAACAGAGCCGAGGCAATAGAAAGGATGCAGAGGGCACTTGAAGAGATAAGAATTGAAGGGATAAAGACCACCATACCGCTTTACAAAAAGATTTTTGAGCATCCTGCATTTTTAAGCGGCAGATACAGTACAAAGTGGCTCGAAAATTTTCTCACCTCAGAATCAACATCAGAACAGTCCCGAAATACCCATTAAAAGGGGGCATAATGGAAGAGAAATATGGTAATGTAAAGGTTGATAATGAAGTACTCGCCTCAATAGCAGCAATAGCTGCCAGAAAGGTTCCTGGTGTCCACAGGATTTTCACAAGTATCGTCGGCGGGATAGTCCAGTGGATAAAAAGGACAGCAGATGCTGGAATTAAAGTTGTTATAGGAGAGGATGAGGTAAACTTTGAACTGCGGGTTGTTGTTGACTACGGTGTGAATATCCCCGAGGTAACATATCAGATACAGAAGGCAATAAAGGAAGAGGTGGAGAGGATATCAGGACTTAAAGTTGGCAATGTTGATGTTATAGTCCACGGTGTCCATTTTCCAAAGAAAGCAGAGGAGGAAGAGAAAAAATGATAGACCTTCATACCCATACATTTTTAAGTGATGGAGACCTTATACCGTCAGAACTTGCAAGAAGGGCAGAGGAAAAGGGCTGTATTTTTTTAGGCATTACAGACCACATTGACTTTTCAAATTTTGAATATATCATTCCATCCATTATAAAGGTTGCTGAATCAATAAATACAAGTATGAAGATACGGGTCATACCGGGAGCAGAGATAACACATGTAAATCCTTCAAAGATACCGGAACTCGTCCGCCTCACAAGAAAAGCAGGAGCAAAACTTATAGTTGTCCACGGAGAGACAGTCGTGGAGCCGGTTATGAAGGGGACAAATAGAGCAGCGATTGAGTCAGATGTGGATATACTTGCACATCCTGGACTACTGGAAGAGGAAGATGCGAAATTAGCAGCAGAAAAGAAGATAGCGATTGAAATTTCTGCAAGACATGGGCATAGTTTTTCCAATGGGCATATTGCCAGGTTGTGGTATAAATACGGGTTCCCTGTTGTTCTCAATACCGATACACATTCTCCTGAAAACCTTATAGGTGATGAATTTGCCAGAACTATTATCCTATCTGCAGGGATAAAAGAGGAAGATATAAAAAAGGTGCTGGATAACAGTTCTGATATTGTTAAGAGGTTATTAAAATGAAAGAGAAAATTGCGCTGGTGCTGACTGATACGGGAGATATAAAAGAAGCAAAAATTATATTGAAAAAATGCGGATGGTGTGAACTGAGAATAGATGAGTTTTTGAAGAAATATCCTGAAGAAAAACTCAAAGAATGTATTTCTTTAAAAACACAGGCAAAGAAAATAGGGACAATAAGGTGGTATAAAGAACATCAGGGTAAAGGACTGCAAATCCCTGAGAGAAAACGGCTGGAAATATACAAGAAAATTTTAGAATATGTTGATTATGTGGATGTGGAAATAAGAAGCAAAATAGCAAAAGATGTAATTAAGTCTGCAAGGGAAAGCGGAAAAAAGGTAATTGTATCATACCATAACTTTTCAAAGACCCCATCTATAAAAACACTGGAAAAGGTCTACAGAAGTGGCAGAAGATTAAAACCTGACATTATCAAGGTAGCCACAAAGGTAAACTCCCCCGATGAACTTTTTACACTCTTATACTTTACATACAACTTCTCAAAAAAACATAAACTTGTTGTAACGCCAATGGGTGTGGCTTTTGTTGAACGGCTTATACCCATCTATCTCGGCTCACTATTCACATATATATCACTAAATACAAAAACAGCCCCGGGACAGATTTCCTATAAAGAAGTTTGCAGG
>CAZJOP010000123.1:0-5664 GCA_964547695.1 uncultured Syntrophorhabdaceae bacterium
TATGGGTTTAGGTGAGAAATTTTTCAACTGGAACAATAGTCCGCCCTTTTCCCCTGTAATCCTTTCCCACGGTGCCTTAACGAGTGTACCATCAGAGACTTTAAGAACGCAACCTGAGTCGTCACAGCTTAACTGGGTCTCAGGATAAACCTCTGGGTCGCATGTCTTAATAGAATTGTTGCAGCTTTGAGGTTTTCCTCCTGTTAATGCCCACCTTAATACATCTATCCTTTTCATGTATTTGTAATTTAAGTAATTTCCTGTATCCACATTGCAATCCCCGGACAGAGACCATGAAGCACAGCAGGCATATTTTGAAGAGCTGCATCCATGTGTGCCCTTTGGGTCACAGTAATCATAACCAAAGGTACTTGTCTTGCACACCCAGCTGGTGCAGGTTCTTGTGCAGGGTGTGCCTGTAGGTATTGTCTCTACCCACAGGCAGGTGGAGGTTGTCGGGTCGCAATAAGTTACCCCATCCGAGGGGTTAACAGGTTTATAATACTTTGTAGGGTCAAAGTAGCCTTCATAGATCTTAGAGGCATTGTATGTTCCGTTATCGCAGGATGTTCCGCTTGTAAGTGATGAATATGCACACCAGCCCATACTTCCACTTGTATCTATAACAAGAAGGAGATTTGGGTCAACAGGTGTACCTATGGAAGAGGGCATCTGACAGTAATCGGCCATAGTCTGGGTGTATGAAAAATTGGGGATAAATATTATGCAAAGAATGATAAGGACTGTAAAGACACTCTTTCTCATTATCACCTCTCAAGCACTATTGTATGTAGCCTCTTGGGGTCACATACAGGGCTATCTATGCTAAACTGAATCTTTTTCCCCACCATAGAGCTATCGAGGTCATCTTTTGCATAATCGGGAAATTTAAAATTCCACAAACCTGTGCATCTTTCACTTGTCACCTGGATCCTTACAATGCCAGTGGTTGCATCCACTGCCCTTATGATACCTGTGAGGTTTAGATGCTCCTGGCCAAAAGTGAGGTTTGAAAAGGCAAGTAAAAAAAATACAATTAAAACGCACGGGGTAAAGTATTTTAAAAATACTTCTTTTTTAATCATAGGCATCCCCTTTTTATTAAAAATTAATACCTCAAAACATTCAACACCGCTGTGATCAGCATTTTACCATAAAATATGTAAATTACAGCACCAAGGGACAAAAAAGGGCCAAAGGGCACAGCATACTTTGAATCCTTGCCTTTTATGAGCATAGCCGGGACACCAAAAATAGTGCCGAGAAAAGAGCCACTTATAATAGTAAATATTACGCCTTTAATACCACAGAATGCACCTATCATACCAATCAGTTTTATGTCTCCGCCGCCCATACCCTCTATCTTTCTTACCAGCTGGTATCCATAGGAAATGGCAAATAGCACCCCTCCCCCTGAAAGCACTCCCAGCAAGGCATCAAGGAATCCAAAATTTTGTCTGAAAAATGACAAAAGGAGCCCGGCCAATAAACCGCCTATGCTCAACACATCGGGGATAATCTGAAATTCAAGATCTATAAAGGATATAACGATAAGCACAGAGACAAAGAGTATCAATACCCCGAACTCTATACTCAATCCTGATAGTCTAAATATTAAAAAAAACAATAGGGCAGTTATAAATTCAACAATGGGATATTTTATGGAAATCTTTTCATTGCAGTTGCGGCACTTACCCTTAAGGATTATATAGCTCAAAATGGGGATGTTATCGTAGAATTTGATGGGCTTTTTACAGTTGGGGCAAAAAGAATTGGGTGAGATAATGGATTTATCCCTTGGAAGCCTGTAGATACAGACATTTAGAAAACTTCCCACAATAGCCCCGAACACAAATATAATTATACTCATAAATTTATTTATAACCTATTATGAAGGATAATGCTATGACAAATGTCACACCAAATTTGAAGTGATTTTTTGTCTAATCTAATTCGTAGGACCAGTAGTATTTGATATCCTTTTCCATAAGGTATTTTTCTATATTCGGGTGATAATCGTGGGCTACAAATAAGATGAATGCATCCTTTTTTTCTTTTTTTGTAACTAATTCTACGATACGCAAAAATTTATCTATCTCTTTTTTAGAGGGTCTTACCTTTACTTCACCGAGTATCAGTAAGGTCTTTTTATTTTTTCTTCCTTCCCCCCAGATATTAATCTGGTTATCTTCGTAGTATCTCCTTATAAGCTTTCCCTCTACTTCGATCCCTTCCTTTTTAAGAAGCGCTGGAAGACTCTTATATGTATTGTTTTCAAGGGAATACCCTACAGAATTGGATATGCCTTCAAGCCTTTCTTCTATAAAATCTACACGCTTTATGAGTTTATTGAGCGTTTCTTCTGTTCTCTTCTGTGCCTCAGCAAGCTCTTTAACGACTTTCTCGAGTCTTGTCAGCCTCTCCTCAGATTTTCTCTGGGCCTCAGCAAGGGCATTAACTGTTTTTGTAAGTTCCACAAATGCTACCCTTAGTTCGTCAAAATCACTACGCTTTACCGTTTCTCTTGTGTTTCTTTCTATTTCTTCAAGGAGGTCAAGGATTACGTTTCTTACTTTTGGATCAAGCTCTTCAAGGCCCCTTAAGATTTTAATGCTATATGGCATAATTAATTCCTCAAGATCTTTATACTGTAGATTATATCATCTCTTTTTGGTTCCTGCAATAAAACTGCTTAAATATTATAAAGTTTTTATTGATTATCGCCGGCTAAAAAAATAATATATATAAAATCAAAAGGCAGGAGGGATAAATGATGACAAAAAGTATATCTGCGTTAAAAAAGGCAATTCAACTGGAGAGGGATGGCATTGACTTTTATCTAAAATCTGCCAAAAAGACGAAAAACATCTTTACTAAGATGATATTTGAAGGGCTTGCAAGAGAGGAAGAAAATCACATCAAGGCAATAAATAAAATCTATGAAGATTTAAAAAATAAATCCATAAAAGTAGAATGGGTAACAGCCGGGGATGAAGGCAATATAGAAAAGGTCTTTCAAAAAGCACTTATAGAAAGGGCAAAAAGGTCTAAAAGCGATTTAGAGGCGCTAAAACTCGGCCTTGATCTTGAAGATAAAAGCGTAAAATATTACGAAAGGCTTGCAAAAACATCAGAGGATAATTTTGAAAGGCGTTTTTATCTCACATTAGCCTATGAAGAAAGGGGTCATTATATTAAAATCATGGATGCCATGGAATACATATCCAATCCCACGGGCTGGTATTATGTAAAGGAAAGATCAATGGTAGACGGAGGTTAATTTTATTAGACCTTAAAATCCCTCAATTCAACCTTATAACCCGATCTTTCAATCTCTTCTTTGATGGATGAGACATCTTCGGTGTCCAGGTGCAGCACAAGACTCTTCCCCACAGGGTCTTTTGGAATCCAGAAGGTCTTTACCTTTAGTCCTGCCTTTATTATCATATCCGTTACCTTATGAAAGCCTTCGCATGTCCCTGCATTGTATACAGTTAATCTCGTGCCAGTTTCTCCTATACCGAGTAAAGGGTTTAAAATCTTATAAAACACGTCATTGGTGGTAAGTATGCCCACTACCTTTTCCCCTTCTACGACAGGCAGGCTTCCTATCCTGTGTTTCTGGGCAATTGCAACCGCCTTTTCAATTGTGGTAGACGGCGTTACTGTTATTACCTTTGTTTTCATAATCTCTTTTACGGTAAGCTTTGACACAAGATAGAAGAGTTGCCTCTGATTATAAGGTGTAGTAGATGAGGGGCTGGCCTTTAACACATCGTCCTTTGTAACAATTCCTATTAAACGGTTATTTTCAATACTATCCACAATGGGAAGCCTCCCTATCTTATGGGAATACATTATCTTTTCAGCATCAAGGACATATGTATCGCCTGTTATTGTGATTACATCTTTTGTCATGATATCTTTTACCAGCATATAAACCTCGCTTATCTATATTTTTAGGATTTTTAGGGTATTTTGATGGTTTTTATATCTTCTGTCAAGCATATTATTTCTATTTGCCTTGAAAAGATACTGTCTTAACTGTTATTATCATGAATGCCATGGATGTAGGAGAAAATCACCTCATAACATTAATAAAAAGATTTGAAAAAAGATCAACGGACATCATAAGGGGCATAGGTGACGATGGAGCGGTGGTAAGATTAAAAGAAGGGAGATATGTGTTTGCCCAGGATGGCCTTACAGAGCATATACACTTTGAATTTTCTTTTACAAGACCTTTCTATATAGGCAAAAAGGCAATATATGTAAATGCCTCGGACATTCTCTCTATGGGTGCCCTGCCCCTTTATTTCCTCGTCACAATAGGTATCCCTGACAGATTAACTACCAAAGAGATAATGGATATTTATAGAGGCATAAATGTCGCTGCAGGTGAATTTCATCTCACGATGCTGGGAGGCGATACCATCTCCACAAAATCTGATTTTTTTATAGATGTATCCATGATGGGCATATTGATTACAGAAAGATATCTGGGTAGAAATGGAGCCAGGGTTGGTGATTTGATTGCCGTAACAGGTTATCTCGGTGAAAGTGCATACGGTCTTAAGATTTTAAAAGATGGGATAAGGCTTGATAAAAAAAGGCTTAATCGTTATGTAAGAAGATACATAAATCCGAGACCTCCCTTTGAACTCTGGAAAGAGCTTATAAAAACCAATATTATCAATGCCATGATGGATATAAGCGACGGTTTGATTATAGACCTTGAAAGGATGATGAACGAGAGCAAAAAGTCTGCAAAAGTCTATATGGAAAAGATACCCATCCCGAATACATTAAAGAGACTTTCACTGGAAGGGCTTGGTCTGTCAGGGGGAGAGGATTTTCAGTTTCTTTTCACCTTTCCTGAGGAAAAACTTTCAGCCATTGAAAATATAAAAAGAAAAGGTTATGTTATATCGATAATCGGTGAGGTTACAAAAGGCAGAGGTGTAAAACTTTACGAAAACGGCAAAAGGAAAAACATATTAAAAAAAGGCTATGAACATTTCCATCAAGGGCAGTCATGAAAAACATCTATATTAAAGATATAACGGAAGATATGGAGATAGAGGACCTTTTCATGGTCTGCAACAAGGCCCTATATTCAAGCAGAAACAACACAAAATACATGAGCCTTGAATTAAAGGATAAGACAGGCACCATAGATGCAAAAATATGGGAACAGGTGGACTACTTTAATAACCTTTTTGAGAAAAACGATATAGTGCGTATAAGGGCAAGATCGAGGTTATATTCCGGTAGACCACAATTGACGATCACTGACATCCAGAAGGTTGAAAACGAAATTTCAATGGATGATTATAGAGAGTTTTTTCCTTCAAGTGAAAAAGACATAGAAGAACTTAAATCCGAGTATTATTCCCTGATAGAGACAATACAAAATCCTTTCATACGCTCGTTTTTTTTCCTCTTTAACAGCAGAAGAGACCTTTTAGAGAGATTCTTTTTATTTCCTGCCTCCATCGGTATCCATCATATGTATATGGGAGGGCTTCTTGAACACTCTGTAAACGTTGCCCTTATTGCATACAAAATCGCCGATATAACAGGTGGAGATAAGGATATAATCATTGCAGGGGGCCTCATCCATGATATGGGAAAAATAGAGGAAATGGAGTTTAAGGGAAGGTT
>CAZJOP010000124.1:0-5641 GCA_964547695.1 uncultured Syntrophorhabdaceae bacterium
TAAATGATCTTCTGTGATGTTCAAAAGCACTGAAATATAGGGATGGAATTTATATATGGTCTCAAGTTGAAAACTGCTTATCTCGAGTATGACAAATTTTGCCTTTTTGCCGCCCATTATATAGTTTATTAGAGGATTACCTATGTTGCCGCCTACAAACACATCTTTAAACTGGGCCTTAAATATCTCACCCAAAAGGGTTGTTACCGTTGTCTTGCCGTTACTGCCTGTGATGGCGATAATAGGTTCCGTTACAAACGAAGATGCAAGCTCAATCTCCCCTATAACCTTAATACCCTTTTTCTTTGCCTCTAATATCAGGGGCATCTCTGAATCCACCCCTGGACTTAACACTATCATCTCGTTTTTTAAAAAATCTTCCCTGTTGTGATTGCCGAATGTTGCCTTAAAATCTATACCCTTTAATTCCGAAAGGGCATGACTTAACGCATCTTGTGGTTTTATGTCTGTTATGGTAATCTTCTTTTTCTGTGCTGCCAGAAACTTTGCCACAGCAATCCCTGTTTTTCCAAGCCCTACAATTAGTATCCTATCAGGTATATCCATAATATAGCTCACCTCAACTTCAATGTGCTCAATGCAAGAAGGGCCAGGATAATGGATACAATCCAGAACCTCACCACAATCTTTTCCTCATTCCAGCCCTTTAATTCATAATGGTGGTGGATGGGTGCCATCCTGAATACCCTTTTGCCCCTCCACTTAAACGATAATACCTGTATAATAACCGATACGGTCTCAAGGACAAAGATGCCCCCAACAATTACAAGAAGTATTTCCTGCTTTATGATTACTGCAATCGTTGCCAGTGTTGCACCTAAAGAAAGGGAACCTGTATCACCCATAAAAAGTTCAGCAGGATGGGCATTATACCAGAGAAAGCCTATCCCTGCCCCGAGCATGGCACCACAGAGGATTGTAAGCTCTCCTGCGCCTTTTACGTAAAATATCTGGAGATACTGGGCAAACTTTATATTCCCTACAAGGTATGAAAAGAGCATAAACGTTGCGCAAACAGTAATAACAGGGCCTATGGCAAGACCATCCAGACCATCGGTTAGATTTACTGCATTCGATGTCCCTACGATGATAAAGATTGCAAGGATGATGTAAAATATCCCCAAGTCGGGGGTTATATTCTTGAAAAACGGCACTGTTAGCTCTGTTATAAAACCCGGTTTAAAATATATTAGCACACTGATTGTAAATGCAAAGATAATCTGGAAGGTCATCTTTGTCTTACCTGTGATGCCCTTCCCGTTTTTACTTTTTAATTTCTTTATGTCATCGGCAAAACCAATGGCCCCAAAAGATAAGAGGGCAAATGTGACAACCCATATATAGTAATTTTTCAAATCAGACCAGAGCAAGGTGGGTATAATGGTGGCCACAAGTATGACAAATCCTCCCATTGTTGGGGTGCCCTGTTTTATTGCATGTCTTTCCGGCACATCCTCCCTTTTGTCACTTTTTATCCTCCATTCGTTGAATTTCTTTATAATATATGGGGTGAGGACAAAACTTATGATTAGCGCTGTTAATATGGCAAGGACTGTCCTGAAGGTGATGTATCTGAAGACATTGAATACCGAGAATTTCACATACAGGGGATATAAAAGATGATACAGCATTAGACGAGCCCCTCCACAATCTCATCCATCATAAGCACCCTTGAACCCTTTACAAGCACCACATCGTCCATCCTTATTATCTTTCTTGCATATTCTAAAAGGCATTTTTTGTCTGAAAAAACCTCTGCCCTGTCGTCTTTAATTTCATCATAGATAAATTTTACTGCATCTCCGAAAAGGAGTATCTTATTAAAACTGCTTTCTTTTAAGATTTTGCCTATGTGCCTGTGGTAAAATTCTTCTAACTCTCCCAGCTCTTTCATATCACCGATAATGGCAATCCTTTTCCCCCTGCTTGGCAATTCATTGACAGTCTTTATGGCCCATTCCATAGATGCAGGGTTTGCATTATACGTATCATCGATCACCATAAAACCATTTTTTGACTTAATTGGTAAAAATCTCTTATCATAGGGTTTAAAGTCCTCTATGCTTTCCTTTATGAAAGACCTGCCTATTCCTAAAGATGATGCAATTGCAGCAGCACTGAGTATATTATAAAGGTTATGTCTACCTAAAAGTCTTGTCCTGGCATTAAAGCTTATGTCCGGGAATTTCAATGTAATGCTAAAACCCTCCCACCCGTAATCTTCGTCAATTATGAGCTTAAACAGCGCTTCATTTTCAATGGCATAATCTTTTATCACATGGTCTTTGCTATGAAAGGAGGATACTATATAAGGGTCATCGGCATTTATAAAGACAATTCCGCCCTTTTTTGTATTGTAATATAACTCTAACTTTTCCTTTAAAACACCAGGGATGTCTCTCAAGCCTTCAAGGTGGGAAGGATTTATATTTGTTATAACCGAAATATCAGGTTTGACAATCCCGGCAAGGGTCTTTATCTCACCGGGGGCATTGGTGCCCAGTTCAAAGACATATAAGGGGTAAGGCTCTTTAACGGAGAGGATGCTTCTGGATACCCCTATAATATTATTGAAATTTTTTTCGTTGAAATGCACTGGATGGGCCTTTTTAAGGATACTCACGAGTATCTCTTTTGTAGTTGTCTTGCCGTTACTGCCTGTTATGGCAATAAACTCTCCCTTTAATGTTTCTCTTTTGTATCTGGCAAGGCTGATTAAGGCATCAAGGGTATCATCCACGAGAATAACCGTTCCTTCTAAGTGGGCAACCCTGTGTGCCTGTGATTTTTCACACAGGCAGCCTGCAGCAGAGGTCCCGCACACAGTTTCTATAAAGTCATGACCATCGTAATTTTTTCCTTTTAAGGGGATAAACAGCTCCCCTTGTTTTATGGTCCTTGTATCCGTGGAGATGTCGATAAAGACCCTCTCTTTTATGTTTAACGGCTCACCTTTTACTGCCTTTATGATCTCATCTATGGTCCACATTTAAAATCTCCTCCACAACCTCTTTATCACTGAAGTGAAATATTTCATCTCCTATTATCTGATAGTCCTCATGGCCTTTGCCGGCAATGAGAAGGCAGTCTTCTTCTTGAAGCATGCTTATCCCTTCAATTATGGCATCCCTTCTATTTTCAATAACCCTGTAGTTTTCGCCCTTTATACCTCCTTTTATGTCTTCTATGATCTTTTTAGGATCTTCTTTTCTGGGGTTATCAGAGGTGATTATGACAAAATCTGCGAGGGTCGTGGCTATATTACCCATAAGAGGTCTCTTTTCTGTGTCTCTGTTGCCACCGCAGCCGAATATCACGATTAGTCTGCCTTTTTTTAACCTGTTTAACATACCAATTGCCTTTGATAGTGCATCAGGTGTATGGGCATAGTCCACAAAGACAGGATAACCTTTTTTATTCTTTATCCTTTCCATCCTGCCTGGTACACTTTCCAACCCCTCGATACCTCTTTTTATGGTTTCTATGGGTATCTGCCTTATAATGCCGAATAGACATGAGGCAAGTATGTTGTATGCATTAAAATAACCAATAAGGCGTGAATGAATATGGATGTCTTCTTTGCATAAACTAACATAAAGGTCAAGACCGTCCAGATTCTCTGAGTATTCAATAATATGGGCATCTGCATTCTTTTCCAAGCTATAAAACAGGGTTTTAATCGGTGATTCAGGGACAAACTCAGAAGCATAGGGGTCATCTAAATTTAAAATGGCATGCCTGGCCTTTTTTTTACTTTCTTTTAAATAATAATGGAAAAGCAGCCTTTTTGCCTCTTTGTAATGGATAAAATCTTTATGATAATCGAGGTGGTCGTGGGTAAGATTTGTAAAAATACCCACATCAAATTCAATACCTTCCACCCTTCTCTGATCAAGACCGTGAGAAGAGACCTCCATCACCGCATGGTCCACACCGGATGTGTGCATATCTTTTAAAAGCCTTTGTAAATCCTCTGCCCCTGGCGTTGTATTATCTGCCTTTATAACATGTCCTTTATATCTGTAAGTGATGGTGCCTATGACACCTGGGGCATTTCCATTTTCTTTCAGTATGGATTCAATAAGGTATGTGGTCGTTGTCTTTCCGTTTGTGCCTGTTATGCCTGTTACATGGAGTTTGTCTGAAGGGCATCCATAAAACCTTGCAGACAGTTTTCCAAGAAGTCTGTCAGGGTCTTCTGTTTTGATATGGCATAAAAAACCATATTGGGATTCTCTGTCTGATACGATCCCTGTTGCCCCATTTTTAAGGGCATCTTCTACAAAAGATATCCCTCCCCCTGTTAAAAAGAAGAGAAAGCCTTTTTTTACCTTTCTTGAATCCTTAGTTAGCCCTGTTATATCTAAATCTAAATCCCCTTTAATCTGAAGGGGCATATCAATATCTTTTACGAGCTCTTTTAGCTTCATCTTCAATTGCTCATCCTTCCGTATATGATGCAATCTCCGTCACCCAATACGGCCTCATTGGGTTTTGGAGACTGGTCAATAACAAAACCTGAACCAAAGACTTTTATCCTCCCCGTCTTTGTATTTAATTGTTCTATGGCAATCCTTATAGGAAGATTTTTAAGATCAGGCATAATCCACTGGGCATCCCTATTTGTATCCTTTTTATCCAATAAATCCAGTTTCTTTGCCTCCATAAACTTAAAGCCCTTCTCTGTCTTAACCACGGCAAGCCTATCTACAACATAAGGAAAGAGCTCATGCCAGTTTTCATCCACATGGTTATTGAATGTATCGATTAGCCTGTTTTTATCCAAAGTATATCCAGTCCCTGCAAGAAGCGCTTCTGTATCCAACCCATCTCTAAATTTTATGTCCTCATGTTTTAAAAAGCGTATTATGGGGCCTTTGCCAATCAGTTTTGAAATGTTTTTTATACCTATTCTGTCTTTGTCCTTTATAATTTGCATGGGTTTTTTCCATGTGTTATTGGAAGACGGTATCAGCACATCTTGTTCTAAGACCTTATTTTTAATCATATGGCAAACTATGGGAATGGTGATAAAAAACATGGGCTCTATCTCGTTTTCCTCGTTTTTTAAATTTACCTTTGTCTCCTTATTCTCAGCTGTCTGCATCTCTTTTAAATCGTTTTTTTTCTCCTCAACAACTGTCTTTTCTTGTTTTCCATCGTCAACCCTCGGGGTTATAACGCTTAAACCATTGGCCCCATGTCCCGTATAATCGGAAATCCTTTTTATATCAAACCTTTCTGCTAACTTTATGGCCAGGGATAGATTCATAAGGCATATGGCAAGGCAGATGAAGAAGGCTCTTCTTTTAGCCTTTTTATTCATCTCAATACCACAACCTCCTCTTCTTTTGGATTCTTAAGACCTATTTCCATGGCCTTAAGCTCCAGATACCGTTTCTTTGTAATCCCTGAAAGTTCTACCTTTAAGGTCTCGTTTATCCTTATGGCATCCCTTTCCCTTGAAAGCTGAAAAATCAAGTTTTCCCTTAGTGCTGCCGTTTGTGCCCTTAAAATAAAATAAATTATGGTAATAAGGAAAATGCACAATATATATAACCCCACCAACCTTTTGCCCTTATGAGAATAAGACGTTGCATAAGAGGCATGCCTTTTGCTA
>CAZJOP010000125.1:0-5581 GCA_964547695.1 uncultured Syntrophorhabdaceae bacterium
GTTTTTCTTTTACCTTATAACAGGTGGCTTCAAAAAACACTATCTATTGAGGTTAAAAGACATAAAGGCAATACCTGAGCAGGCAAAATACTATATGTTCGGTATCTTCAGGGCCAGAAAAAATCCCCACACGCCTACAGGGGATAATAAATTCAATCCCATGCAGAAAATTACCTATGCAGCCATCATGTTAATCTTTACCCCTGTGATTGCATTTACAGGCATTTTATTCTCCGATATCCTGTATTTCTTTGCATGGATAAATGCCCTGGGTGGATTGAGGGTTTTAGATGCAATACACGTTATGTCTGCCTATATCTTTGTCTTCTATCTCATTGTTCATCTGTATATGTCCACATTGGGAAAGAGATTTTACTCCCATATCAAAAGCATGATAACCGGATACGAAGATTGACAGACATCTTTTTAAGCCCTTATTTAAGGATTCCAATGCCTGAAAATCAATTATGGGCAATGGCCCAGTTTTTTCCTTTGCCCATAGAGACCTTAAGGGGAACGGATAGTTTTACGGCACCCTCCATCTCTTCCTTCACTATGTGTTCCACCTGCTCGACCTCATCTTCTTTTACCTCAATGACGAGTTCGTCATGAATTTGCATGATGATTCTTGAAGATAGCCCGTATCCTTTAATCCTCTTATAGATATTTATCATGGCGATTTTTATTATGTCTGCTGCTGTGCCCTGAATGGGTGTATTCATGGCAGCCCTCTCACCGAGTTGCCTTATGGTATTGTCAGGATTTTTAAGCTCAGGAAGATGTCTTATCCTGCCAAAAAGTGTCCGCACAAAACCGTTTTTCCTTGCCTCTTCTACAACCTTTTCCATATAGTCTTTTACACCTTTATACCTTAACAGATAGGCATCTATATAATCCTGGGCATCTTTATGGGGTATGCCCAGTTCTTTTGAAAGCCCAAAGCCACTCATTCCGTATATAATGCCAAAATTTATCACCTTTGCAGTCCTTCGCATTTCTGGCGTAACACCATCCGGGGCCACACCAAATACCTCAACAGCCACCTTTGTATGGATGTCCTCATCCTTTAAAAACGTTTCAATCAATATAGGGTCCTGTGAAAGATGGGCAAGGACCCTCAATTCAATCTGGGAATAATCAGAGGAGAGAAGTATATAACCATCCTCAGCCACAAAGGCCTCCCTTATCTTTTTCCCTTCTTCACCTCTAACAGGTATGTTCTGTAAATTTGGATCACTACTACTTAACCTTCCTGTTGCCACGACCATCTGGTTGAAGGATGCGTGAATTCTGCCTGTTGATGGATTGATAAGCATGGGAAATGCATCAATGTAAGTGCTCTTTAGTTTAGTCAATGTTCTATATTCAAGGATTTTTGCCGGTAATGGGTGTATGGAAGAAAGGGCCTCCAATACCTCTGTGTCTGTGGAATATCCTGTTTTTGTCTTTTTCTGAGGTGGAAGTTTAAGGACATCAAATAATACCCTTGATAACTGGATTGGAGAGTTGAGATTGAAAGGTTCAACCCCGGATATACTGTATATCTCTTTTACAATGTCGTTTATCCTTTTATCAAAATCCCTTGAGAGTTCATGCAATATCTTTCTGTCTACCTTAACACCGTAAAATTCCATCTCCGCCAGCACTTCTACAAGGGGCATCTCAATTTCAGAAAAGAGTTTTGCTAAACCAGCATCAAGCATCTTTTTTTCGAGCACCTCTTTTAATTGAGGCAGCTTTGACACATCCCCTGTGCCACCGTCTTCTAAATATTCGGACGCAACCTCTGGGAACTTATAACCCTTTTTTAAAGGATTAATAAGATATGCGGCGAGCATGGTATCGAAAAATTTCCTCTCAAGGGGGACTTTTGAACCTAAATCTTGAAAATCCTTTTTTAAAAGCACAATAAAGGGCTTTAGATTATGAATGGCAAAACTTTTTCCGTATTCAATAATTTTTTGCACCTCATTTTTATCCCTTGTTTGATAGATAAACGCACCGTCTGAAATGGAGATCCTTTGTAGCTCCAACTGAGGTGCTGTCTTACCCTGGATTTCTACCTCCATCCCTATGAGTTCGGGATTTAACACCTCAATGTTTTTAGCTCCATGCGTGTTGTCGGCATCACCTTTATGAGGTATAAGCTCGTTCAATAAAGATAAAAAATCAAGTTCCCTATATAGTGTCCTCAATGTATTTATATCCTCAGGCCTTATCTCTTTTATAACATTGATATCAATGGGGCAATCAGTTTTAATAGAGGCCAGGGCCTTACTCATAAAGGCACTGTGTTTTCCGTTAATTAGTTTCTTTTTCACCGCATCTTTTTTAATGATATCGATGTTTCTATAGATGTCCTCGAGGGAGCCGAATTCACATATAAGTTCCTTTGCAGTTTTCTCACCAATACCTGTAACCCCAGGTATGTTATCCGAGGTATCTCCCGTTAGTGCCAGAAGGTCTATTATGCGCTCCGGTGGGATGCCGAATCTCTCTTTCACCTCTTTTATCCCTATAACCACATCTTTCATGGTATCGTATATAAAGACCCTATCCGATACGAGTTGCATCATATCCTTATCGCCTGTTATGATCCATATCTGGACGTCGATGTCTTCGAGTTGTTTAACCATAGTCCCTATGATATCGTCTGCTTCATAGCCCTCTTTTTCAAGGATTGCAAATCCCATGGCACTTATAATCTTTTTCACATAAGGTATCTGGATAGAAAGATTGTCCGGCATAGGTGGTCTATGTGCCTTGTATTCTTTGAAGATCTCTTCCCTGAAGGAAGGTGCCTTTGAATCGAAGGCAACGGCAAGTATATCGGGTTTTTGGGATTTTATGAGTTTTCTTATCATATTTATAAAGGCATACACGGCATTTGTGGGAAGGCCCATCGAATTGGAAAGGTGAGGGGTTGCAAAGAAAGCCCTATACAGATAGGAATGACCGTCCACAAGAAAGAGCCTTTTTGAACGAAAAAAACCGTTATCTATCCTTTTTATTTCATCATCCATTAATTAGCCCGTTAAACAGGAAAATATGTCTTTATCTTAAAGACCTTCTTTTCCGGAAATCTATAGACCTTTAAAGAAAAGGTCCTCTCAATGTCTTCTATAAAATCTTCTATCTCTTCTTTTGTTTTTGCCGTTATTGTAAACCAGAGATTAAGTTCCCCATCCCTTTCATAGTTATGGGTAACACCGGGATGCTTATTTATGGCCTCTGCTATCTTTTCAATCCTATCTTCTTCTGCATAAAGTCCACACAGAACACTTGCATAACCAATCCTTTTTCTCTCAATTACCGGGCCTATCCTCCTTATTATACCTGTATCCTTAAGGTTTTTTATCCTGCGAAATGCCTCATTTTCAGAGATCCCTAAAATCATACCGATTTCAAGAAATGGTCTTTTTGCAAGAGGAAATTCTTGCTGGATTAGATTCAATATGTTTTTGTCAATCTCGTCGAGGTGCATATTAATAATGTTCAGGCCTGCCTTCTATCTATCATGTACTTTAATCCATTACTGTTTTTTGCCACCTTCTTCATCTCAGAGGCAATCCCTGTCATTTCTCCAAAATGCCTGAAGCTCCTTTTTTTATTTGTGGCAATACCTATGGAAAGACCCATGATAGGGTAAGTCCTTTCGTTTCCTTCCCTGTCAACGGATATTATAAAACCCTTCTCACGGTCTGACTCTTCGTAAAAGGTCAGTATAATCGTATTAAAAGAACTTATAATCGATTGCGTTGCCTCCTCTATTTTATCCACATCCATAATATAGATAAAATCATCTCCGCCTATGTGGCCCACAAAACTCCCTTCAGGTTGATTGTGTTTTACTGTATTCAAAATCACCCTGCCCGTCATCTTTATCACCTCATCGCCCCTTGAAAATCCGTAATAGTCGTTATAGGGCTTGAAATAATCGAGGTCTGCATAGGCTACGGCAAAGATAATGCCGCTATCCAATCTATTCTGTATCTGTCTGTTTATTGATATATTACCGGGCAACCTCGTGAGCGGGTTTATCTCCACTATCCTTTCCACCCTGTTTAGACATAGCTCTACCCTTGCCTTTAGTTCTGATAAGATATGGGATTTTACAAGAAAATCGTCTGCAGACATTGTACCTAATAGATTTGCCCTCTTATAGTCCTCGAGCACGAGTAAGACAGGCAGATGGGTGAAGATTGGATCCCCCTTTAATGTATTTAATATATCTATTGTCATGTAATCATTAGGCACTGTATCAATGATGAGGAGATTGGGTATGGCATTGTAGATAAATTCAATGGCAGATTGAACAGTGCTAAATACAATAACATTATAGAAATTTTCAAGGAGGCTTTTTACAGTGCCGATGAGTATATTATCTTTGGATATGAGAATTATAGTCTTCATGAAGATTATGCGCCTAAATCTTCATAATCCTCGAGGGAATCTTCCATGCCTATCAGTAATTCCCTTATATCATCGTCAGAAAATCCGAGTATATCCCACGCCTCCTGGTTTGCCTCTGGTATGAGATTGTCTCCTGCAAAACCGAATCCCCTTGCCCTGACTATGATATCAGATATATGGACTATAGCGCATTCGGTTCTGGCAATCCTCGCCTTATACGGCTCATGATGGTATTGTATTATCTCAATAAGATTTTTGGGAAAATTCCATTTACTTGCTATCCAAGAGCCTACCTCGGCATGGTTTGTGGCAAGTTCTGTATTTTCTTCTTCCAGTATGGTAAGGCCATTTTTTTCTGTTGCTGCTATTAGTCTTTCATATACTTCCGGGATGTTTACTGCAAGGAGCACCTTGCCTATATCGTGTAAAAGGCCTGCAATGGTGATATCTTCCGGTGATTTCAAGCCCTTCTTCTTTGCCATCATGCTCGATAGGGCAGCGCAACCTATGGAATGTTCCCACAATCCTACCATGGCCTTTTGCATGAGCTCAAAAACAGAGACACCGAGCAGCATACCTTTTATAACATTCAAACCGAGCAAGAGCACAGCCTGATTTACTGATGATATCCTTCCTGGAAAACCATAAACAGGGGAATTTATCATTTTCAAAACCTTCATGGCAAGGACAGGGTCTTTGGATATGAAATCGCTGATTTTATTTATGGATACCGATGGGTTTTCGAGAAAGTTTAAGATGTTTTTGAGTGTTGCTGGTATGGTGGGCAGATTATGGGTATTCTCCACCTGAAATCTCAACTTCTGTTTATTTATTCCTGTCATAAAGTCCTTCTATGTGTTCAGTCACAATCCTCTTTATTTTATCCATGAGAGGTTTTTTGTCTACGTGGGCAAACCTTTTTTCCACCTCTTTTAGCATCTCTTCCTTTGATTTGGAAAATTTCCTTTCACCCTTTACAAACACGTATTCAATGCCCATTTTTTTAAATCTATCGATTATGGCCTCTGTTAATTCTGTATTTTCCTTTAATATAACAATGCCGTTTTCATTTGATATGGGTTTGGAGGTGATCATTCCTGGCTTTGCTTCATCTACATTTATCTTGGGCATCTTTAACCTTCTGTAAAACTGGCATTTATATTAAACA
>CAZJOP010000126.1:0-5559 GCA_964547695.1 uncultured Syntrophorhabdaceae bacterium
CAAAGCCTAAATCATTGCCCACCATGTCTATTTCTTTTAAAACGTTCGGGCCGTTTCCCATCATGGTGGCATTTTTTATCATATCACCGATCTTACCGTGTTCAATCACATATCCCTCGGATATCTCAAATATAAAATCGCCCCTTACTGTGTCTACCTGACCCCCTCCCATCTTAACCACAAAGATACCATCATCCACAGAGGCAATGATGCTCTCCGGATTTGTTTCTCCCGGTAAAATCATGGTGTTACTCATCCTCGGGATGGGTTTAAATCTGTATGATTCTCTTCTGCCGTTGGCAGTGGATTTTTTGCCGAACTTCATGGCATGGAATTTATCAAAGAGATAATTTTTTAAAATACCCTTTTCAACAAGCACAGTCCTTTCAGATATCACCCCTTCATCATCGCAGGCATAACTGCCCCGCATATGGGGTAGCGTCTTATCATCCACGACACTTATCAAATCAGACGCAATCTTTTCACCTAACATATCTTTATAGCAGGATAAACCTTCCATGGCCAAATCTGCCTCAAGTCCGTGTCCTATTGCCTCATGGATCATGGTGCCGCCTGCCTCTTTTGAAAGCACCACTGTCTTTATCCCCATCGGCGCCTCTTTTGCTTTAAATAGTCCCTTTAATCTTTCTGTCACCTTTTTTACAAAATCTTCTATCCTTTCATCTGAAAAATAATCAAAGCCATAAAAACCGCCTATGGATTCATAGGCAGTCTGCATCTCCCCCTTTTCCTCACCTATCACAGTCATGTTAAGGACAACCTGTTTTCTTTCATCAGTTGCAAAAATACCTTCACTCGTATAGATGTGTACTTTCTGTTTTGTATCTAAATATAAGACTCTTACCTGTTTTATCCTCTTATCAGCAGCCCTTGCCATATCCTCTATTCTTTTTAACATATTTAGCTTTGTGCCAAGCTCGATATCGTATGGATCCACATGGATTTTGAAGCCATAGCCCGGTGAGATTACTTTAAAATCTCCTGGAATGTTAACATTTCTGTTTTTCTTTAAAAATCTTTTCAATTCCCTTGCAATCTCCCGGAGATGTTTTTCATCAAAAGAGTTTGTTGAGGCAAAAAATGTCTTCCATGGTGAAATGGTTCTTAGCCCCACACCTCTGTCAATACCTTTTTCTATCTTTTCGAACCGTGAAGATTCAAGATGAATCCTTGTATATTCTCTTTCCTCAGTAAAGATATCTCCATAGATGCTATTGCCATCGGTAAGTTCCTTTAAAATTTTTTCAGGCTCAACCATCTTTTACCTCCATAAAATCAATACCGTTTTCTTTCATATCTTCGAGTATGGCATTTAAATCTTCTTCAAAGAACGCTGAATAGATAATTTCTATAAGACCCTTTTCACCGTCGATTACCGATATTATGCCTATATCTTCATAAGATTCAATAATAGATTTAATGAATCCTATGGCATCCCTTCTTACAAGCAATCTCTTTGTTTTTTCCACTTATGTATCCTTTTCTTTTAACATCTCGATAAATGCTTCAAGCCTCATCTTCTGTCTTGAATCAAGGGGTTTTGGCAACTCACCCTCTATGGTCAAGATGGGGCAGTCAATAGTTTCTCTCAAAATTACATCCTCCATCACCCTGAAACAAAAGGCCTGGACATAGTGGATTATGCCCTTTATTTTTCTTCTCTTAATTTCAGTTTTTATGTCTTCAATCCTGAAAAAAATTTCATAGGGATAGGTGTACCGAATATATCTTTCCACAATATCATCGGTATCAAAGGGCATGCTGAACTGTCTTTGAATCTCATTGTAGATAACATGACCACCAATTGTGTCAAGAAACTGATATATATCGGTAATAATGGGGGGGATGCCGATAAAACCAATGTTTACGCCTTCAATACTGTTTCTTGTTGTAGCTTCCTTTATAAAATTATCTGCCATTTCGCCGTATTCTTTATAGTCCCCTAACATATCCGATGACCTGACAAGCCATATATGATTTTCATACCCGCTAATTATTCGCTTCTGCCAGGTTAACTCATCTATCTTTTTTAGCGTTTCTCTTACTTGCTTTATTTCTTTTTCAACGTGATAGAGGGTGTCTAAGTCCACATTTAGATACTCGATAAGTTTATTTATCTCTCTCTTTAAGGCATGCCTGTCTCTATCAAAGGGGAAAGAAAAGGGGATGATATTTATGCCTTTGAATTTCAATATTTCTGCTAAGGCCTTAGTATTACTGCAATCTCCTTCCATTACCATTATAACAGTATCAATGCCCTTTTCTACCACCACGCCGTATATACCTTTTATCCAGTTACACATGCTCTTTGGAAATCCATCCCTTTCTGCCTTTTCTATAAATCTTAAAGGATTTTCATCGGTTATGAAAATATTGTTTATATCGCAGGGGATATGGCCTGAGGCAAAAATAACCTCTACAGGGATGGTAGTAGTAAATCCTATAATCTTTCTTTCATGCTTTATCATGGATGGTCCAGTAAATTTTTAGAAACATTTGGGGGTGAATCTGCTCTGCCCTTATATTTAAGGGTAGAACAAGTGTTTTGTAAAGGTTTAAAACCCTATCAATCCCAAAATGTTTTGCAAGGGCATTTTTCATAAACTTTCTTTTATTTTCAAAGCACATCTTTATAAACAAAATCTCTTCTTCTGTTATATTAACACAATCATCTCTGAATATCATCGATAAGAAAACACTATCTACCTTTGGAGGTGGGATAAATACATGGGGTTTTAGCTTAAACAGTATCTTTACATCTGATATAAGCTGGCATATCACAGAAAGGGCGCCATAGGCTCTGGTTGATGGTTTTGCAGTAATTCTCTCACCGAACTCTTTCTGTACAGTAAGAAATGCGCTATCTATTAGTCCCCTGTGTTTTATAAGCTTGAATAATATAGGCGCTGTGATCTTATACGGGATATTACCGAATATCTTTATTTTTTTTTGTGAAGATATGACGTAAGGGCACATTTTTAAATCAAGCTCAAGGAAATCGCCCATTATAATATCTAAATTTTCAAATTCTTCTTTTATGTCATGGAGATGTTTTTCAAAGGATTTATCTATCTCAATGGCACAGACAATGCCTGCGTATTCACAGAGATAACGGGTGAGGTCACCCTGTCCTGCCCCTATCTCTATTATCGTATCATCTTTACTGATTCTGGACAATTGAACCATCTTTTTTAAAAGGTTTTTATCTTTTATTAGGTGCTGGGACAGGTGTTTTTTCAGCATTATGTACTTTTAGGGGTACCTTTTAAGATTATCCTCGAAAAGCCTTTCATCTCCATTGGAGATAGTAGGCCTTTTTTATAATAGAAATATCCTGTTACGGCTATCATGGCAGCATTATCTGTGCAGTTGGCAGGGGCTGGAAAAAATATATCTATACCAGATCTCTCTGACTGTTCTTTAAAATATGACCTCAATCTTGAATTCGCTGCAACACCTCCGGCAACTACTATTTTGTTTATCTTGTATGTTTTTGCTGCCTTTATCAATTTTATAAACAGGGAATCAAAAATAGCCTGTTGAAAAGAGGCAAGGACATGGTGGATGTTATGCCCTGAGACAGTATTTTTTTTAACCCAGTTTATAAATGCTGTCTTTAGTCCGCTGAAACTAAAGTCAAGGTTGTCTTCATCAGCCATGGGTCTTGGAAACATCACATAATCGGTCTCTCCCGTTTCTGAGATTTTTTCTATTATTGGGCCTCCTGGATAGCCTAAGCCTAAAAATTTTGCTATTTTGTCAAGGGCCTCGCCGGCTGCATCGTCTCTTGTGCTGCCTATTACTTTGTAACTGCACGGTTCATCTATTAATAAAATGCAGGTGTGGCCGCCTGAGACAACAAGGGAGATAAATGGAAATTCAACGTCTCTTTCGAGAAAGATGCTCATTGTGTGGGCCTCTACGTGGTTTATGCCTATAATGGGTTTTTTAAGGGATATGGCAAGGCCTTTTGCAAAACACAGGCCTATTAAGACAGAGCCAATAAGACCAGGACCCTGGGTGACACAGATGACATCCAGCTGGTTTTTTTCTATACCTGATCTGTCTATTGCCTCATTAAAGATTGCATCTATGATTTCTATGTGTTTTCTCGATGCAATCTCAGGGACTATACCGCCAAATTTACTGTGAAGGTCTATCTGACTTGAGACAATACTGGAGAGAACTTTATTTTTACCCTCCAGTATGGATATAGAGGTATCATCACACGATGTATCAATCCCGAGTATTAACATATTAAAAAGGTATTAAGCAATAAGCAACCTAAATATCTTGCCAGTTGACCTTTATCTTTTCCTTTTTTTTCATTTCATCGAGAAATGACCTTAAAAATTCCTCACCCTTTTTTGATACAACAAAACGCCTGTATAACTCCTTATTCTTCTCCCAGTCCGATTTATCGGGAAGTTTTTCACCTTTATAGGAAAAGATGTAGCATCTGCCATTAATTTCAATAGCTCTATTATACACAGGTTCTTTTTCCGATAAAGACAAAACAGCTAAATGGTCAGCAGGAATCTGTCCCAGACCCGGAATGGATGTGGTATTTCTTGGAATAAAGCCAGTAGTTTTTGTAGCCTTAAAGTCTTTTTTCTTTATTTTTTCCTCTGCCACACCTTTTGCATATTCTTTTGCCTTTTTTTGAACGAGTCTTTCCCTTATCTGCTTTAATGCCGTTGCCTTATCTATAGGTTTGCCCTCTTCCACATCCACTATTTTAAAAATGTAAGATTTGTTTTCATATCTCGCAGGCAATGAAATATCACCTTTTTTGAGGCCTTTAATCCATTCCCTGATGTTTAGGTTTTTAAACCTGTTCATAAGCTCGCTTTCCTTAAGATTTTCAATCTCTGTTATTTCAAGACCGTTCTTTTTTGCAAAACCTTCGAAGTCTTTTGTTTTGACAAGTGTCAGATATACATCATCATCCTTAAGCTTTGATTTTTCGTCAAGTATTATGAGTTTTAATCTGTATGTATTTTCGGCCTTAAAGTAACCCTTTTCTTTTTCGTATATCTCTTCCAATTCTTTCTCAGATACATTAACACTACTTAAATAGTCATCAGGGTTAATAACAGTATAGGACAAATCCACCTGACCTTTTTCATTTACAAATGTACGCCAAAGGTCTTCATCTGTTACAAATACACCGTTGTCTACAAGGACATTTATCAATCTTGTGGTTAATATGGATACCCTTTCTTCCTCCTCGAATCTTTTTGGATCCAGGTTGTATCTCTTTAACTGTTCTTCATACAATTTCTGGTCGAATTTTCCATTTCTTTTAAAGGCATTCATGGAGGTTATATGTTCGTTTAACTCTTTGTCTGACACAAAAAGGCCCATCTTTTCTGCTACAATGAGCATAATGTGCCTGTCTATGAGATCGTCTACAACCTTTTCTTTTATCTTTAATGAATTCAAGAGGTTTTCGTCGAGGTTGTCTTTATAGAGCATTCTATACATGTTTAAAAACCTTTTGTATGTTTCTATGTACTCTGTGTAGTAGATTTTGTA
>CAZJOP010000127.1:0-5536 GCA_964547695.1 uncultured Syntrophorhabdaceae bacterium
AGAAAAAGCAGCCAATGCATAGTCTTACTCAATCTTAACAGGGCCATTGAGATGAGGGAGATAGAAGAATTAAAAATAAAGATAGATAATAGACTTGCATCCATAAATAGTTTGGAGTCGCTTATTAACATTAAGGCAGAACTACTTGGCCGAAAGGGTCTATTTTCAAACCTGATTGATAAAATAAAACTTTTGGATAAAGAAGAAAAGAAAATCTACGGTCAGCATATAAATACACTTAAGACATACACTGAAAACAGGTTAAACGAGATAAAATCTGAGCTCGAACAAAAACAAAAAGAGATGGCAGATAGGGCCTCGTGGATAGATATTACCCTGCCAGGAAAAGTGCCTTTGGTGGGTAAAACCCATCCCATCACAAAGGTAATTTCAGAGATTACAGAGATATTCGTATCGTTAGGTTTCACTGTTGTGGAAGGCCCTGAGATAGAGCTTGATTATTACAACTTCGAGGCCTTAAACATACCTTCTGACCATCCTGCAAGGGACTTGCAGGACACATTCTATGTCAAAGAGGGTGTTGTCCTTAGGACCCACACATCACCTATGGAAATCAGGGTCATGGAATCCCAGTTGCCACCTGTGAGGATCATATCACCTGGTGCTGTGTACAGGTGTGATAACGACATCTCCCATACACCCATGTTTCATCAGGTAGAAGGTCTCATGGTGGATAAAGGTATCAGGTTTTCTGACCTGAAAGGTATACTTACCATATTTATCCACGAAATGTTCGGCGAAGACACAGCCTTGAGGTTCAGACCGAGCTATTTTCCTTTTACAGAGCCTTCTGCAGAGGTTGATATCTGTTGTGTCATCTGCGGTGGAAAGGGCTGCAGGGTTTGTAAAGAGACAGGATGGCTTGAGATACTTGGCTCCGGAATGACCCATCCCCAGGTATTCAGAAATGTCGGTTATGACCCTGAAGAGGTTACGGGTTTTGCCTTTGGAATAGGCGTTGAACGTATTGCCATGTTAAAATACGGCATAGACGATATAAGGCAATTCTATTATAATGATTTGAGGTTCATATCCCAGTTTTGAGAGGTGTAAAAGGTGAAGGTTCCCCTTGAATGGTTAAAAGAATTCGTGGTCATCGACATAGATCCATATGAACTTGCCGAAAAATTAACGATGAGGGGACTTGAGATCGAATCTATCGAGAAGGTCTCTCCTCAATTTAAAGGTGTGGTTGTGGGCTACATCAAACACATGGAGGCACTCACCGAATTCGATAACCTTTCTTTGTGCATCATAGATACAGGAAATGAAGAGATGCCAGTGCTGTGTGGTGCAAAAAACATAAAAAAAGGTGATAAGGTGCCCCTTGCCTTGCCCGGTGCACAACTTCCCGGTATGCCCACAATAGAAGAAAAGACCATAAAAGGTTATAAATCAGTGGGTATGCTGTGTTCTGAGAGGGAACTGGGGTTATCAGATGACCACAGCGGTATATTTATCCTACCCGATGAATTTATACCGGGTAAAGAACTAAAAGATGAGCCTGTTTTAAACGACATTATTTTAGATATCAACGTGCCGCCCAACAGAGGGGATTGCCTTTCTATCCTGGGGATTGCAAGGGAAGTGGCAAGTATTTTAAACCAAAAGGCAAAGCTCCCTGTATTTGAGTTGCCAAGGGAGAAAAAGGGAAAGATAGAAGACCTCATATCCCTTCAGGTATTCGATTTAGAGGCATGTCCGAGATACGTCTTAAGGATGATAGAGGGCGTTGAGATTATCCCTTCCCCTTACTGGATGAGGCGGAGGATCCAGAGATGCGGGATGAGGCCTATAAACTCCATCGTGGATGTGACAAACTATGTCATGCTTGAACTCGGCCAGCCCCTCCATGCCTTTGACTATGAAAGGATAAAAGGCAGAGGTATAGAGGTAAAACTTGCAGAAAAATCCATTACATTTCGCACCTTAGATGGCGAGGACAGAGCCCTGAAAGAGGGTGATCTACTCATTTGCGATAAAGAAGGGCCTGTTGCCCTGGCCGGTATCATGGGAGGAGAAAACTCAGAGATTACAGACTCAACGAGGATAATCGCACTGGAGAGCGCCTATTTTAATCCCCTGTTTATCAGAAGAACTGCAAGGCGTCTGGGTCTAAAGTCCGAGGCATCTGTCAGGTTTGAGAAAGGCATTGACCTTGAAAATGTTGATTTTGCAGCCCAGAGGGCAATTGGCCTTATGCATGAAATATCCGGTGGTGTGGTGATAGAGGGGAGCATTGAAATAAACAATGCTAAAAAGAGGGAGAATATTTTTGTAAGTTTTGGAAAAATAAACGAGGTGCTGGGGACAAACATAGAGCACAGCACCATATTAAATGCACTGAGGTCAATAGACCTACATATAGTAAGGGAAGAGGAAAAAGGTTTTGTTGTTTCTGTGCCCTGGTTCAGACATGACATAAACGAGTACATGGATATTGTTGAAGAAGTGGCAAGGATTTACGGTTACGATAATATCCCTGTAACAACGCCTAAGTCACCTATTGTCCAGTTCAAAAGAAATAAGAAAAATAAGATCATATCAAAGGTTAAGGAATTTTTAATATCTTCTGGCTTTTTTGAGGTCATAAACTTTGCATTTTTAAGCATAAAGGACATTGAAAACTTCTTCATACACAGCGATGATGAAAGATTTTCCTATGTAGAGATTCTAAATCCCATCTCAAAGGAATACGGCATAATGAGAACCTTTATGGCCCCTAATGTAATAAGAAACATTGCCTACAATATAAACAGGGGTATTAAAAATGCCAGACTCTTTGAGATTGGAAGGGTATTTTATGCGATTAAAAACGAGAAGCTTCCAAGAGAAGATACACACCTTTTTCTTGCATTAACAGGAAAAGAAAGGGATTATTATTGGAAGGAGCAGTATAAGAACTTTGATTTTTTTGATATAAAGGGTGTTATCGAGGGTCTTGGTGAACGTTTTGGTATAAACTTTGTTTTTCAAAAGACACAAGAACCTTTCTTAGAGGAAAGATTTTCGGCAGATATCCTTTTAGATAACACAAAAATCGGCTGGATAGGGGAGTTAAAAAAGGATGTTTTAGACCTCTATGAGATAGAACAAAAGGTGTATTGCGGTGAGGTGAATCTGATGGCCTTTATAGAAAGGGCTGTACTGGATTTCAAATACAGATCCATTCCGAGGTATCCCCAGGTGATAAGAGATTTTTCCTTTATTATTGACGAAGGCATCCCTGCCTCAACTGTGGTGGATAAGATTAAGGAAATGTCACCCCTTATCGTATCTGTGGGTATTTTCGATATGTTTAGAAAAGAAAAAAGAAGTGTGTCCTTCAGGGTGGTATTCCAATCATTTGAAGAAACCTTAAGGGATGAAATGGTAAATGAGATTCAAAATAAGATAATAGAAGAATTAACAAAAATAGAAGGCATTTCATTGAGGGTCTAAGGAGGAGAAGATGACAAAGATAGAGATAGTAGCAAATCTGTATGAGAAACTCGGGTATTCAAAGAGGGATTGTGCCAATATCGTTGATACCTTTTTTCAGATTATTAAAGATACCCTTGCAAAGGATGAGAATGTAAAGATATCCGGGTTTGGCAATTTTATTGTAAAGAAAAAGAAAGAGAGAAGGGGCAGGAATCCACAAACAGGGGAAGAAATAAAAATTGCAGAGAGAAAGGTATTAAATTTCAGGTTAAGCCAGGTCTTTAAAGAGGAATTAAACAGAAAAAAATAAAAAATGGCCCAGGAACTCCCTGACAGGGTATTTTATAGGATAAAAGAGGTATGTAACCTAACAGGTGTAAAACCTCATGTCCTGAGATATTGGGAACAGGAATTTAAAGACATAAAACCTATAAAAAGCCCCAAGGGGCAGAGACTTTACAAAAGGAAGGATCTGGAAACCATAATCACCATAAAAAAACTATTATACGAGAAAAAGTATACAATAGACGGTGCAAAGAGATTTTTATCAGATAAAAAACGTATCGTTGATGAGATAAAAGAAGATTTAATGGAAATCGTTAGATTGCTTCAAGATAAGCAATCACCTCTTTAGGTTTGTTCCTTTTTTTGAATTCACCGCCTAAAGTGAATTCAGGAAAGGGTTTTGGCACAAAGGAAAGAATAAAAATTAATAAGACTATAAAGGCAAGCATTTTTCTCTTTCTATCGAGGGCCGTTACATTATCGAGGGGCATGGGGTGTTTCATGCCAAATATCAAAAGAAGCACAATGAGGGCAAGCCATCCCTGGCTAAAAAACAGGGCATAGATGCCAAGACCTATTATTACAGATAAATATATCTTTCTGCTGTTTTCTCCAAAAAGGGCATATACAATATGACCGCCGTCGAGTTGACCCACAGGGATAAGATTGAGGGCAGTTACAAAGACACCAACCCAGCCTGCATAGGCAAAGGGATGGAGGATCAAGTCATAGCCCTCCGGGATGTCGCCTACCAATAATGTTTGAAATAACTTAAATATCAATGGGTCTCCGAGTTGGAGAAAACCAAGCCCTTCAGGCACAGGGCCTATTGTAGAAAGTCTTATGCCGATATAGATGAAAGGAAGGGATATGATAAAGCCTGAAAGGGGTCCTGCCACTCCTATGTCAAACAGGGCCTTTTTATTAATAATTATGCCTTTCATCTTTATTACGGCCCCAAGGGTGCCAAAGGGGGAAAGGGGAAAGGGTAAGAAATAAGGTAATGTGGCTGGTATGCCGTATATCCTACTTGCGATATAATGCCCCATCTCATGGCATAGAAGGATTACCATCACAGAGATACTATACAAAAATCCCCCGGCAAAATATGTGGATGCAAAGGTGAGAAAAAAAAGCACAATGTGTATCATATAATCTCTAAAAGCCCGCTTTCTAATTTTAATCTTTTGTCTGAAATTGAATCTTTTTTTAAACTGATGTCTATTTTTGCAAGGCCATTTAACAGGGAAAAAAGCTCCTCTTTTTTAAACTGTCTGCTCACTGATAACAGTTTATAGGCATAATAGCTATTTTGAAAGGGCAGAAAGTGCCTTTTATCGTTGGGTTTTATCTCAAAGGTATCCTTCCATCTGTTAAAAAACTTTACAAAGTCACTGTATTTCCCATATTGAGGTATTTTATGCTCTATTTCCTTTGCATGTAATAGATGCCTTGTTTGTCTTAGAATGTAACCGTGGATAATCAGTATGGCAGTATCAAGAGGGGTATTCATCGTATTTATGAGGTTGTCTATAATCAGAAGCACCTTCTTTTTATCCTTTTTTGAAAAGGCATCAAAAAGCGCTATGAGATTATCCTGGTGTGTTTCAGAAGTTATTGCCGCTACATCTTTTGAATCTATCTTCTTTTTTTCGCCTGTATAATTTATGAGCTTTATCAATTCTGATTCTATTACAGATTCATCCCTTATCTTTTCTTTGAACATCTCGAAGGCATTAAGGGTCATTTGTTTGTTGTATTTTTTCAGTAAACTTTTGACCTTATTCTTTATCCTTTCCTCCATGTT
>CAZJOP010000128.1:0-5514 GCA_964547695.1 uncultured Syntrophorhabdaceae bacterium
CTTCTGATAAGGGTTCTCCTATGACAGTGTTATCATAGCCCACCAATGTCTTGGACAGCCTGTTGTCTTTAAACCTCGTAATTACAACGGCCTTTTTCCTCTTTTCCAGATAAAGGCTTATGGCGTCGTATAATTCTCTGTATTTTGCTTCAACGGGCTCAAGGAGGATATCCACATTACCCCCGCACAGCATACCGTCCTGGGCAACCTCTGTGGCATTCATTCTTATATGCAATACCTTTGTTGTCCCTGATTCCATAAGCCTTAATGCCTCTTCAAAGGCATCGTTTTCTAACCTGCCACCGCCCACTGTTCCGTAAATCTTTTTATCCTCTCCCACAAACATCTTTGCACCTGTGTCTCGGGGCGCAGAACCTATCCTCCTTATTACCGTGGCAAGCATACCCTTTTTGCCTGCCTTCAAATAATCTTCCACGACCTTATACACATTTACACTCATAAACATTCCTCTTTTTATTATAAAAAATGCATGATTGCCTCAAGGACACCGCCTCCTATGGCCCTTGCCTTCTCTGATATGGTAAAACAGTATTCCTTTTTACCCCTTGGGTCTATATCCCCAATCTTTTCATTTTCCGTTACATATATCTCTCTTATCTGACCCCTCAATATCCCGTCAATGTCTGCAATAACAGGGTTATCGTCGACATACATAACAATATCACCTTTTTTTACTTCATCTCCGAGAGACTTTACATGCCTTACAAAACCAGCATTAGAAGACCTCAGCACCCTTTCTTTTGTCAACCCCATTACAGGTCCCGGGATACCTGTATGGGGTTCTGCAGAACCTCTATATATTACCCTGCCTAAATTATGGCCTCTATTACTCTCCACCACTGCATGACAATCATGGGGTGCACAAAAACCGGGGCCCACACCTATCACAATCGGTGCCTCGTCTTTTTTAGTGCCCGAGTTTCTCTTTGCCATAATGGCATCTATTACTATATGTGGCCTCAACATGCCCACAACTCTCCAGTCTGGATCCACAATAACACCTATTCTTTCTTTATCCCAAACTCCATCTATTTCTTTTAAGCCTTTTATCAATTCTGCCGTAACACCTTCTACTGTCATGGTGTTTTCATAAACTGCCTCTGAAAATGCTACAAACCTTCGAACACTTATGGGTTTTTCAATCTCTGTCATAAGTATTCTTTTGAAATTTGCCATATAGAGCCTGTGGGCAATACCTGTTGCCATTTCTCCAGCACCTTTAATGATAATTGTTACATCTCTATTTTTCATTTTCACCTACATACCCTTTCCAAAAAAACAGTTTGGATAATGACACACATCGCACTGTAAACACAACCCGCCGTAAGATAGTTTTATTATATCACTTCTGTGCATCCTCTCCCCTGCCATGAGCCTTGTGAGGACCATATCAAGCACCGTATATCTGTTATAATAAACGCACGCCGGGGCGCCCAGTATATACCTTCCTTTAAGTCGGGCCACAAGAAACATTGCCCCGGGAAACACCGGGGTTCCGTAAAATAACACCTCGGCACCGGTTGCTTCAACACCTTCTTTTGTCACATCGTCAGGGTCTACGGACAAACCACCTGTTGTTATAACCATCTCAGCTCCCTGTTGAAACATGTCAATGATGGCACCCTTTATCTTACCTATATTATCAGGGACAATCTTTTTGTCTACGATTTCATGACCGTATCCTTTTAACTTACCCTCTACCATGTAAGACGCATCTTTTACCCTGCCGCTTGAAACCTCACTACCTGTAATAACAAGTCCGATCTTAAAAAACTTAAATGGTTTTATGGATATTATACCCTTCTCGCCAACCTTCTCCACCTTCTTTAGTTCTTTTTCCTTGATGTATAACGGTATTATCCTCGTGGCAGCCACTATGTCACCTTTTTTTACAGGGTGTCTGTTGGGCACCACGCTTAATAGCACATCCTTTATCTTATTAATTTCGATAAGATGTTTTAAATTTACGTAAAAAAGACCGTCTACCTTGCTTTTGATGCTCACCTTTCCTTCCTTTGGAGGCATCAGTTCCATATTTTCGTCTTTAATGGATTCTGCAATCCTTAATGCAGCCTCTTCTTCATGGACACCCTTTATCTCTCTTTCAAATACGTATACATGAACCTTTCCCAGATCAAGCAGTCTCTCAATATCCTCTTTTTCAATAACCTTTCCCCTTTTGAAGGCCACATCCTTTTTTTTGCCAGGGATGATCTCTGTTATATCGTGTGCCAGAATCTTCCCCACTGCATCTTCAACCTTAATCTTTTTCAATTTCATAACCCCTTTTCTTTAAATTTTCTATGTCTTCCTGTGTATCCAATCCTGTTAAAACACCTTCCTGTGACTCTATAAATAACACATTTTCTCTATATTTATCTATAATTTCTCTCAACCCCATATCACCTTTTACTTTCTCCATCTCTTCTATGTATGGCGCTGGTCTTATAAGCACAGGGTGTCCTTTTTTCTTATTATATACCGGCACTATAATGTCTTTATCGTTTTCTTGAAAGGTATGCACCATCTTTTCTATCAGTGTTTTGTCCAGAAATGGCCTATCCCCGAGCTGAAAAAACACACCTTCATAACCCTTTATATATGGAAGGGCTACCCTTATGGACGCAGACATACCCTGTGAATAAAACGGATTTTCTATAATCTCAGCAGGATGGCACTCAATTATCTTTAGAATCCTTTCTTTCTCAAAGCCAACGACAACAAATATTTTATCTATGGAAGAAATAAAAAAAGGCTCCATCGATCTTTCAATCACGGTCTTTTTATCTATCTTAACAAGAAGTTTATTAAACCCCAATCTTTTTGAAGAGCCAGAGGCCAGAATAACGGCGCATAGATTACTCATGGGTTTTTTAGCTTATCTTCAGGGGGTGAGGCAAAATATCTTTTGTAAATCTTTTCTACTGTTTCCGCTAATTCTTTATGGAATCTCTCGTATATCTCCATAAAGGCCCTTCCTTCCTCTGTTAATTTAGAACCACCTCCTGATTCTCCTCCTATCTTTCTTACAAGAAACACAATACCGAGTCTTGATTCGGCCCTTTGAATAACATCAAAGGCCTTACGGTATGACATGCCCATCTCGAAAGCTGCCTTGTGCAGGGAACCAGTTTTTTCAATGAGCTTTAAAAGCCTGTAAGGCCCCTCTCCAAAGGCCTTTCCATTATTATCTATCCATACCTTATAGACAACCTTCATAATTGGCGCTCAAGCTAATTGTAAAAAAAGTATGGTTTCCTGTCAAGTTTGGGTTTAAAAAATTAAATCCCTGCCAAACAATTCTATTTACAACCTCTATAAAAATTGATTAATATCTATTCATAGACCAATAGATAGAAGGGGTGAGCATGTTTTACACGGCAAATTTCGATGATATCAAAAAAGGTAAGATAACGGATGTCTATTTTGTAAACACAATGGAAATACTGAAAAAAAAGGGTATTGATAAATGGGTAAAGGCAGAATTTATAGTAAAGAGGCTTCCTGAGGGGATTCCATGGGCAGTGTTCACAGGTTTAGAAGAGGTGGGAAAGGTAATCGAAGGTCTAAACATAAAAGTAAGGGCCATGAGGGAAGGAACTATTATTAAACCTTACCAGCCTGTATTGGAAATAGAGGGTTTGTATTCGGAGTTCGGCATACTTGAGACTACAATACTGGGACTGATATGCCAGTCTTCAGGGGTTGCCACAAAGGCAGCAAGGTGTAAAAAGGCAGCAGGCAAAAGAAATGTGATGAGTTTTGGCGCCAGAAGAATCCATCCTGTCATAGCACCTATGGTGGAAAGAAGTGCCTTTATTGGAGGTTGTGACGGGGTTTCCGTTGTTTATGATGCAGAGGTATTGGGAGAAGAGCCAGCAGGAACAATGCCCCATGCACTGATTCTACTTTTCGGCGACACAGTTGAGGCAACAAGGGCATTTGACGAAATAATAGATAAAAAGGTGAGAAGGGTATCATTAATAGATACCTTCAACGACGAAAAGATAGAGGCAATAAGGGTTGCGGAGGCACTGAAAGACAGACTCTATGCCATAAGGCTTGACACGCCCTCTACAAGAAGGGGTGATTTTTTAAAGATCATAGAAGAGGTAAGGTGGGAATTAGATATAAGGGGATTTAACCACGTTAAGATATTCGTAAGTGGTGGCATTGATGAATATAAGATCCTCGAATTAAATAAACTTGTAGATGCATACGGTGTAGGCACATCCATAACCAATGCAAGGGTTATAGATTTTGCTATGGATATCATAGAAATAGAAGGAAAGCCCATTGCAAAAAGGGGTAAGATGTCTGGTTCAAAAAGGGTATTAAGATGCGAGAAATGTTTTGCCGACATGATCACACCTTTAAACAAGGAGATAGACAGTAAGTGCGATTGCGGTAGCCAGTTTAAAGATATACTCCTTCCATGGTATGACAGCGGCACATTTCTCTACGAAAGCCCTACCCCTCAGGAAATGAGAAAATATGTTTTGGAACAGCTCGAAGATTTTGAACTTTAAATCATGAAGATATTGATTAGACGCCTTCTATTACCTGTTGTTATTGCCTCTATGATCTTTAGTGTAATGCTACTTAATTTTACCAAGAGTGCCTTAGCAGAAAAATGGATTTTGTTCTATAATTCTCAAGATGAAGAAAAATACTATTTCGATAAAGAAGGCATTGAAAAACCAGATAAAAAAATAGTCAGGGTGTGGCAAAAAAAGGTAATGGTCGTAAAAGATAAAGAAGAGGAAGTGGAAAGGGTTAACATTGAGATAAATTGCGAAAAACGCACATATAAGATATTAAAAAATGATGAAAAGAAACTGGAAAATGTGAAGGTGACACCCATCAGATCTGTTTTATTTGATGCACTTTTTGAAAATGTCTGCTACATGAAATAGTTAAAAATCTATGGGCTTTAAGGTCTTTTTATGGATAATCTACTTCCATAAAATATTTAATCATCTGAGTTTTTTATAAGATAGAACAAAAGAAATATCCCGAGACATGTAAAGATAATGCCCACAAAAAACGATAAAGGCATATATTTAAAGATAACGGTGTGACTTCCTTCAGGCACATAGATTGCCCTGAAGGCAATATTTGCCTTATAAATATCTGTCTTTTTGCCATCTATATATGCCTTCCAGCCTGTATAAAAGGTATCTGAGATATATAGATATGAATCCCCAATACTTTCACATTTGAGTTCTATTCTATCGGGCTTGTAAGTTAAAATCTTAACGCTGCCCTGATGTCTTCCATCTTTTTCTAAGGGCAATGAGATATTTTTAGAAGCATCTATTAAATCCCTTTTAGGGTCAATGATGATGAGGCTGGAACGTAAATCAACAGCCTTATCCTCCATCTTTTTTATGGCAGTGGTGATGTCTTTAACGAATGTGGCATGGTGGTAAAGTAAAAACCTGCCTGGTGAGCGCCTGTATCTATAAAGTCTTATTGTTTCTTCTTCTGACT
>CAZJOP010000129.1:0-5467 GCA_964547695.1 uncultured Syntrophorhabdaceae bacterium
CAGGGGTAAAAGGGACAAGTTTTTTCCATTCTTCTAAATTAGATGAAAGCTCATCGTATAGGTCCAGTCTATCTATGTCAGACAGAAAGGGTTTCATATTTTCTTTTAGCCATATCCAGTCCGTTTCAGAGATGTCAAGAAGTCTTACATCATGTTCGCTAAACCCTTGAATCTTCCCTCTAAAGTAAATGATACCACCCACCATACCCACACAGGGTCTGTAACCAAGGACATTATCAGGATTTCTCGGGTTCACACCGCAGACAACAGAAATCCCTCCTGCCTTGAATTCAGCAAAGCTATCTCCCACATCCCTTAGATACCAGGATTGGGGCGGGTCAAACCTGGGGTTGTGTTTTGTGAGGGTATCGCACCTTGCACCACCACTGCCCTGAACATAAAGCACCCCCTGGGCAGCAGCATTGAACGCACCATTTCCCACATCACCGAGGACCGTAATCTTTGCCCCGCAGTTTAGCCATCCTATATCATCAGAGGCAGAACCGTATACTACAATCTCTGTTCCAAACATCCCCATGGAGCCACACCTCTGACCAACTGGACTGTGGACTATAATTTTTATAGTTTCTCCTCTTGGCCAGAGCCTTCCACCTATCCCGTGCTGACCATCTGCGTATATCTCTAAATTTCTTGCACCTTTACTGACTGCCTCCTGGATATACTCTTCCAGCAATCGGGAAGATATACGTTCTTTTCCTGTGTTTCCTTTTATAATAGCGGTTTTTTCGTCTACCCACTTAATTATATCTGTATGTTCATTTAAAAGTTCTAATTTTTTAGCACACATAGGAGATACCCAACCTTTCTGCCATATCTTTATCATCTATACCTAAGGCATCTGACATCCCGATGGGCAGTTCAGTGCTTCTGCCCATCGGGGCAAAGATCTTTTTAAGCTCTATCTCACAACTACGAAAGACTTCTACAAGCCTCTCTGCCACCTTTTCTGAATCAAGTCTTCTGTAGAGCTTTGGATCCTGAGTTGCAATGCCCCTTGGACATTTACCTATGTTACAGATATTACATCTATTTAACTCGTCACCAAGACAGCCCGCTGTTGCCTGCATGATGTATTTACCCACCTGAACAGCAGATGCCCCGAGCATGATAAGTGCCGCTGTATTTGCCGCAAGATTGCCTTTTTTACCAATGCCACCCCCTGCAATGAGAGGGAGTTCATTCTGTTTCCCCTGCTTTACCAGTTCCAGATAACAATCCCTGATGTTGGATGCAATGGGATGTCCCATCTTATCAAGGGAGACATTATATGCAGCGCCTGTGCCTCCGTCTTCACCGTCTATGGCAAGCGCCCCTGCATACGGATTTCTTGCAAGATTGTTGAGTACCGCCATTGCCGTTTTTGTCCCTGATATCTTGGGATATACAGGTATTCTAAAACCGAATGCCATGGACATGGACTGTATCATCTTTGCCACTGCCTCTTCTATGGAGTATTTGGTCTGATGCGTGGGCGGTGAGGCAAGGTCAACCCCCTCCGGCACACCCCTTATCTTGGCGATAAGTTTTATTACCTTTTGCGCCATAAGTAAGCCTCCGTCACCGGGCTTTGCACCTTGACCGTATTTTATCTCTATTGCAGCAGGGTCTTCTACCATATAAGGCAGGCTATGGATGATCTCATCCCAGCCGAAATAGCCGGATGCAATCTGCAGTATAAAGTATTTCAGATAACGGGATTTAAGCAGTTTCGGTGGTATCCCTCCTTCGCCTGTAGCCATAACAACCGGGATACCCTCCACCTCATTTAAATATGCCACACCCATGGCAAGGCCTTCCCACATGGGAGGAGATAGGGCACCCACAGACATGGAGCCTATCATCACCGGGAATATCTCCCTTACCGGTGGGATAAACACCTCTTTATCACTTTTTAAGGTTAGAATATCGTCTTTTGTCTTAAGAGGTAGATTTTCAGGCTGAACCAACCTCCCGAGGTAGGTCCTTATCCTGAACTCATGCCTGCCTGCATCGAGGGCGGGGTCTGTGAGCATGGAGATGCGGGTAAATTTTATCCTGTCTAAGGTTGAAGGGTTTGGGTCATTTCTCCTGCCACCCCTTTTGTAAGGTTCGCCGGATGTGTTTTTAAAATGAAAGAATCTATGCTGGGGGTTATAAACAGGCTCTATTGCCTCGTTGGGACAGACAAACTGACACATAGCACATCCTGTGCAATAGCGCTCTATGTCTCTTACCTGTTCAATAATATGTATTGCCTTAACTTTTATTTTTGGCTGTGGCAACATACCCTCTGATTCAACGCTTCTGATCATTTTCACAGAGGGTTTGATGGCCCCTACCGGGCATACGGATGTGCACTGACCACATCTTTTACACCTGTCTTCCTTCCATTGGATAACATATGGAAAATCTTTCAGGGTTAACTGGTTGGATTCGGATTCTGACTTCATTGTATAACACCTGCCGTTTTATTTATGGGATATTCTCTGTGTCTTTCCATTAAACCTGCCTTTAGCTGGTTCCATACTAAAATTTCACCTGCCCCTGGTGGGACTATCACCATATCGTATTTCATGGGATAGACATCTTTTGTCCTGTCCCTTTCTTTGATAACCCTATCTATCCCGCAGACCTCAGACATAAGGCAGTATTTTCCAGGAATGCCACCTACAACGCCTGGTCTTAATTTTTTTGAGTCCTGTACCATAAAACATGTGCCGTCAGGGATAAATCCTATTACGCAGTTTGGCCCATCAATGGTAAGGTATCTCAGAGACCTCTTTAATGCTAAAAGGGCATCTCTGTCCGGTCTATTTTCCATCTCCTTTTGTTTTAAGGGTGTAATAATATCCTTATAATAAACGAGGGGGATATTAAGCCTTTTTACTGTAAAATGGAGGATGTGGGTAAAGACCTCGCTATCACTGTTATAACCTGTGTAGCCTATAAAGCCCCTGGACTTAAGATAATCCCTTATGGGCACAAAAGCAGTATTTTCTCCATTTGTCATGGTAGCAAAGCCCTGAATAAAAAAGGGATGACATGCATACAGGTTTATAGAATAGTTTGTATTCTGTCTGCCCTGGGCAAAGATGATCTTTGCCTTTAAATCACCGTTTTCAAGGTTAAAGAATTCACCTAATGCTAAAGGATCGCCAACCTCTTTTAGAGTTACGATATCAGGATAAAAACTAAATACAATAATGGAGGCATCTTCCTCTCCCATCTGCCTTAATATTATCCTTGTAAAGAGCAAGAGGGTCTCTTTCTCCTCATGGGATTTTTCTTTATATTCCAGAGGATAATCATATACCCTTGCAAAATAATGGCCCCTTTTGGTAATGCCTTTTACGGGCCTTATGTCAGGTGACCATTCGGAGAGTAGTTTGAAGCCTTGAGCCTTCATATATTCATCCAGCACTGATTTTCCCTTTTCATTACATATACCGGATAGGATAGGGTAGTCTTTTAGGTCTTTAAATACACCTCCCAGATCCTTTAAAACAAGCCCCATCCCTGAGCCATCGTGGCCTTCCTTCATTGTTTCAAGGGCATAGATATTCTCCATGGGTGATATAAAATTTGCCGATGTGATTGCAGATAGCCTGCACATGTTTTTCCTCCTTGTTTAAGTCATATATTCATATCTGGCCTTTTATTTCCATTTTCATTGAAATAAAACCTATTTAAAACGTTCTGAAGATTTTATTTTTATTTGCCTTATGTAATAAATCCCTATCATTTTCGCACATGCCGTAAATTTTATATGCAAATTGTATGCCTTAATATATATATGCTCCAATATGAAAGTTTTCATAATTAGCCCGATTTTAAAAACCTTAAGAATGCATGGGTTTTGCAACAAATTAAGAAACACCTAACAAGGCTTGAAAACTTTTACTTTTTTGTTGGATGTGTGGATATGCTGTGCTTTTAAAAAGAAACAAAGGTGTCTCTTCTACATATTGGTAGATTGGACACCCCTGTTTAATATTTTACAGCAACCAAAGTTTCTTTTCAGGTTCGGTTAAATCAAAATATTTTTAGTAGCCTACTTACCTACTATTTTATTGCACTTTACAGTAATGGTTTATAATGCAGGCTCACCCTCTTCTCCTGTCCTGATTCTAATCACCTCTGACACATCTGAAACAAATATTTTACCATCTCCTATTTCGCCTGTTCTGGCACTTTCAATGATAGCTTTTTTTATGATCGGTAACGCACTATCGCTGACCACTAATTCCAATTTAATTTTAGGTATCAAATCTACCTTAAACTTTTCTCCTCGCCATTGCTGCACAATACCCTTTTGTTTACCGTGACCTGAAACCTCTGAGATCATTAAACCAGTACAGCCAGCCTTTTCTAACGCATTACGCACGCTATCTAATTTCTCAGGACGTATTATTGCAATTATATGTTTCATAATCTACCCTCCCTGATTAAAGACGTTTCGCTTGCAGGCACTATGTCTTCCTTTGAGGTATAAGAGAAAACCGAATAAATAGGTTTTCTTGTGATAAATTCTGGATAGGCAGTATTACCGTGTTCACCGATATCAAGACCCTCAATCTCTTCTTGAAATGATACCCTTAAACCCATTGTGGCCTTGATAATCAACCATGCCGCCAATGAAACAATAAAGGTAAATGCCCCTGACGCAAAAACACCAATTAACTGGGCACCAAGAAGTGTTACACCACCGCCAAAAAACAATCCATTACCTGTTGCCGTTCCTGTAATTTTATCCTGAGCAAATAAACCAACCGCAATGGTTCCAAAAATTCCATTCACAAGGTGGACCGATAAGGCACCTACGGGGTCATCAATCTTCGCCCTATCGAAGAAGATAATAGCTAAAACCACGAGTATACCAGCTATTACACCAATTATTATTGAACTTCCTACACTCACAAATGCGCAAGGTGCAGTGATTGCCACAAGGCCGGCAAGACAACCATTGAGCGTCATTCCCAGGTCTGGTTTTCCAAGCATCAGCCATGCTGTTATGGTAGAACTCAAAATCGCTGCAATTGCTGCCGTATTTGTTGTTAATACAACATGAGAAATAGCAACGGGGTCTGCTGCCATCGTTGAGCCTGGGTTAAAACCAAACCAACCAAGCCAGAGAACAAAAACACCCAATGTTGCGAGGCTAATGTTATGACCCGGTATTGGATTTATTTTTCCGTCTTTTCCATATTTTCCAAAGCGTGGGCCAAGAACCAATATGCCTGTAAGGGCAGCCCAGCCGCCAACAGAATGGACAACTGTAGAGCCAGCAAAGTCAAACATACCGAGTTTCGAAAGCCAGCCTCCTCCCCAGATCCAGTGACCTATAACAGGGTAAATAAAGATCGCCATTATAAAAGTGAATACAATAAATGATTTGTATTTAATCCTTTCGGCAACAGCGCCAGAAACAATAGTTGCTGCTGTACCACAAAAAACAAGTTGAAAAAAG